>CAZTFG010000031.1:0-26480 GCA_964612725.1 uncultured Lishizhenia sp. | reverse complement strand
AACGTGCAGCTGAGGAACCTTTGCGTCAAATTATTGCCAATGCAGGTGGGGAAGGAGCTGTAATTGTTCAAAAGGTACGTGAAGGAAAAGGTGATTTTGGGTACAATGCTCGATCTGATAAATTTGAAGATTTATTTAAGGCAGGCGTAATTGACCCTACAAAAGTTACCAGAATTGCAGTAGAAAATGCAGCATCCATAGCATCCATGTTGTTAACGACTGAATGCGTAATTTCAGATCAACCGGAAGAATCTAATCCAGCAGCTGCTATGGCAGGAATGGGTGGTGGAATGCCCGGAATGATGTAATTTTGGATTTACAAGAGTCTGCTTCGGTAGACTCTTTTCCGTTTTTCTCTTCCCGATTTACTCGGATAGAAAAAAGCGACACTATATATGAAAAGGCTGTCTTGTAAAAGGCAGCCTTTTTTGGTTTAATAAAAAGTGTTAAGATTAAATATAAACCCAACTATTTAGCCAGATTACGAAAAATAATTTAAGAATTACCCTTAGGTATTAACAAAAAAAACAGGCAATCATTATAATTGCCTGTTTATCAAATCCTAAAATCAACTTGTTAATTTAGAACAATTTGCTTGTCTTTTGGATGTTTTACTTTATATCCAAAATCTAGAATTTTAGAATCTTTAGTTTTCAAATCAAAGCGCCATTCAACAATACCGGTACGTTCTTCAAGTGCACCTCCAGATAAAGCAAGAGCTTCAATCGTAATCTCTCCATTTTGTGTAATTGGAATTTGATCTAAAACAACGATTTCAATTGGTGTAGCCTTTAAGTTCTTAATTTCTATCGTGTATTTCATTGTTTTTTCTATTTTGTCGTTCAAGATTTTGTCCTTTGAATCCTTTTTCAAAAGTGTTCTTTTTGTTACAATGTTTGGATCTTTACCCAGGCTCAAAGAAAGCGTATCATCGATCGTTGTTGGGTCAATATACGTTTCACCAACATAAGAACCATCGGTGAAAATATTTGCTTTTGCAGGAACTAATCCCAATTCATCCAATTTAGATAATTCAGCCACCAAATATACCGCTTGATCTAATTTAGGAACGGTAAAATACTTGAATTTAACATCTAAATCCGCATTTTTAATCAATACCATGTGTTGTTCATTATTGGATGGAATGGTATAAGGTAAGTCAATTTTAAATTCGGCTGATGTTAAGTTCCGCACAACAGTTGTAAAATCTGCGGAAGTAAAAGCATCTTTTTCCAAAAGGTCTTCATTAGACCTAGAAATGGAATTAGAAAAAACCATTTGCTCACTCAATTCTTTCTTCATCATTGCTGGAGCGTTTGCGTTATTATATACATTTTGGCTACGATACGCATAATAATCAATGTACCAAGGATGTAAGGTCGGTTTTGTTTTATTTTGGTACGGATTGTTTGTAGAAATAGTCAATTTTACATCTTTCCACTCCAACCCTGTATTTTGAAAAACTTGTGCTTTATAATTCAAGTTCATTTTATTTGTTCCTATATCAGTCCTCAAATCATACAACGGAACCCAACCTGCGTTAGATACTAAATAGGATAAATTAATTTTTCCGACCACATTTTCTTTCGTTGTTAGCGTAACGATTATTCTATGTATTGGGGCGTATTTTGCAGGATCTTCCCCATTGTTTCTATCAAAATTGCGAAGTTTTGAAAGTCGATCGTCCATTTGAGATTTTTTACTTTGTTTTTCATACAGACGTTTGTTCAATGCTAATAATTTCTTATTGATTTCATTCATTTTAAGCGAGTAGAAATCAACGGTTTGTTTTAATAAATTAATAGAATCATTTACTTTTCCTTGTCCGCGCACTGCTCCATTAATGGTGATGATATTTTTTGTAGCATTTAATACAGCAATTTCATCTTGAATTTCTTGGATATCATACCCCATGATGCGCAATGAGTCTTCGAGCGCCATGATTTCTCGTTTCGTTTTTGCTGTTACGGCATCTGGTAGCACATTTTCAGGCTGAGGATAATAAATCGTATGCTTACTATCTAAAATGATTACATTTCCTGTTGCTTTCACTTGAATGCTTTTGGCATCTATGTAAGGACTAATTCCTTCTATGATAACTTCCGTATTTCCGGGAGAAATGGTGTAATTGGCTTTATGGTAAAGTTGAGCACCTTGAGCAAATACCGTTACGTCACTTACCGTAGATTTAACAATGGTTTTATCAGTTGCATAAGCATTTAAGGTGAGTACCGCTGATAATAATAAAAGAATCTTTTTCATAAAAAATTTAATTTGGTTAACATCCTAATAAGGATAACATGAACACATACAACAAGCTAATCCAAACGTTCAAAATTTGGAAAGAAAAAAACGAATTATTTTTTATTGGTCAGATAATCAATTACTTCGGCTGCACCAACAAGTCCGAAAAGTGCGGGCATATAACTAATTGTACCATAATATGATTTCTTGAAATTCAACCCATTGGTCATTTTAAGGGAATTTTTATCTTGGATTTCAGATGAATAAACGGCAGTAATGCCTCTAAAAGACATTTCTTTACTTCTCATTCGTTTTTTAATGTGTGCACCCAGCTTACAATTAGAGACATTTTCGAGATTCGTAACTTGAACTTTGGATGGATCTTTTTTTCCTCCCGCTCCCAAATGAGTAATGATTTTAATTTTCAGTCTCTTACATGCTGTGATCCATTCTAATTTGGGTGAAACAGAATCAATGCAATCCATTACATAATCAGGTGAATATTCATCCAGTATTTTCCAAACGCGCTCTGGCAATACGAATTCATCCAGTACATGCAGTTTAATTTCAGGGTTGATATCAATAATTCGTTCGGCTAAAACTTGAGCTTTACTTTTACCAATCGTGGAATTCAAAGCAGTTAATTGTCTATTTTTATTGGTTGGATCAAAAACGTCCCCATCAATAATTGTCATAGTTCCAACACCTGCTCGCGCAATGAATTCAGCAGCAAATGAACCAATTCCGCCCAATCCAACTACTAAAACATGCGCATCTTTTAGTTTATCAATATTTTGTTTTCCGATCAATAATTCGGAACGCTCTAACCAATCTGCCATTTTGTAAAAATTCGTGTAAAATTAGTTAATTGTTCGTTTTGTATAGTTTTCAAAGACTGATTTCTTAATTCAGATACCTTTTTATAGATTGCCTCAATTGAAAAAGTTGAAGTGTCTGTTTCAAGTAGATAAAGATTGGAATCTAGATTAATTACCTCATTTTGAATTGATTTGTTGATAAGAACTACTTCTCCAAAACTGGGTATTATTTCGTTTGCTAAGGTTTGATTTAAAAGATTAACCTTATTGAAACCATGCCAAATCCATTTTTGAGAAGGTTTTACTTCCTTTTTTATTTTGAATAATTCGTTGCTGGCTCTCACACAATGAATGATAATGGGCATTTTATATTTTTCTGATAGTTCAATCTGTTGGATGAATACTTTTTGCTGAAGTTCAAAATCAACCGAACACATTTTATCTAAACCAATTTCACCTAGTGCCACGCAATGAGAATGTTGTAACTCTGATTCAAGCTTTTTTAATCTCGTTGTATAATTATCATCAACTTTCCACGGATGAATTCCTCGGGAATGTAAAGAATCTAAAGACGAATGAGCATTCAGAATAGAAATTGAATTTCTTTGATAAAAATGGGTATGAATATCTGGAAACGAAAAATCAGACACTTCCTTATTCAGTTAATGTTGCTCCCAAATCTGTACCAATTCAATCATCGTATCAACGGCTTTTTGCATATCTTGAACGGAAACATATTCGTGTTTGGAATGAATAGCCATTTCACCTGTAAATAGGTTAGGGCAGGGTAGACCAATAAAAGACAATCGAGATCCATCCGTTCCTCCACGAATAATCATTTTTTTAGGTTCAATTCCGGCTTTTTCAATCGCTTGAACGGCATATTCATTCACAAAAGGTACCGTGTCCAAAATTTCCTTCATATTTCTATATTGTTCACTGGTTTGATGTTCCATGCTAGCACCTACAAAAGCTTTCGTTGCTGCTTGAGCCAGTTCTATTAATCGATTTTCATGCTCAATTAATTTAGACGTTTGATGATCTCGAATGATAAACGAAACGGTGGCTGTTTCTAATCCCCCTGATATGGAGGTTGGATGAACAAATCCTTCTCGGTTGGCAGTTGTTTCTGGCGACCAGCTATCCTTGGGAAGTGAATCAATGAAATGTGAAGCTACTTTAATTGCGTGAACCATTTTTCCTTTTGCATAACCCGGATGAGCGCTTATTCCATGGAATGTAAATGTCATGGCATCGGCTGAAAATGTTTCATCTTCAATAGATCCTAGCGGACCACCATCTAGTGTGTACCCAAAATCTGCATTCAGTTTTTTCATATCCACTTTATCTACTCCACGACCAATTTCTTCATCAGGGGTGAATAGAATTCTTATTTTTCCATGCTGAATTTGTGGGTTTTGCATCATAAACTGAGCGAAATCCATGATAATGGCAACCCCTGCTTTATCATCTCCACCTAATAGGGTTGTGCCGCTTGCTGTTATGATATCGTCTCCAAATTTACTCGATAAATAAGGATGTTTTTCGGTTGTAATTATTTGGGTAGGATCATCTGGTAACACAATTGGTTGTCCTTGATAATTTTCATGAACGATCGGTTTCACATCTTTTCCACTGCAATCAGGTGCCGTGTCTACGTGTGAACAAAAACAAATAGTTGGAATATTTTCCCGTGAGGAAGTGGCTGGAATGGTTGCATAAACATAACCCCATTCATCCATTTCAGCATCTTGAATGCCTAATGTGGTCAGTTCTTCCACCAATAATTTAGAAAGGTCTTTTTGCTTAAAGCTGGAAGGAGTTGTTTCAGAATTAGGGTCTGCTTCTGTATCGATTTGAACGTATCGAATTAATCTATCTCGAACCGAGTATTTGTAGTTTGCGTGTTTCATATTATCCATGTATAGTTTCTGTTTTCCCATATTGATCCATTAATGTAGCTTCAAATTCTAAGAAATTTTGCCAACGTAGGTCTACATTAATTTTTCCGCCATATTTTCGAGCAAAACCAAGAAAAGTAGTGTAGTGGCGAGCTTCACTTTCCATAAGATCTCGGTAGAAAATTTTTAAATCTTCGTCTTGAAGTTGTTCAGAGAGTATTTTAAATCGTTCACAACTTCTGGCTTCTATCATAGCAGCGAAAAGCATTTGATCCACGAAGTATCCTTCTTTTGATCCATGTGCACTGCGCTTTAAATAACCTGCTAAATCATTCACATATGGATCTTTACGCTCAAAAGTTAATGTCAATCCACGATCCAACAATTTTTGATGAACCATGTCAAAATGCATCATTTCTTCTTGACAAATTTCGGTCATGGCCTGAACTAAATCAACATAATGTGGGTATTGTACAATCATGGAAATCGCATTACTAGCTGCTTTTTGTTCACAAAATGCGTGATCAATTAATATTTCTTGAATGTTTCGCTCTACCACGTTTACCCAGCGTGGATCTGTTGACATTTTTAATCCTAACATGCTCTATCCATTAAAGTGTTCAACTAAATTAGACCATGATACTTCGGTTTGTTCTCCGGTTACCATGTTTTTTAAAAGGACAGTTTCATTTTTCAATTCACTTTCACCTAGTAAAGCAACAAATTGTGCGTGCGTATCGTTAGCATATTTCATTTGCTTTTGAATTTTAGAAGCCTCTGGATATAATTCAGCGGAAGTTCCTTTTTTTCTTAATTGATGAATTAATTTATAGGATGCTGTAGCTTCTTTTTCTCCAAAATTAATAAACATGACTTCTATTCCTTTATCTAAATCAGAAGGAAATAGGTTTAAGGTAGTTAGGATGTCATAAATTCGATCAGCTCCAAATGAAATTCCTACACCTGAAACTCCTTTTAAACCAAATAATCCGGTCAAATCATCATATCTTCCGCCCCCACAAATACTTCCCATTTGTACATCGTGAGCAGTAACTTCAAAAATAGCCCCGGTGTAGTAGTTTAAACCACGAGCTAATGTTACATCTAATTCTAAATTCCCTTTTGATAAGCCAATTTCATTGACTGAATGAAAGATTGTTTCTAGTTCTTCAATTCCTTTTAATCCAATTTCACTAGTCGATAAATAATTTTTTAAAAATTTGATTTTAAATTCATTATATCCTTTTAGTTCAAATAAAGGTTTAATTAAATTAATGCTTTCTTCAGAAATATTTCTATTTCGCAATTCTTGAATTACACCTTCTTCTCCGATTTTATCTAATTTATCTATGGCAACTGTTATATCAACTAATTTTTCTGTTTCACCGCAAACTTCAGCGATTCCAGAAAGTATTTTTCTATTGTTGATGTGAATGGTAAACCCGGGAAGACGCAACGCATTTAACACTTCATCAAATATGAATATGAGTTCCGTTTCATATTGCAGCGAATTACTACCTACCACATCTGCATCGCACTGAAAAAACTCTTGATATCTCCCATGCTGCGGACGATCAGCTCTCCAAACGGGTTGAATTTGGAATCGTTTAAAGGGAAAAGACAATTCATGTTGATGCTGAACCACAAAGCGTGC
The DNA here is from genome assembly GCA_964612725.1 of uncultured Lishizhenia sp. Classification (GTDB taxonomy): domain Bacteria; phylum Bacteroidota; class Bacteroidia; order Flavobacteriales_D; family Crocinitomicaceae; genus UBA952. The sequence continues at coordinate 19,863 of CAZTFG010000031.1, read as the reverse complement.
AAAGGGAACGGTAAGGTCATAGCGTAACGCTTTTTCAGCCAAGGAATTAGCGAATTTTGGTAAGTTATCAGCCGCCAACGCATCAAGATCCGCTTTTTTAACTTTTTCACCACTATTTAAAATTCGGAAAATTAAACGATCTCCTTCTTCCCCATATTTACCTAATAGGGTGGAGGATAACTCAAAAGATGGGGTTTCAATAGGCGCAAATCCGAATTTTTGAAAAACGTTTTTCATGGTTGAAAAAATGTAATTTCTTTTTGCTACATCAGCAGGTAAAAAATCCCGCGTTCCTTTTGGTATAGATGGTTTTTGAGCCATTTCTCTTATTTTGTTGAATTAGTTATCGAATTTATAATTCCATCTGCCAGTCCAATTTTAGGAACAAAAATTTCTGTCTGATCTAAAACCTTCATGATAAAAAGATAGATTTCAATGGCTGGAACAATTACATCTGCTCGATCCTTTTTTAAGGGATATTTTTTCATTCGCTCCTCAAGCGACAATGAATTGAGGGCGTTGTGTAATTCTTGCAAGGCCGAAAATGTGGCGGAATCCGAATTTTTTAAATTTAAAACTTTATGGGCTTTACCGATGTTTCCTCCCGTTCCGTATAGTATTAATGGAGACTTAACAGGTATTTTTTCTTGAATCCATTGAGTCAGGGAATCCCAAATATCCATATGCTCTTTATTATTCAACAAGCGCAAGGTTCCCAATTCAAAAGATCTAGAAGCTGTTCTGTTTCCATTTTCAAAAACACTAATTTCCGTACTTCCACCCCCGACATCAATAACCATGAAAGGTATGGATTTATTTATGTCCAAGGTTGAAAATGCTTCCAGTATGTAATTTGCTTCTTCTTCACCTGTTATAACTTCCAGATCTACAGCTGTTTGGTCTTTTATTAACCCAATTATTTCATTTGCATTTGTAGCATCGCGCATTGCTGAAGTTGCCACAGCCTTGATTTGATCTACATGAAAAGATTTACAAATTAATGCAAATGCCTGTATGGTTTGAATGAAATCGGTTGTTTTTTGAGCTGAAATTAAGCCATTGGAATAAACATCATCACCTAATCTAAGGGGAATGCGTGTGTAATAAATTCTATTTCTTGTTGGAACTGAAATTTCTTCAATTAATAAACGAGCAGCGTTTGTTCCAACATCAATTATTCCAATTTTCATACCTTAACGCAATTTTATTTCATAAGGTAAGCGCATTTGAATTCCTTTCAACGTTTCGATTTTTTTCAATTTTGAATAGTATGCTAACAGCTCATTGGGAATGGATGAGTTTGCACTATTTTCTTCTGTTTCTTCGTTCAGTAATTCAATTAATTCCAACAATTCATTTTGTTTATTTTTAGGGAAATATTCGATTTTCGGTTCCGAAATTTTGGCCAATTTCGCTGCATAATTAATGGCATCTGTTAATCCACCAATTTCATCAATTAAACCAATTTTTTTAGCATCTTTTCCTGTCCATACTCGTCCACGAGCAAAAACATTAACTTGTTCTTTGGTCATTTTTCTACCATTGGAAACACGCTGAAGAAATAAATCATAAATTTCATCAACCTCTTCCTGTATAGACGCTAATTCAGTTGGGGTTAATTTGCGGTTTAAACTCATAGGTGCATGCGCATTGGTTGAGGTTCTATCAAAGGTTAATCCCAAATAATTTTCAAGCATTTTACCTGTATAAGGAATCATACCAAATACACCAATGGAGCCAGTTATTGTTGTTGGTTCTGCAAATATTTTCGTAGCTGGAACTGCAATGTAATATCCACCTGAAGCGGCTACATCACCCATAGAAACAATGACTTTCTTTATTTTATTCGTAAGTGTAACCTCACGCCAAATTTCTTCACTTGCCAATGCGCTACCTCCAGGACTATTGATTCTGAAAACAATCGTTTTGATTGATTCTTTTTCTCTAGCTTCTTTGAATAACTTACATATTTTATTTGATGCCACACCATCTCCGCTTGTTGCTACTTCGCCTTCCGCAACAATAACAGCAATATTAGATTCTTCTGCTTCAACTAGCGTTTGGTCTTCATTGAATTCTTTTCGAGCATATTTTTCGAAGTTATACAAGTTCAATTCACTTGTTTTTTTGCAATTCATTTTTTTGCAAAGAATATCCATGATTTCGTCTTTGTACTTTAGACCATCCAACAATTTGTATTTCAATGCATCATCAGTTCGTTTGATTAACATTGAATCCGCAATTAAATTCAATTGAGCAGCCGTCGTTTTGCGATCTTTGGCAATTTCGTTGGTGATATCATCCCACATACTTTTCATGTAACGTTCAATTTGTAATTTACTTGAATCGCTCATTTCTGTTCTGAAAAATGGTTCCACTGCACTCTTGAAATCATTATTCTTTCCTCTTATTATTTCAACCTCCACATTTAGTTTATCGAGTGCATTTTTAAAAAATGTTAGTTCTGCACCCATACCTAAAAATTCCATGGTTGATGTTGGGAATCCATAGTTAGCATTTGCTGCAGAAGTTAAATAATATTCCTTTTGGGTAATTAATTCTCCTGCATTATAAGCAATCACAAACTTTCCTGTTTTTTCAAAATCGTTTATGGCATCTCGAATTTCTTTGGCTGTTGCATAACCGCAATTTAAATCATCCAACTCTATGTAAATGCCTTTGATTTTGGAGTCTTTTTTAGCTTTTTCGAATCCTAAAAGCAAGTCACGCAATCCAAGCGAATTTGATACATTAAAATTAGCAGCATTCAAATCTGTTTTTCCTTTTTCGGCAATCTCCCCTTTAAGCGTTAAATGAAGAACGGTATTTTCCTTTATAGCGGCATCTTGTTTTCCACTAAATGCTGCGATAATTCCTCCAAAAAAGATTAATGTTATCATCCATCCAATAAAGGATGTAATACAAATAGCGATAAACGTGGGCCAAAATATTTTCCAAAAACTAATTTTTACTTTTTTTTCTTCTTCCATAATTTCTTTTTTAACTGTTCACCATCAATACTGAATTCAAGCTAAGGTTTATCTTTTCGTTGATTGGATTAATTTTTCAATTGCATTACAAATTCTCTTGCTCCGTTAATTTTGGGTTGCATAAATTCATCTTTTTCAGTTTTAGAAATGTTTTTTCTAAATGCTGAAATTAAAGTTTCATTTTTAATGCTTGATTTCAATGGTCGTCTAAACTCTATAGCTTGAAGTGCGGTTAACAATTCAATTCCTTGAATAGTAAAACAATTGTCGACGATTTTTAAAAATTTTGTCGCAGCATTTGCACCCATACTAACGTGGTCCTCTTGTCCATTACTTGAATCAATCGAATCAATTGAAGCTGGTGTACAATATTGTTTGTTTTGACTAACGATGGAAGCACACGTATATTGAACAATCATGAAACCTGAATTGAGTCCAGGTTCGGCAACTAAAAACGGTGGCAAACCTCTGGTTCCAGAGATTAATTTATATACTCTTCGTTCAGAAATACTGCCCATCTCAGCTAGGGCAATGGCCAAGAAATCTAGCGTAATAGCAAGTGGTTGACCATGAAAATTTCCGCCAGAAACAATTAAATCCTCGGCTGGGAAAATGGTTGGGTTATCCGTAACAGCATTGATCTCATTTTCAAAAACTCCTTTGGCATATTGGAGAGCGTCCCAACTTGCGCCATGTACTTGTGGGATACAACGAAACGTATAAGGGTCTTGAACGTGTTTTTTTTCTTGTGATGCAATGGAGCTTCCTTCTAAAGCTTCTCGCATTTTTTTTGCAGTAACTTGTTGACCGGCATGATTTCGAATTTCATGAAGTGAAATACCAAATGGTTCCATGCGACCATCGTATCCATCCAAGGACAAGCTAGCTACTTGAATCCAATTTTCCCAAAGTTGCATGGATTTAAACCACCCGACGCATGCATGAGCACTCATGAATTGTGTTCCATTTAACAAAGCTAATCCTTCCTTAGCACCCAATTCTAAGGGCAAAAGATTGTATGATTTCAATACCTCAATACTTGAAAGGATCTCATTTTTATACCAAACCGTTCCTTCTCCCAACAAGGGCAAAGACAAATGGGCTAGGGGAGCTAAGTCGCCTGAAGCGCCTAAGCTTCCTTGCTCAAAAATGATAGGAAGAATATCTTCATTGTAAAAAAACACGAGTCGTTCAATGGTTTCCAATCGAATGCCTGAATGTCCTTTTGCTAGACCGATTATTTTCAGCAGTAGCATGCATTTTACTGTATTCAGCTCTACTTGGTTCCCAGTGCCACAAGCATGAGAAACAACTAGGTTACGCTGAAGCAGAGATAAATCTTCTTTGGAAATAGCGGTATCGCATAGAGAACCAAAACCGGTATTTATTCCATAGAAAAGAGCATCTTCATTTTCTATTTTAGCATCTAAGTATTTCCGGCAGTCAATTATTGCTTTTCTAGCTTGATCGCCCAATTCAATTTTTTTCTTGTTAACGAGGATTGATTGAATTTCACTTAACTCAAGCCATTGATTATTTAGGATGTATTTTTCCATTAAAAAATTCGAATTTTAGAGACAAAGATAGCGTTTTTCGGTGGTACTTGATTTTCTTCGAACCTCTCTTTTTTGTATTAATTCGTTAAAGAATGTTGTTCCTTTAGAAAGAATATTCATTAAAAATCAATCTATTAATACGTTTAAGTTAGGTACGAATTGAAAAAATAATAACTTCAAAATTGAATTACTCCCTCGCTTTGGAATCAATCGTAATGGTTACCGGACCATCATTGATTAATGAGATCTGCATGTCTGCGCCAAAAACACCAGTTTTAATCTGATTGGGCAGAAGTTGATTCATCATTCCAATAAACTTTTCATACAACGGAATTGCACGATCAGGAGATGCAGATCGAATAAAACTTGGACGATTTCCTTTTTTTGTGGATGCAAATAAGGTAAATTGACTAACCAACAAGATTTCTCCTTCGACATCTTGAACTGAAAGATTCATTTTTCCTTCATTGTCTGAAAATATGCGTAAATCAATTATTTTCTTTGAAATCCATTGCATATCTTCTGCTTTATCATTTGCTTCAAATCCTACTAATACAAGTAATCCAGTTTGAATTTGATTATGAATCTGAGCGTTTATGGTTACTGCCGCTTGTGTTACGCGTTGAATTACCACTCTCATTCGTGGTCGTTTCTACGATGAATATCTCCTCCATAATCCTCAAGCATTTGCAAATAATGCATGTAACGGGTTTCCTCTATCTCTCCATTTTCAACGGCATCTTTGACTGCACAATGGGGTTCATTAACATGAATGCAGTTATGAAATTTACATTGACCCAATAATTGCCGCATCTCCGGAAAATAATGAGCTAGTACCTCTTTTTCGATTTCAACTAGACCAAATGCTCGAATTCCAGGACTATCAATAATAAATCCGCCACTAGATACTTGATACATTTCTGCAAAGGTGGTCGTATGTTTACCGGCGAAATGAGCTTCGGAAATTTCGCCTATGCGCAATTCTATTTTAGGATCAATGCATTTTACGATTGAACTCTTTCCAACTCCGCTATTTCCTGCAAAAAGAACTTGTTTATTTTTGATTTCTTGGTTTAGAAATTGATAAGTTTCTGATTCAAAGGTAGATATAAAACGGCATGGATATCCGATTTTTTCGTACATTTCTTTCCACCATTGCATTATACTTTTGGATGCATCGCTGTATAAATCAATTTTATTAAACAAAATTGAAACAGGAATTCGGAAAGATTCTGCAGATACTAAGAATCGGTCAATGAATCCTAATTGGGTAATGGGTTGTTCAATGGTTACAACCAAATAGATACAATCAATATTGGAAGCTAGAATTTGTTTTTGTTTGCTGAGATTGGTTGATTTACGAACCAAATAATTACGTCGAGGTTCTACCGATTCAATAGTAAATAATTCCTCACTTTCGTTTTTTTCTTCTTGCAAAATCACGCGATCTCCAACTGCCACTGGATTTGTTGTCCTAAGTCCTTCCAGTCTAATTTTACCGCGAATGCGCGCAGTGATTTCTGTTCCTTCATCCGTTAAAACGGTGTAAAATTTCCCTGTGGATTTAAGAACAATACCTACCATTCAAACAAATTTTTAAGGAACTTTTACCCAGTTAGTAATAATTGGATGAGAGGCAAATTGTTTATTGTTCGCTGCTTCCAAATCGTTCCAAATTTGATTTATACCACCTGCAAGAGCAGAAGATTCATCAGTGAATCCATCATAAATAGCTTGGCTATCACAGAAATAGGTCTTCACGAAATTGGTGTCAAAGTCCCCTGAACAAAAAGCAGGATGTGACAACACATATTTACCAAAATCCAAGGTGGTTTTTAGTCCTGAAATTTCATAGTTATCAATTGCGGCGATGCATTTGTTAATTGCCTCTTTTCTATCTTTTCCCAAAACTACTAATTTTGCAATCATGGGATCGTAATAAATAGGTATTTCCATACCTTCTTCAAATGCATCATCAACACGAATCCCTTCTCCAGAAGGTAAACGATATCGATTTAAAGTCCCAATATCAGGAGTGAAGCCATTTAACGTATCTTCTGCATAAACGCGAATTTCAATAGCATGCCCATTGATTTCCAATTCATGTTGCAACTTTGGAAGTTGTTCTCCTCTAGCTACTCGTACTTGCCATTCAACCAGATCAAGGCCAGAAATTTCTTCTGTAACAGGATGCTCAACTTGAAGTCGAGTATTCATTTCTAAGAAGAAAAAGTCTAGGTTACCATCCAATAAAAACTCAACCGTACCCGCTCCTTCATAGTTACAAGCTTTACAAACCGCTACGGCAGCTTCACCCATGCGCTTACGAAGTTCGGGAGTAACAATGGCACTTGGTGCTTCTTCAACTACCTTTTGATGTCTACGTTGAATGGAACACTCTCGTTCAAAAATATAAACAGCATTCCCATGTTGATCAGCAAAAACTTGAATTTCGATGTGTCTGGGTTTCGTTACGAATTTTTCAATAAAAACGGCATCATCCCCAAATGAATTTCGTGCTTCACTTTGAGCAAGATTCATTTGTTCTTCAAATTCATCGGAATGTTCAACCAATCGCATACCTTTTCCACCGCCACCGGCAGATGCTTTAATTAATATGGGGTAGCCAACTTTTTCTGCAATTTTTTTAGCCTCTTCCACATCGGTTATGGCATGATCAACACCTGGAACCAATGGGACACCAAACTCTTTAACTGCTTGCTTAGCACTTAGTTTATCTCCCATGATTTCCATAGATTCAGGGGAAGGCCCGATTAATTTTATTCCTGCCGCCTTTACTTTTCTAGCAAAACTGGCATTTTCAGATAAAAATCCATATCCTGGATGAATTCCGTCCACACCGAGTTTTTGGCAATAATCCAAAATTTTATCTTGATTTAAATAGCTTTCAGAGGAAGGACTCGCACCTAAATAAACAGCTTCATCTGCTTCAATTACGTGAAGAGCATCTGCATCCGCATCAGAGTATACAGCAACAGTTGAAATATTCATTTTCTTAAGTGTTTTTATCACTCTTCTGGCTATTTCTCCACGGTTTGCAATCAGTACCTTTTTCATAGATTTAAACTTTGATAATCAAAAGTAAATATTGGAATCGATATAAATCAAGAAATTGTTTATTTGTAATGAAATAAATTCCTTAAAGATCTAAAAATGGAAATTTTCAATTGTACTTATCATTAAAGGCATAGCCCAATCGTAAATTAAAACCAGGTGTCCAGTCATCAAAATACAAGGGGCCGGAATCAATAGAAATTCTTAATCCCGTTTCATATCCATTGAAAAATGGTTTGAACTCTAATCCAAAGGGAATATAATAATAGGGAATTCCTCCATCCAGCCAATTAATTCCTGCTGTAAAACCAACAAAAGGATCTAGTATTCCATCATATCCATTTAATGGATAAAATTTTGTGTTAGCACCAGCCGCAAAAAATCCAATTCCAAGTTCTAAGGAAGTGTATCTATTTAAATATTGTTGAAGTCCAATTTCTAAAAGGCTACCACTTAAGCCTGCGGAAATATAGGTAACCGTTCTAAAGTCAGGTAATTCGTATGTAATAAAAGGGTTTCCTGGATTTGATGATTGGGCTAAATCGGGTAAACCGAAAAGTTTCGAATATTTAATACTTACAAGTGGTACTGGATAGGTTCCTTCAAAATCATTTAGAAAATTTAATCCTGCATTTACTTCAAAATTCCAACTGTTACTCAGTAAATAGGAATAATTTAAAGATGCACCAAACAAGTTGAAGCTATTTAACTTATCACTAAAAACTCTAGAACCTCCAAGGGCTATACCTAAATTACTTTTTTGAATTTTATAATCAAAAAAATTATATCCAATATTAAAACCTAGTGCAGAATACGACCACAGATAATGAATTTTTGTCGATGGATAAAATGGAACAGCAGGATCGATATAATTAATGGTTTCATATCCTGTTACCATGGGTAAACTGACAGCTCCCTCTACGAAAAATTTATTACTCAAATGTTGCTTGTAATTGAAGCTTATTCCAAAACTATTTGAGTTTAATCCAGCCGCACTTCCTAAAAAATAAGGTTTTTGACTCATTACAGGGCTTGAAAATGAAATAAAAATGAAAAGTAGGAGGAGGGTTACACTTCTTCTTGATTTACTGATCATAATAAGATTAAAATTTAATATCTCCTTTTATTTGTTTATCCACTGGGATTTTTTCAATTGGCTCATCCTTGTTTTCTGATGCATCACTCACTTTAATTTGCCTTTTGTTTCTTTTTGTTTTTACCTTTTTGTTTCGTTTTGCTCTGAAAATATCAAGAAAGGACTGAATCAATTGAAAATCGTTCCACCCATTAAACTCTTCCTGGTAGTTTAAACCTGCCCCTTGAGAAAACAATCCTGCAGATTGATTGACTGTATTGCGGTTTGATTCGTTAAATGCATTAACGCGGAAGGTTCCTTTTTCATTGATCAAATATTCTATTCGAACATCTCCAATAATGGTGTTTTTAGCTGAAGTTGTAGTTGAAGTTTCAGAATTATTAGCTCCCGTTTCCACTCCAACTGAGGTTGTAATAATCAACCTGTCTTCAAAAAATCGTTTTTCAGCTATTAGTTCAATATCTGAATCAATATTCATTTTCATTTTAAACTCTTCTGAAGCTTTAGACAACAAATCGTTTATTTGTGCTTCTGCTAGATCTAATGCGGCCGAACCACTGGCTGAAATATTTCCTTTCAACGGTTGAAAACGATTAAACACCAACAAAGAAAAAAACTGTCGATTTATTTCACTTTGTTCATCCAATACCCGATTAAGTAGTGCCTTTCCGGTTTCAGGCAGATTTTGTTCAGCTTTTAAGTTAAAAGAAATTTCTGGTTTTGTAAGTTGACCATTTAATAGTAATTCACAATTTACAACTTGATTGGCAAGCGTTGTTTCCTCTAACTCTGGGGCTAAGGCACCGTAGTCTGATTTTGTTTTAAAGGATGTTGTAATGTTTATGATGGCATCGTATATGTTATCTGACCATTCGATGTAACTTCCTTGATCAATATTGAATTCTTTTTTAATTTGCCCCATAGCAAAATTATAGGTGCTACCTTTTTCAATATTATATTTTCCGGTCATTTTAATATCATTGTCTTTATCATCAATTTTCATGGCGATTTTTCCACTTCCGTAACTGACAATTTTATCTTGCGTTTGATCATTAAATACCACGCTTAACTCCGTCTCGGGAGTGACATCGAAGTTCAAATCCAGTGTAACACCGGTTAAATCTATTTTTTTAATCGAATCATTCACAGAATTTGATTTGGTAAAGGTGATGAAATCATCTCCCTCTTCTACTTCTGAAACTCCATACAACGGTAAGGTAAGTTTACTTCCTTTACTGGTTTTAATATCCACCACGATATCAAGTTGGTCACTATTACCTGAAATGTTACAACTACCTGTACCATATACTTTACCATAATAATAGTCGCCATCCTTGTATTTGGTATTCAACACTAAAAATCGTTTGGATTGATTTAATCGTTCCAGAATATCAATACCAATATCATAATTCCATTTTCCTAAGAAATTATAGAGTCCAAAATTCAAATAAGCGCGATTGTTTTCTTCATCCACTAATTCTATTTTATCACCATATACATCATTGTCCATTAAATTGAATTTCCCCGATAGAGACATGGTAGTTCCAAGTATTTCAACTTTGGCTTTGGCCCGTTTCAAAAATAATTCCCTACTATGAAACTTAGGTTTACTGGGTGTACCAGTAATTTTTACTAACCCGGAAATATCACCTTTGATATTACTGATTACATCCTTGTCAACATATGCATTGGCAAATGAGATATCAAATTCCTTGAATTTTAAATTAAAGTCTAAGTTTTCCTTACTTCGCTTGAAATAGTACTTCCCATCGTATTCAAAATTGGTTTTACCTTTATTTTTTATAACTCCGCTTAAATCTAAGTAATCCAATTTCGGATCCCAGTCTACGTTCACTCGGATGTCACCAACAGCTTGGGTTTTTAATTGAAGTTGCTTAATGTCCAAGGTGCTTTTTAATGAAAGGTTATTTATAGGGTCTGAAAGTCTACCGCTACCGTTCAGCATTCCACTTAATCCTTGTCTAAGACCAAGTAATTGATCAATTTCAGCCAAATTAATATTCTCTAATTTAAAATCTAGAAAATCATTAGTTAAACTGGATAAATTTCCGTCTAATTCAATTTTTTGATCTTCATTGGATAGGAGAAAATTTTCAATTGAAATTAATTCAGGACTATAAGAAATGTAGGAAGATTCACTGATTTTCCATAGTTGACTATTTATAGAAAAAGCAGATTCATTTAAATTGATTTCAAAATTACTAGCATCTTTTATCGTTGTTAGCCAAGATAAATTGGAATTGATGTTATCTGTTGTTCTCCAATTGACGGAAGAAGTCAATAAATCCCTTCTAACGCCTTCATTTTCTGTTTTAAAATTAATATCTTTAAACTTAACTTTGTTTCCGTAATTAACATCGAATAAATCCAATTTCACATCCAGTTTTTCTTTGTTAATGGTTTGGTTTAACTCAATTTTTCCAATTTTTATATTATCGAAGGTTAAACCATTTTCAGAAAACACTTTTAATTCGAAATTTTCATCTTTTGCGCTGTAGGAACCGTTAACCGTTGTACCATATGAAATGGAGAAGTTTTTAACTCCAGGGAAGAATTTCCCAAGGAAATTGCCCGTATTCCATATTCGTAAGTCATAGGTGAAGTGATTGTTTTTACTTACTTTTTTCTTTGGGAATGACTTGGATAGAAAAGGAAATGCATTAGATATTTGGTTGGTGAATTCATCAACTATGCTCTTTAAATCAAATTTACCAATGACCTCCAATTCCAAGAATTCATCACTTGTTATTTTGAATTTGTCCTCCAATTTTCCTCGAATGATGCTTAAATCAATCTCTGGTATTTCAATTTCATCTTTGCCTTCCTTATAAACGAATCCTTTAAACTTAACGGTGCCACTCATGGTGGAAGGATTCAAACCATGCAAATCAACTTCAATTCTTGATTTTAAACTAGAAGCCTTGGAAGATCTTGCCAGGTTTAAACTATTCAAAAGAGCCTCTGTTAGATTGACGTTAAATTTTAATTTTTTATCTCCCTTCAAATCTATATATCCCGTGTAGGTTAGTTTTAATATGTCATCATCCAAGGTAATATCCGATTGAAAAACTTGATTTATTAATGAACCATTGGTTATGGTTGCGTTGTGAATAGAGTAGTCCTGGTAATCGATTTGGTTTACTTTTCCTGAAACATGCTCAATTTCGAAATTCCCGTTGTCGTAGTAGGTAGATTGCATACTTACCTTACCATCAATTGTTTTTAAGGAATTATCGGCTAACAATTCCCCCAACTGAAAGTTAATAAATTCAATATCATCCCCGATTTGAGTTTCAGAATTCAATCCAATAGAGCCTTGATTACTGATTATGTGAAAAGGAGCATTGAGTTTTACTTCGCCCAATTTTGTTTTGGTAGTTTCAAAAAGAATGGATAAATCACTTGGGCTACCTTGAACGGTCAAATTTCTTGACTCAAAAAAACCAAGTCGTTCTACTTCTTTTCCAAGGTTTAATTTTGAAATACCCGATGATTTTGGAAGTTTAAATGAAGTAAGGTCCTCAACTGAAACATAAGCGTATCGAATGGTTTGATTCAATTTAAGATCGTTCATTTTACTGAAATTGGGTAAAACAAAATCTCCTTCAAGGGTCGATACTTTACCAAATCCCAATTTAAAATTGGTCAATGCCAATTGATTTATGCAATCAGATACATTTCCTTCTAGTCGAACAAAATCCGACATTCCTTGAGTTTCTGATGTGAAAAAAGCAATTTCATCCAATGCAATAGAAGATTGAAGGATTGTCGCATCAAATCGAACTTTATTCTCAAAATCTTCGAAATCACTTTGTTTAGTGTAAAGCAAATTGAATTTACTTGCTGAAATGTCGGATTCATTGGTGCAAATATCTAAGTTTGTTAAAAACAATCCTTTGTTGCCGATTTTTAGACTAGTTGATAATTGGTTTACTGTGAATCCAGACTTTTCCTTTAATTTCAAATCAACAATATTTGCTTGAAAATCGGTTAAGTTTATTTTAAAGTCTGTTGCCTTTAGTGAAAGCGCGGAAACAGAAATGTGATTCCAGTCAATTCCATTCGCATTTTTGGGTTTTCTATTGTCATCGTAATTAAATCGAATGTCACTTATTTCTATACGATTTATATTAAAATTGAATGGTTTGGGTTCACTTTTACTTTCAGAACTGAAGTAGTCAACAAGAAAGGCATAGTTATATTTTCCTGTATCTTTTGATCGATTGATATGTATATTACCTCCATCAAGTTTAACCTTGTCTAGGGTAAATAGTTGGTTAGTGATATCTAATAAATCAATATTAACCACAAGGGAATTGATTAAAGCCAAGGTGTCTTTTTGCTGGTCCTCAACATAAACATGATTTAACGCTGCTCGGTCAAAAAATAAAATATCGACTTTATCAATTTGAATTTTTGCATTAAGTTCCGATGACAAATAGGCTGTTGCAGCTGAGGCAAGATAAGTTTGAAATGTGGATGTGCGAATAACAAAAGCCAGAATAAAAAATGCAATGAGCAACCATTCGAGGATAATCCCCGTTGTTCTCCCAATGATTTTAAATACCTTTGTCATCTATTTAGTAAAACTTACAAAGTTAATTAATATTGGCGCAAACAAAAACATATATTTTAGGCATTGAATCTTCGTGCGATGATACCTCTGCCGCAGTGTCTATGAATACGCAAATCTTATCTAACGTAATTGCGACACAAAAGATACATGAACAATACGGAGGCATTGTTCCAGAGCTAGCGAGTAGAGCACATTTGCAAAATATAATACCGGTTGTATCAGAAGCTTTAAAACAGGCTAATATTGGTATAAATGATATTCATGCCATTGCTTTCACAAAAGGTCCTGGTTTACTAGGGTCTTTATTAGTAGGAACCTCGTTTGCGAAAGCACTGAGTATGGCTCTTTCTAAACCGTTAATAGATGTGCATCACATGAAAGCCCACATTATGGCTCATTTCATTGATAATAAAATGAATAGAAAACCAACTTTTCCTTTTTTGTGCTTGACCGTATCGGGAGGACATACACAATTGGTTAAGGTTTCTTCCTTTCAGCATATGGTAGTAATTGGAAGTACAATTGATGATGCAGCAGGAGAGGCCTTCGATAAATGTGGTAAAATCATGGGGCTTCCTTATCCGGGAGGACCAATGATCGATAAATTAGCTCAATTGGGAAATCCAAATCGATTTCAATTTGCAAAGCCGAAAGTGGATGGCTTGAATTTCAGTTTTAGTGGATTGAAAACTTCATTCCTCTATTTTATTGAAGCGGAAACTAGAAAAAACACGAATTTCATCCAAGAAAATTTGAATGATTTGTGTGCTAGTTTGCAACAAACAATTTTAGATATTTTATTCTATAAATTAGAGCAAGCTGTTAAAAATGAGTGTATTACTGAAATAGCAATTGCAGGTGGTGTTTCAGCGAATCAAGGGTTAAGAGACCGATTGAAAAGTTATGAAACTGAAAAGAAATGGAAGGTTTATATTCCTGATTTTCAGTACTGTACGGATAATGCGGGGATGATTGCAGTAGCGGGATATTACCATTTTTTGGAAGGTCAATTTACTGATTTAAATGTGAATGCTGAAGCAAGAATCAGTGCTTTTTGATTCAATTAAATTTTTCATTTAAAAGGTACTATTTGTATTTTTTTTTCGTTACCTTAGGAATCTAATTTATATACTATGGAAGCTCAATTAATTCAAAAAGAAGAAATAGCCTCGTTGACTTTTAAAGATTCAATGACTATTAGCCAACATCCAGATTTAATTCATCAAATTGAGCAAGCTACCATTTTGGGTAATGCGCACCATTCAAAAGTGGCGATTTATTTTCACGATGATGCCAGTTTGAAAAAGGTTGAAACTACCATTTGGGCTGCCGGATCAAAGTTTATTTGCCTAAAAGGTGGAGTTTGGATACCGATTAGTCGACTAGTAGAGATAAAAATGTAATTTTGCACCTTTATTTTAAAATGAGATATTTTTTACTTCTTTTCCTTTTTTTAGGTAATTATTCGTTTAGTCAAAACATCGTAAAGTGGGCAGGAAGCTATTCAAAAAAAACGGATGAAGTTATTTTGACTGCTACGATTGAGAAAAATTGGCATTTATACAGTCAATATATTTCACCAAATGCCGGACCTGTTGCCACGAAAATTGTTTTTCAGAAAAATAAACAAATAAAATTGAAAGGTAAAACCGTGGAAGAAAACGTTCATGCTTATTATGACGAAAATTTCATGGCGCATTTGGCCGTTTTTGATGATAAGGCTATTTTCAAGCAAAAAATCAAAGTGAAAAAAAATACAGATCTTAAGCTGATTATCACCTACATGGTATGTGATAATACAAGGTGTTTGCCACCAACCGATGAGACATTAACGATAAAAATTGAAAAATAATGAAAATTCTACCATTTCTATTTTCTATTATACTACTTTTTCTTTCCGGAATTACATTTGGACAACTAGATAATCCTGAGGATAAAGTAAAAGCAACATTTAGTTTGGAGCAAAATGGTTGTGAAGCTTTTGTAGTTGCCAAAATAACAGTTGTACCAGGTTGGCACATTAATTCAAACAAACTTCCCGCTGGATCTTTTTCCATTCCAACTCAATTGAATATCAATCCATTGGTTGGGGTAACTGTCGTTCCAGGAGTTATTGAGCCAAAACCGGTAATTGAAAATAACACGGATATTGATGAGATTTTGAGTTATCACAAAGGAAGTTTTATTATTAAAAGAAAAGTAATTATATCATCACAAACTGATATCACTATTTCAGGATCTTTTTCTTTTCAAACCTGTAATGATGTCAAGTGTTTACCTGAATTTTCTATGAAATTCTCTTTACCTGTTAAAGCATGTACGTTAAACAAAGAGAAAACCGATAGTTTAATTGCACAATCAACCCTAGCTAGCGAAAATGCAGGAACTGAAAATAAAAGCGATAAATCAATTAAATCAGGTTCTACCAATGCATCTAACGGTTCTACTGGAAGCAATAAATCAATGATTTTGATTTTTATTTTATCCTTTTTAAGTGGATTTGCCGCATTGTTAACCCCTTGCGTTTTTCCTATGATTCCAATGACTGTTAGCTTTTTTACCAAGACCAGTAAAAATAAAGCAATGGGAATAAGAAATGCGCTATTCTATGGATTTTCGATCATCGCCATTTATGTGATCTTAGGAACCATTGTAACCGCAATTTTTGGCCCAGCTGCACTTAATGCTTTATCAACTAATGTGTGGTTTAATATCATTTTCTTCATTTTATTGGTTGTCTTTGCTGTTTCTTTTATGGGAGCATTTGAAATTACATTGCCCAATTCATGGTTAAATAAAGCAGATCAAGCATCGGATAAAGGAGGATTTGTCGGTATTTTCTTTATGGCCTTAGCCTTGGCTTTGGTGTCATTTTCTTGTACCGGTCCGATTGTAGGAACTTTATTAGTTGAGTCAGCATCCATCGGTGGAATTGCTCCATTTGTTGGTATGTTTGGTTTTTCATTGGCCTTGGCCTTGCCTTTTACATTGTTCGCTGCATTTCCAGGTTGGATGAATTCACTTCCGAAATCAGGTGGTTGGTTGAATACAGTAAAAGTATTTTTAGGATTTCTTGAGCTAGCATTGGCATTCAAATTTTTATCTACTGCCGATTTAGTTTCTCAAGCTCATTTATTAGAAAGAGAATTGTTTATAGCTATTTGGATCGGAATATTTACTGTATTGGCTATTTATCTCCTGGGAGGATTTAAATTACCACATGATAGTCCGTTGGAAAGATTATCGGTTGGACGAGTATTGTTAGGAACCACGACATTAATTTTTGTGGCTTATTTAATTCCGGGCATGTGGGGCGCTCCTTTAAAATTGATCAGTGGTTTTCCTCCTTCACCTACTTATAGTGAATGGAAACAATCAAGCTCATCCAATAAGGCTAGTCAATCCGCAGAACATGTTGAGGGAATGCATGAAGGAGTGCATGGTATAATGATGTTTGATGATTATGATAAAGCGTTAGCCTATGCTAAAAAAGTAAATAAGCCATTAATGTTAGATTTTACTGGTTGGGGTTGTCAAAATTGCCGTAAAATGGAAGAAACCGTTTGGAATGCAGATGGAGTATTGTCAATTTTGAAGGATAAAGTAGTTGTTGCCTCGTTATATGTAGATGAAAAAAAGGAATTGCCTGCTTCAGAACATAAGGAATTGGAATACGCACCAGGTAAAAAAATGGCAATAACGCAGGTAGGACATAAATGGGGATTTCTTCAAATGAGTCGGTATAAAAGTAATTCACAACCACATTATAGAATGCTTTCTCCCGATGGAGAAGATTTAGCTAATGGTCCGGCAGATTTTGAACACCATGGAAATGCAGAAGCATTTAAAAAATGGTTGGAAGAAGGATTAAAGTTGGCAAAATAAGTTAGTGAGTTACAAGCTAAATTTTGCTTGCATACACGCTACTAAGGCTGCAGTCTCTGTACGTAATCTATTTTCTCCTAACGTAATGGGTGAATATCCGCGTCCTATAGCTAATTCAATCTCTTCAATAGTAAAATCTCCTTCAGGTCCAATTACGATTAAATTATCTTGATTATAATCCTCAATTGTCTTTTTTTCTCCTTCACGGCAATGTGCGATCAAACCAGTAGGATATTGGTTTAAAAAATCTTTCCATTTTACAAGTTCTGTAATTTCAGGGAGAAAATAACGACCCGATTGTTTAACAGCAGAAATAGCTGTTTTTTCTAGTCGATCCAATTTTATTTCTCGTCGTTCACTGTTTTGACAGAGTATTAAACTCAACTTGGTTAACCCTATTTCAGTTGCTTTTTCAACAAACCATTCCATGCGATCCATGTTTTTTGTTGGTGCAATAGCAATATGAATTGGTTTTTCATGTGGATGTTTTGTGATTTTTTCGATTTTAACGCTACATCGTTTGGGATGTGCCTCAATGATTGTGGTAAATGCAGAAATACCTTTGCCATTAAATAACTCTATTGAGTCATTTTCCTTCAAGCGCATCACTTGAATGCCATGCTTGGATTCTGCCTCTGATAAGGTAAACAGGGCGGATTCCATAGTTAACTCAGGAGTGTAGAAACGATGCATTAGTGAAGTAAGCGATAAGTTAATTCTTGCATTAATTCCCCTTGAGGAACATTATTGCTATTAATTCCTTTTGATTTTAAATCAAATTCATAGAGTATCTCAATGTTTGCAGCAATCTTTTTAGGTGCAAATTTGCTCGCAGCTTGAATTAGTTCACCTGCTACAAACGGATGTACTTTTAAAGCGTTGGCAA
The DNA here is from genome assembly GCA_964612725.1 of uncultured Lishizhenia sp. Classification (GTDB taxonomy): domain Bacteria; phylum Bacteroidota; class Bacteroidia; order Flavobacteriales_D; family Crocinitomicaceae; genus UBA952. The sequence goes on along the minus strand of CAZTFG010000031.1, from coordinate 1,778 downwards.
CATATTCCCTAGATTTATTTGGTACAAAATGTATCCGCATTAGTTGGGTGAAAAATTTAAATAAATTCGATACAATGTTGGTTAAATCAGCTGCTTTAGGATTTTGGCTAAAATAATGAACTATTTTATTTGCCTTGGTAATATCAAGTTTAGCTAGTGCATTTGTTAGTTCATAGACATTATAATCCTTTGAAATCCCTATATTTTCCTCAATATGCACCTCGTTAATCGTGGTTCCTTTTTCCACTAAAATGGAAAGTTTGTCGATTTCGTTCACCAATCGCGATAAATCATTGCCTACATTTTCTGCCAATAGCATAGTTCCCTTAGATGAAATCATAAACCCTTTGCCTTTTAAATAAGTAACAATCCAGTCAGGCAATTGGTATTCTCTAATTTTTTCAGATTTAAAAACCACCCCTTTTTTAGCAGATTCTTTTAAGAATTTCTTTCGGGCATCAATGTTCTTGTATTTGTAACAAACAACAAGAATAGTTGTGTCAAGCAGATTTTCAACATAGGACTCCAATTGCTCAACTTGCTTGAAGTCCTGGGCTTCTCGAATAACAACAAGTCTTCTTTCTGCCATCATTGGATATCCTTTTAATTCGCTAATTAACGTAAGAATATCAGCATCTCTACCGTAAACTATGGTTTGATTAAAATCGCGCTCGTGCTCTTCTAATGCTGATTCTTCTATCGCATCAGCAATTTTATCAATAAAATAAGGTTCTTCACCGTGTAAAATATATACAGGTTTGAAGTCTTTATTTTTAATGCTAGTGAGAAGTTGCTTAAAATCCATTGATTCAAAATTACAAAACACATTGAGATTATAGGATTAAACTTTGCAAAAATTTAAAGTAAATTGGAATATCTATTCAGCTTCTTTTTAACTTTGTCAGAATACAGAACAAAAACGACAGTTAAAGCGTTTTAAAAAATAAAAATGAAACAATTCCAAATACCGGAATTTTACCGATCGTCAATTATTGCTAAAGTTAAGGCAAGTAGAAAAATAGATGATCCTCGCAAAAAGGATTTTTCACCTACATGTTTAAATTTTGGTAAAGTAACATTGTTAATTGCTCGGCATTTTGGTTTTTGTTATGGAGTCGAAAATGCGATTGAAATTGCGTACAAGGCATTACATGAAAATCCGGGAAAACGCATATTTCTGTTGAGTCAAATGATTCATAATCCGGATGTTAATGATGATTTGCAGGCAAATGGAATACAGTTTCTTCAAGATACATCAGGAAATCAGTTAATACCTTTTGAAACATTAACTCAATCAGATATTGTGTTAATTCCTGCATTTGGAACAACGGTTGAAATAGAAGGAAAATTAATTGCAAAAGGAATTGATGTCCAAAAGTACAATACCACGTGTCCATTTGTTGAGAAAGTTTGGAATCGTTCAGAAAAATTAGGAGAAACTAGTCATACTATAATTATTCATGGAAAGTATAATCATGAAGAAACACGAGCTACTTTTTCGCGTGCAGCACAACATGGCGCGGCATTGATTCTAAAAGATATCTCTGAAGCTCAATTACTTGCAGATTATATAAATGGTAATAAGGAGCATGACTCATTTTACATAGATTTTGCAGGAAAATATTCGGAAGGATTTGATGTTTCGCAGGATTTGATAAAAATAGGCGTTGTGAATCAAACCACTATGTTGGCTTCTGAAACACAGGAAATTACAGATTTTCTTAGAGGTGTGATGATTGATAAATACGGAGAAGAGCATATTAAAAATCACATGGCTG
>CAZTFG010000030.1:0-26773 GCA_964612725.1 uncultured Lishizhenia sp. | reverse complement strand
GAAATACAAATTGACTGTGATTGGACAGACGCAACAAGAAAAGCCTATTTTTCATTCCTTTCTAATTTAACAGCGTTGGCTAAAAACAAACAACTTATTACCTCAACACTTCGATTGCATCAATTTAAGTATCCCAAAAAAACAGGTGTTCCTCCCGTAAAAAAAGCTGTTTTAATGTGCTATAACATGGGTAAAATTGACAATCAAAAAACTGATAATTCAATTATTTCAGAAGTTGAATTAAAGAAATACATCTTGGAAAGCGATCCATATCCGCTGCCATTAGATCTAGCGCTTCCCTCCTATCACTGGGGATTGATTTATCGTTTAGGAAAACTAACACTCATTGTGAATGATATTGATCGCAATCAATTGAAATCATTCGCTTTCAGCAAAGTAAGTGACAACAAATTTCGAGCAGATTCAAATTTTTATTATGACAACACCTATTTTTGCAAGAATGATATTTTACGCATTGAAGAGTCAGCATCCACTGCCTTATTGAAATGTGCAGAGATACTGGGAAAATCCAATCACCATTTCAATGACATTATATTTTATCACATAAGTTCCAATTCAATTTCAAATTATGAAAAAGATTTCTTTTCTACCCTTACTTCTCGTATTAATTAATCTTGCTATTCCAAAACACGGGCAAAACTGTGGTGGAAGCTATATGTATTATCACATGATTTTTGACCGAGATCTAGTATTTTCCAACGGAAATACACTTTCTAGTTTTAGTCTTTGGAATTATAACTCATCTCTTTATGGTGATTACCCCATACAACTTCAAAATGCTACAGAATGGGCAAATTACCTAGAAAATAAATATGTCGCAAAGGATTTAATCCCACTTATTTACCGGAAAAATGAGTTTTCATCGCATGCGCAAGAAACGAAGAATCTAAGAAGTTGCCGAATATCAGATAAGGAAATTATTACCAAAGAAACTATTTTTATCAATTACCTAGAACTTGCTTTAGAAGTGGAAAAACACTTGGAAACCTATCTACCTGATCCCTGGGCATACGAAGAAGTCGAGAAAATTAAAAACCCAACTGAATACAGTCGATTGGTAGAAAAGGTTAACCAAATGATATCCGTTGCCCAAGATACTTTTCTAAAAGAACGACTCGCCTTTCAATTGATAAAACTACATCGGTACGAAGAAAATCATGCAGAAGTTTTAAAAGAATTTGAAAAATATTTTACCAATACACATTCATTCATCGGCTATTGGGCCATGGATCATTATGCTGGTGCCCTTTCAAATTTAGGCAGAAAAGCTGAAGCAAATTATTACTTTTCTCGGGTTTATGTCAACTCACCAAGTAGACGAGCAGGTGCATACCTCAGCATTTCCATTGAGTCAGAAAAAGAAATGAATGAGGCGAAATCCCTTTGCCAATCAAATGATGAAAAACTCGCCTTGCATTTCATACGCGGCATGGAGACAAAAAATTTAGCCATTGATGATATTGAATTTATTTTTAAAAATGGTGGAAATCACGAATATGCCCGCGTACTGATGAGTTATGAAATAAATAATTTAGAAAAAATACTTCTAAATCATTATGGCAACGCAATGGAAGATTCCGCTGCGCAGATAGAGGAAACGAGAAACTATGTCAGAAGATTAATTGAATTGAATAAACAAATACTAGTAATTGATGATTCATCTAAATTTTGGCATTTGAGTTTAGCTTATTTGCATTTCTTAAATCAGGATTACGTGAACTGCCAAGCTATCTTGAAAAATAATATGCCAACAGACAAAAATCTAAAAATGCAATATATTGCTATTGAAATTTTAAATCTCGTAGCGTCGAAAACAGAATTAAGTATTGCAGATGAAAATATAATTGGTCATAAACTGTATGAACTAAATAACTACAAAGAAAATTTATTACCTATAGAAGTAAAAAATGATAATTCAAATGAACCTTCTTACTATAGCAACAACTATTATCGAAAAAACTATGAGGATTACAATACCATAAACGAATATCTATTTCAACTTATATACAAGAAGGTAAAAGGAAAGAATGCATTCAAGGAGTTGATTTATAACGGACAAACGATCGAATCAGATCTTTACAATCGTGATTTCCCAAATTGGAATGAAATGGAGCAAGGCAAGAAGAAACTCACACCGGAATACTTGGACGAGCTCATTTTGACATTTGAAAACACTGAGAAAACAAAGCTTGTTGAATTCGCCGCTAAATATTATTTTGATTTCGTAAATTCCTACCATTACCATTATTACCAACATGATCTTACATCGATCAAATACATTTTGCAAGAAGCAAAAGCTACCTTATTGATGAGAAACCCCAACACATTGAAAGATGCCATTGCGCTTTTTGAAAAACTACCAAGTAGCTTCATCAATGAATTTACTCAATATGTTGACCCTTTTCAAATGAGTGCGAAGAATATTAAACTCAACCCAAGAGAAGAAATTGATTATGAAAACGCATCAACCAAATTAAGTTTGGCCAAAAGATTACAAATGCACCTAGAAAAAGCAAAAGCGACCAATTCTTCTGTCGATTATCTCGATTTAGGCATCGCTTATTATAACCTTTCTTATTACAGTAATTGCTGGCATTTTCTGGCTTTCGATAGAAGCACACTCGAACCAAATGGATTTTGTGACAACTCGATTGCCTTAAATTTCTTGAATAAGGCCCTTTCCTTCGGTCTTAAAAACAAGGAACTTGAGGCAAAAGCTCATTTTATGGCCGCACGCTGTGAATTGAATTTGTTCACTCAGAATTATGGCGAAATTCAAGATAATTATGAGGATAATCTCAATTTTGACAAATTCCTATTTGACATTAAGCAACAAGGATTTCAGAAAAACTTCGCCGTATTAAAAAATACCTATTTTAATACACAATTCTACCAAGACATAGTAAACGAATGCAGATACTTTAATTATTACATCAACTAAAAGTAAACATACCTTGCGTAAATTAATCCATACAATCTTTAAAGATCCTTTCAGTCAATTCCATAAAAATGAACCCCTTGACAAAAAAGTCTTGCTCACATTTTTGATTACAGCCTTCTCTTTAGTTTCTATTTACTACTTAAATTCAATTCAAAAAGCACTTGGAGTTTTTTACTCATGGGGATTTGATCAATTTACAGCAGCAGTTATCTCAAAAATTCAACAAATTGATGATTTTCAACTGCTTGATTTAAACTATTGGGCAATATGCTCCTTTTTCTTTTATTTTATTGTACCAGGTCTTGTCATTAAATATTACTGGAAAGAAAATCTATCCTCCTACGGCCTGTCACTTAAAGGAATTTTGAAAGGAGTAAAATATTATGGTTTGTTTTTGTTATTCATGTTGCCCCTCGTTTGGATGGTATCTCATACAGACCAATTTCAGAATAGCTATCCTTTTTATCGATTAAACTATTCAAATGCATCGTATCAACATTTAGTTATTTGGGAGTGCTTTTATTTCCTCCAATTTTTAGGTCTTGAATTTTTTTTCAGAGGATTTATTATTCATTCTTTAAAAACAAGATTCGGTTATTATTCCGTTTTCATCATGATGATTCCCTATTGCATGATTCATTTTGGCAAACCATTACCCGAAACAATTGGAGCTATTTTTGCCGGAATTATCCTTGGTTCATTGAGCTTAAAATCCAATTCAATTTGGCTCGGCGTATTCTTGCATTTTTCTGTAGCCATCGCCATGGATGCATTCGCTATTTGGAATTCCTAAAATTCAATCACACAAACCCAAGGGTGATTAAATGAAACCACCTATCCTCGGTAAATAATAAATAAAATAGGCAAGCACTGATCATAAATAAACTTGCATGGTAGGTAATCACAAAAAGCGGATTGTTTTTTTTATAAAACCATACAAAGCAAGGCAATAGAAACAATGGGACACAACCCATCCAACCCCAAAAAAAAGTGAAATGAACTGGGATGATGTACTGAATGTTTTTTTGATTTGACAATACCTTAAGCGGCGAATGAAAAATCCAGCTTCGTTGAATCTGTACTGTGTTATTGTTCCGATACAATCCATAATTCTGCGTTTGAACCCACAATTTTTCATTCTTGCTTGTTTCAATTAACGATATTTGAGCTGACCCAACCGAAGAATACACCTCCTTCGAATACCGAACAACACGCTCGGTAGTAACATGATTTGGCAAAATTAAATCGAATACCATACTGGTAGCGATTACTATACCCAAAACTGCCGAAATACGCAATAAATGCCATCTCCATCCTGACCTCAATCGCACAAAATAATTAGCAATCACTTGTTCTTGGTGACGCTTATTCTCTTCATATTTAGCACGTGCTTGTTTTACTTTCTCCTCCCAAGATTCATCTTGCCTCGTTCTACGTGAACTATAATCACCCACGCGTTGTTGTGGAATCTTTTTCTTTCCTGTAACAATCTCGTACGCCTCTTGAATCAAAATGAATTTTTCTTGAGCACTCGCAGATGAATTTCTATCTGGGTGGTATTCAAAAGCTAATTTTCGAAAACTACGCTTAATTTCCGCATCTGTTGCCGTTTCAGTTAACCCTAATATCTGATAGTACTTTCTCATTTCTTGTTTTCTAAATAGCTTTGTCGCGTTAAAAAACGATCTATCTTACCACTTTGTGTATAAAAGAATCGAGGAATACATATCACTTCTTTGGGACGACCATATTTAGGAAAATCGATATTATCAGCAAATGAAATATTCTCTTCTGTTTCAACAAATACAACAACTCGCTCTCCTAAGAGTTGATCAGGTATACCGGCAATAAAAAATGGTACTGAAATACTTGACGAAAGAACTTGTTCTATTTCCTCAGGATGCACTTTTACTCCCCCAGAGTTTATGACAAAATCCTTACGTCCAATCCAACGGAATGAGGTTTCGGAGACCAATTCTACTTGATCCGTAGTTTGAATTACTTGGTCACCCAAGGCAGGATAATGTATGGTTAACAGCTGATTTTCATTTGTTGAAAAATGAACACCTGGCAATGCCTGATAAAGCTCATCCGTAACATTACCTACTCGTTTTAACGCTACATGACTCGCTGTTTCTGTCATTCCGTAACTATGAAAAACGGTGATCTCATACTGTTTTAATAGATTTTGCAATTCTAATGAGATAGGAGCCCCACCAACTAAAATCGTTTTTATCTTTTTTATTTTTTCTAACGACTCATGAAGTATATTTCCGAGTTGCATAGGTGTGACGGCAATAAAATCAATTTCTGAATCGATCGTTTTTAATGGATTTGCTGAAGGGGTTTCAATTTGTAACTTCATTGAACTAATCAACGAGCGTATTACCATCATTTTACCACCAATCGTCGTCAAAGGCAAACACAGCAAAGCATTTTTTTGAGCCGTTAGCTTGAAAAAACGAATGGTATTTTCGGCAGAAGTCAGCACACCTTTTTTAGAAAGTTCAATTTTTTTTGGTGTCCCTGTTGATCCAGATGTTTGAAGTGTAATAAAATCGTTCGACGAATTCCATTCAGTAAGAAATCGATTTACATCGTTCTGAAGTTCAGCTGAAACAATAAAATTACCTGGAATTTCCATTATGGTTATAAAATTATTTATTCCACCATTGAAAACGAGCAAGGAACCTAAAAGTTATTAAAAGTAAAGTGCTTATTAAGGCTGACAATACAATGTATCATACCAAGGTGAGTATCCTGCCCAAATACCCAATGCACCTCCAGATAAATTGGTTGGTACATTAACCGGTGTTGAAAAGGGACTTGACGCTGAAGACATTTGCGCAAATTTCTTATCGAAGAAATTATAAGTGGTATAATCCATTTTTGAAAATTTAACCACAACACTATCTCCCAACCTATAAAATCGTTTATATTCCACAAGGTGAGTACTATCTTTTCTGCGCATGGGATTTTCTGTCTCAAACTCGAAGGTGAGGCCATTGAAAAATTTATCACTGAAATAGGCGTTTGATATTTGTTTGAAAATCAAATCTTTCGGCTGATTGTTAGCATTCAGATTTATTCTTTTAACTTCCCATTTATAAGCATCTACTTGATTGGCTGGATCTGCCAATACCGCACGTGATTTACCATAACCAGGATTCACATTGTCTGGTTTCCAATAAATCGATTGAAGTGGCGTAACTGGGGGTAAAAAAGTAGTTGCCTCATACGTTTTACCCGCTTCCACAATTTTCAGCTTGTAACTTTGATTAACAACACCTCTCATCAGTTCGTTCGTGGTTGAATACACTTTTATGGGTAGTAAAACTACCTCTTCAGGTTCTAAACCCAACATCTCTGCCATTTGATATTGTGATTCAATGGGTAAATCCGAAATGGTAAACAATTCCAATTGAACCGTGTCTACCCCATTTGACACTGTTACATATGCATCTTGGACAAATGTTTGCAAATAGCTACCTAAATCAGTAGGTTGATAAATATTTGCAGATTTTGATAATAACACAAGTGGAAAAGAACCGGTTTCAATTTTACCATCTACCACTAATTGCTCTTTGTAGCCAGGAATATCAATTTTAACCTCCTTTGAACAAGAGGCAACAATAAGCGCTAAACAAATAAAAACAACTAGTTTTTTCACGAAATGAATTATTCGTACGAAATTACGAAAATATCTTCATCATTTTTTTTAAAAAACTTCTCTTCTCTAGCAAATGCTTCTATTCCTGCCGGTGTTTTTAATTTGGCGAGCGAGGCTTTGGCTAGCGTTAATTTTTTTTTCGTTTCTATTTTCTGAGTCGTTAATTCGGTTAGTTTTCTATTTTGCTTAATCAAATGAAAAATATCCCAATCATCCAAAAACAAGGCGTAAACTGCAAACACAACGATGGTAACAAGAAATTTGTTTTTGATAAATTTAAGCATCGTTATTTTCCAATTCATGTAATCTTATTTTTCAACAGTAAAAATACGTCCCTTTAAGCAATGATTTCATTCAAACCTTCAAACTTTTTAAAAACGAATTGTTAACCCTTTTCAATAAATTTCCGCTCCAACTAAGAATGTTTCTTTACTTTTAACCCAAATTATCCGACAAAAGACAGATCAAACATGGGGTTTATTCAAAAAGATGCACTGCTAGCCACCATTATTACTTATGTCGGAATAGCCCTAGGTTACTTAAATAGAGGTGTTCTTTTTCTAGTTTTATTTACAAGTCAACAAATCGGATTAATCAGCTTAATTACAACCATTGGTCTGCTCTTCGCGCAACTAACCAATTTAGGAAGTATCTATGTTACCTGGAGGTTTTTTCCCTTTTTTAGAAACGCCGAACGAAAACACTATGGGTTCCTATTGATGAATTGCTTAATAATCCTTGTTGGCATAGTCTTGTTTTCCTCTATTTATTGGCTGTTCAAATCGGAAATAGCTCAATTTTACACCAAAAAATCGGCTGAATTTTTAGATTATTACTTCTGGATAATTCCTGTAGGGGTTGCGAACGTGTTTTTTATGATTTTCGATTATTACTTGCGTGGTTTACATAAAAATATTGTTTCCGTTTTTTTGCAAGAAATTGTACTTCGTACAGTCACCCTAACTTTGCTAAGTTTATTCGCATTCAAAATCATTTCCTTTGATGAATTCCTGGTTTACAACCTATTAGGCTATTTTGTTCCAACCATTATTTTATTAATCTACCTTATTCGATTAGGAGAATTTCATTTATCTATTCGATCTATTACCATTCCAAAAAGATTTAGGAAGATTCTTTTAAATTTCAGCTTGTTTAGCTATATAAATACATTAACCACCTTGCTTGTCATTTCACTTGACACCATGATGATCGCCTCCTACATAGGGTTAACCGCTACCGGTGTATATACGAATATAATCTATTTAACATCTGCCATTCAAGTGCCTTACAGATCAGTTGTTAGGGTGAGTTCTCCTTTAATTGCTAGGTATTGGAAGGAGAAGAACATTGCAGAGATGCAAAAATTATATCAAAAAGTAAGTTCCCTTGGTATGTTAATTGGCACCTTTTCGTTTTCAATCATTTGGATCAATAGAGTTGAATTATTTTCATTTTTACCGAATGAATATCAAGCTGGAATTTTGGTTTTTCTTTTTTTAATGATCGGTAGAATGGTTGATATGGTGGGTGGATTAAATGGAACTATTTTCTCTACCTCGCGCAAGTATAGATATGACCTATTATTTTCAATCTTTTTGTCTTTCACTGTTTTCGGATTAAACTATTTGCTCATACCCGTTTACGGAATTGCTGGTGCAGCCGCTTCTACTGGCTTTGCTTATATCATATATAACATTGGAAGGATCTGGTACATTTATCATTCTTTTCGTATTCATCCCTTCACAAAACAACTCTGGTATCTCCTTTCCGTATTTTTAGTGCTTATCCTATTTAATGAATTCATTTTAATGCAAATCAGTTGGCTGAACATGTGGATTTCGATTGGGGTAAAAACCACCATTTTCGCTTTGGGATTCATTACCCCGGTATTTCTTTTCCGTCTAGAACCTGAATCAATAGCCTACTTTCAAAAATGGAAAAGACGCCTCCTTAAAAAACAGTAAGGAGATTAAATAAATTTTGAATAAAGTCAATAAATAATTCAATAAATTCTTTTACTTTTACGACACAAAAAATAGAAAAATGAACTTACACGAGTATCAAGGAAAACAAATTTTAAAATCATACGGGGTTGCCGTACAAGAAGGTATTGTTGTAGACAGCGTAGAAAATGCGCGTGCTGCTGCATTGAAATTAACTGAAGAAACTGGAACTTCTTGGTATGTGGTTAAAGCTCAAATTCATGCAGGTGGTCGTGGAAAAGGTAAAGTAACTGAAACTGGGTCTAATGGTGTAGTTTTAGCTAAAGGAATTGATCAAATTGAGGAAAAAGTACAAGGAATTTTAGGAGGGCATCTTGTAACCTTACAAACAAGTGTTACTGGTAAAAAAGTAAATAAAGTACTTATTGCTCAGGATGTTTATTACCCTGGTGAATCAGATCCTAGTGAGTTTTACATGTCTGTTTTACTTGACAGAGAAAAAGGTTGTAACGTAATTATCTATTCAACTGAAGGTGGTATGGATATTGAACATGTTGCAGAGCACACACCCCATTTAATTTTCAAAGAATATGTTGATCCTCGTGTTGGGCTTCAAGGATTTCAAACTAGAAAAATAGCATTCAATTTAGGATTATCAGGAGAGGCATTTAAACAAATGACAAAGTTTGTTTCTGCCCTTTATAAAGCATATGACGGCATTGATGCTGCAATGTTTGAAATAAATCCTGTATTGAAAACCTCTGATAATAAAATTATTGCAGTTGATGCAAAAGTTACGTTGGATGGAAACGGACTTATGCGTCATCCGGATTATTTAGCGATGCGCGATGTTACTGAAGAAGACCCAACTGAAGTAGAAGCTGGAGAAGCTGGATTGAACTTTGTGAAATTGGATGGTAATGTAGGTTGCATGGTAAACGGTGCCGGATTAGCAATGGCTACCATGGACATCATCAAACTATCAGGTGGTAATCCTGCAAACTTCTTGGATGTTGGGGGTACTGCGAATGCAGAGCGTGTTGAAAAAGCTTTTAAAATAATCCTTAAAGATCCAAATGTAAAAGCAATTCTTATCAATATTTTTGGTGGAATTGTACGATGTGATCGAGTAGCACAAGGGGTTGTTGATGCCTATAAAAACATGGGGTCAATTCCTGTTCCAATTATTGTTCGATTACAAGGAACAAATGCTGAAGAAGCAAAAAAATTAATTGATGATTCTGGGTTAAATGTACATTCAGCGGTATTGTTGCAAGAGGCAGCAGACAAAGTGAAAGAAGTATTAGCTTAGTATAATAAATAGATTTGCATTAAGCCGGTTTTGCCGGCTTTTTTTATTTTAAATTTCCTACCATGTTAAAAATTGATATGCATACCCACATCATTCCGAAACACCTGCCAAACTGGGCAAAGAAGTTTGGATATGGTGATTTCATTCGGTTGGAACACACAGAAGATGGTGTTGCTGATATGATTCAAGGGGGCAAGTTTTTTAGGCGTATCAAAGAGAACTGTTGGAATGAGGAATTAAGAATTGATGAATACACCAATTTCAATACACAAGTACAAGTAGTTTGTACGATACCCGTTCTGTTTTCTTATTGGGCAAAGCCTGCAGACGGAGAGGAGTTGTCCAAAATTTTAAATGACCATATAGCAGATTTAGTATCACGCTTCCCAAAAAACTATATTGGACTAGGAACGATTCCTATGCAAGATACAGAAGCAGCGATAAGGGAATTGCGTCGATGTAAAGAAATTGGAATTGTTGGAATTCAAATTGGATCCAATATAAATACCGAAAATCTGAGTGAGGATAAGTTCTTTCCTATTTTTGAGGCATGTCAAGAATTAGATATGGCATTAATGATTCATCCTTGGCAAATGATGGGGTTTGATCAATTACAAAAATATTGGCTTCCTTGGTTAGTGGGAATGCCTGCAGAAACTTCTCGTGCCGCTTGCTCATTGATTTTTGGAGGAGTACTGGAAAGACTACCTAAACTAAGGGTGTGTTTTTCTCATGCAGGAGGTTCATTTCTTCCAACTATCGGTCGCATTGAGCATGGATTCAACTGTAGACCGGATTTGGTAGCAATCGACAACCCAGTAAATCCAAGGGAATACGTCGGTAAATTTTGGGTGGACTCAATCACACATGACATCGATGCATTGAAGTATATTCTGAACATGCAAGGAAGTAAAAAAGTTTGCCTAGGTTCTGATTATCCATTTCCTTTAGGCGATTTAGAAATTGGTAAATTCATTGAACAAAGCGATCTTGAACCACAAGACATTGAAAATATTTTCTGTCATTCAACCCTGGAATGGTTGAATTTACCGCTTTCTAAATTTCTTTAGTCAATTTTCATTCTGATTCGCCACTCTTTTGGATACAGATTATTGAAGCGATTTCCCAAATGATTTATCCACCCAAGAGGCTCGTGCTGGTATGTCACAAGGAGATATCCTCTTTTATCCGTTTCTAAAGAAAACGTTTCTCCTTTTAAATAATTCAAGGCTTGCTCTTTAGTCAATTCTATTCTTGGAATGTCGTTTTGCAAAAGTTTACACAATGCGAGTTCCTGATTAGGCTCAATTTTCTTAGGATAAACGGTACCTGAAGCAACCCCGATTTTAGTGCAGTTTAGATAGTAATCGAGCAGCTCAATAGATTCGAGGTGATGTTTTTGAAAAACAGAAACTCCATTTTTGTATTCAATAGCAATTAAATTTGATATATCAACCAATGAATCAAGCTTTTGTAAAATAGGATTTGCAACCATTTTTAATTTAGGACGAATTTTTTTAGCAACCCCTGATTCATCTGATTTTCTTAATACAGCACAAAAAAAACCTTCGCTTTCTGTCATTCCTGGTGCAAAATAACATCCGATATTATTACGTCCTTGTTTAGCATTGGCAGGAATTTGAATAGGTATAAGCTCGGCACCCAAATTAGTACAAATCCAAGTAATATTATCCTCATTTTCTTGTTGATTCAGGGTACAAGTGGAATAAATTAAATAACCACTTTTCTTCAACGCCCCCCATATATCAGTAATAATGTCTCTTTGCCTATTGGCGCAAATTTCAACATTTTCACTCGACCATTCCTTCCTTGAATCGAAATCTTTGCGAAACATTCCTTCACCAGAACAAGGCGCATCCACCAACACCACATCAAAAAAGGATGGTATTTGCTGAAAATGAATGGGTTGATTACCTGTCACAACCACATTTGCGGCTCCCCATTTAGACAAATTCTCTCGCAAAATAACATTTCTAGTTGGAATTATTTCATTGCTCACCAACAACCCTTCTTCACTCAAGTAAGAATTCAACAACGTGGATTTTCCACCTGGTGCAGCACATAAATCAAGGATAGAGGAATTTTTGGAAATAGATAATTGCCTAAGAATCGAATCCAGAAACATTGACCCGGCCTCCTGAGGATAATAGCAACCTGCATGAAAAAGAGGATCCAAAGTATATATTGGTCTACTCGCTAAATAATAGCCACCTAAACACCAAGGCACAACTTTATCCAAGTTATAATCTGGTGTCGTTTTATTTGGATTTAATCGAATGGAAATTGGACCAGCCTCATTCATAGACTCTAGCAGACTATCATCCCAATATAAATCAGATTTTACTCTTTCAATAAATGCAAGTGGTAACGTTTCCAAAATAAAATTAATTCAAATTATTTCAACAAAAAAAACGCCGACCAAAGCCGGCGTTTTAAACCAAATAATCAACCTAACCTAAATAAGACTTTAAAATTCTATTTTTTGAAGAATGTTTTAATCTTCGAATTGCTTTTTCTTTAATTTGTCTAACTCGCTCGCGTGTTAAATCAAAACGAACTCCAATTTCATCCAAAGACATCGGCGCTCTCCCTTCTAATCCGTAAAACAAACGAACAACGTCACTTTCTCTTTGAGTTAAAGCAGTTAATGAACGTTCGATATCTTTACGCAACGATTCTACTACTAAATTACTTTCGGGACCAGGAAGAGAATCATTTGCCAAAACATCGTACATACTTGATGATGATTCGTCTCCTTCAACTAATGGAGCATCCATAGAAACGTGTCTTCCATTGTGCGAAAGAGATTGTTTAATCTCCTCAGTAGTACACCCTATAAACTCAGCAAGTTCTTCTGCTGATGGTGGTCTTTCAAATTTTTGTTCTAATTCTGAATATGCTTTATTAATCTTATTAATTGAACCAATTTTATTCAAAGGCAAACGTACAATTCGTGCTTGTTCCGCTAACGCTTGAAGAATAGACTGACGAATCCACCAAACCGCATAAGATATGAACTTAAATCCTCTTGTTTCATCAAACCGCTCTGCAGCTTTAATCAAACCTACATTTCCCTCATTGATTAAATCAGGTAATGCTAGACCTTGATTTTGGTATTGCTTAGAAACTGAAACGACAAATCGAAGATTTGCTTTAGTTAAACGTTCCAAAGCAGCTTTATCTCCCGTTCGAATTCTTCGAGCTAATTCTACCTCTTCTTCTGGAGAAATTAAATCTACACGACCAATTTCCTGTAAATATTTATCTAAGGAAGCAGTCTCTCTGTTTGTAACCTGTTTTGCAATTTTAAGCTGACGCATGATAGGAATTAAATTTATGTTCTGAGGCTATAACGTAGATTAAAAAAAAAGGTTGGTTTTTTTAGTCTTTTTTTTCAAATAATCTCTTTTATCGAATATTTAGATGGTTTAGACGAACGATAAAAGCCTTTAACATCTACGGTTTTGTTAAATAATAGACCGTACCCAAACAAATCGATAAGGAGAGAAAAATATTCAACATTGCCAACAAGGCATTACCGGAATGTAGCAATTGTATGGTTTCCATTGAAAATGTGCTGAAGGTGCTGAAGCCTCCGCAAAAACCAATTAATACAAGCGGTTGAAGCCATTGAAATTCTGGTTTTTTAAAAATAAATATTGAAATTACACCTAAAAGCAGTGTTGCAAGTACATTCGCCAAAAAAGTTGCAATAGGAAATTGAATAACCGTTCGAAGAAAAACAAAGGACAACCCATATCGTGCCAAACTACCAATTCCTCCTCCAATAAAAACAAGCAGTAAGTTCATCTTTATACGATTTTTTTTGATAGAGGAATAAACACTATTTTGTAAATTGTTATGGCTATTCCAGCACCAACTATCCAGCCTACAAGTACATCAGAAAAATAATGAACACCTAGATATATTCTACTAATTCCAACTAAAACAACACAAAGCCATAAAATCCAGCGAAGGTTAAACCGTGGAACAACAAGGCTAAAAAAAGTGATTATCGCCGAAAAATTAGCCGCATGAGATGAAATAAAACCATATTTTCCGCCACGATAAAGTTCACCTGAGGTCATACGATAAAAATGCAATTGGGGATAAAGCTGAACATTATGCGAGGGTCTATAACGCAAAAACACTTCCTTAAAACCATTTACCGAAATTAGATCAGTAATCGAAACAACCAAAACAACAATGAACAAAAACAATATAGCTTGTTTCAGATTATTCCGTTTGTATACCACCCAAATCAAAGCTAAATAAAGTGGTATCCAGGTAATCCTTGCAGAAACCAACCACATAAACTCATCTAAAAAAGGAGTATGGAAACTATTTAAGAATAGAACCAATTTCCCATCTATTGTCTCTAAAGCATTAATCATAATTTAGATGCTTCCAAATCAAATCTTTTAATTCAGAAAGTCCTTGTTGAGCGACTGAAGATATAAAAACACAAGGAATTTTGGGTAAATCTTTAGCAATGGCAGCTTTCAATTCATCATCCAACATATCTGATTTTGAAATAGCTAACAGGCGTTCCTTATGCAATAATTCAGGATTATACAATTTTAATTCCTTCAACAAAATTTTATATTCTTTCTTAATGTCCGCACTATCTGCCGGAATCATAAATAGGAGTAATGAATTCCGTTCGATATGTCGCAGAAATCGTAAACCTAATCCTTTTCCAGCATGCGCCCCTTCTATAATTCCTGGAATATCAGCCATTACAAAAGATCGAATATCGCGGTAATTCACCATCCCTAAATTAGGGCGTATCGTCGTAAATGGATAATCCGCAATTTCAGGTTTTGCAGCAGAAATAACTGAAAGCAAGGTGCTTTTTCCAGCATTTGGAAACCCAACCAATCCTACATCAGCTAATATTTTTAATTCTAGAATTTTCCAGCCTTGTTGCCCTTCTTCTCCAGGTTGAGCATATCGTGGAGTTTGATTCGTAGGAGATTTAAAATGATTATTTCCTAATCCACCGCGTCCACCCGGTTGAATTATTTGTTGTTCACCATTCTCGGTGATTTCGAACAAAATCTCTCCTGTTTCCGCATCCCTGGCAACGGTTCCTAATGGAACGTCAATAATTTCATCTGCACCTTGTGAACCCGTTTTTAAATTCCCTGCACCATGAGCACCATGGCTGGCCTTAATGTGTTTTTTAAATTTCAAATGAAGCAAGGTCCATAGTTGCGAATTTCCACGTACAATTACATGTCCTCCTCTTCCCCCATCGCCGCCATCAGGACCACCTTTGGGTATATATTTTTCACGACGAAAATGGGTAGACCCACCTCCACCATTACCAGATGAACAATGTATTTTTACGTAATCAACAAAATTATCAGATGCCATTAATTTTAATTATTTCTAGAATCAACTGCTTCGAATAATCGCTTCGTTATATCATCTATTGTTCCTATTCCGTCAACGAATATTAGTTTATTTTGAGCTTCGTAGTAACTTTTTACTGGCGCTGTTTCACGATTATAAACAGCAATTCTATTCTCAATTATCGCGGGATCAGCATCGTCTGGCCTTCCGCTTACTTCGGCTCTTTTCAACAAGCGCTCTTTCAATTCATTTTCCTCTACCTCCAAGGCTAACATGATGGTAATTTCTGTATCAATTGATGTTAGAAATTCATCCAGTGCAGTTGCTTGTGCATTGGTTCGAGGAAAACCGTCAAAAATATATCCTTTAGCAGAATTCGTTTTTAAAACCTCTTGACGAAGCATATCAATAGTCACAGAATCCGGAACCAAATGACCTTGATCCATATAACTTTTGGCTAATTTACCTAATTCGGTTTCTCCTTTAATATTTGCTCGAAAAATATCACCTGTGGAGAGATGTGTTAGTCCATATTTTTCAATTAAACGCTCGGATTGAGTTCCTTTTCCTGCCCCTGGAGGGCCAAACAATACAATGTTCAACATAATTATTATGCTTTAAGTTGATATAAATCTTTCAAATTTCGTCCTCGTTCATCATAATCTAACCCATATCCAAGTACAAATTTGTTCGGTATTACGAATCCTTGATACTTGGGAGCCTCGACTCCTTTGAATGCCTCCGGCTTAAACAACAATGTGCACACTTCAACAGATAATGGATTTAATTCCTGCAAATTCAATTTCAATGCATGTATCGTCAACCCCGTATCCACTATATCTTCTATTATAATTACATGGCGATTAGTCATATTAATTGTAAAATCCATTTGCTTAGTCACTTTTCCAGAAGATTCAGTCCCAACATATGAACTTAATTTCGTAAAAGTGATATCACACGAATCGGTGTAATGCTTCAATAAATCAGCGGCAAACATAAAAGCACCGTTTAGCACAACCAGAAAAATCGGATTTTTATCAGCGTAATCGTTCATCAATTTATCCGCAATAGATTGCACCTCTGATTGAATATAATCTGAAGGTATAAAAAGAGAA
This sequence comes from uncultured Lishizhenia sp., assembly GCA_964612725.1. Classification (GTDB taxonomy): domain Bacteria; phylum Bacteroidota; class Bacteroidia; order Flavobacteriales_D; family Crocinitomicaceae; genus UBA952. The sequence goes on along the minus strand of CAZTFG010000030.1, from coordinate 10,392 downwards.
AATGTTTTATTGTGTATTTGAATAGTCTGTTCCATTTCAGGTAACAAAGGTAACGCTTTAAAATGTAACCACAATTATCTCATGCAACTGATTTTCTTTGACGGGGAAGAAGTATATTTGTAAAAAAATATTTATGCTGGTTTGGATCTTATTTATTCTTCTAATTTTTGGACTTTTAGCACTAGATTTAGGTGTTTTTCACAAAAGCAATAAGCCAGTATCTATCAAAGAATCGTTGGCATGGACTTGCGTTTGGATTACTGTAGCCCTCCTATTTGGCGGAGTGATTTATTGGATTTACGACACCAATTTCATGGGAATGAACCCCAATAATGTAGCAGCAGGAAAGACAGTTCTTGATTATTATACGGGCTACGTCATTGAGGAATCCTTGAGTTTGGACAATATTTTTGTCATTGCCATGATTTTTCAATTTTTTAAAATCGAACCGAAATTTCAACATCGCATTTTATTTTGGGGGATTTTAGGAGCCGTATTTTTCAGAATGATAATGATTGTTTTAGGTGCTGCATTTATTGAAAGTTTTGCCGCCGCGACATATATTTTTGGTGGTATATTATTGTATTCTGCTATCAGAATGATAAAGCAAAGTGATGACGACAACGAAGATTTCACTAAGTCCTTTGGTATTCGAATGTTATCTAAAGTATATCCCATTGACTGGAAAGTAAAAAATGAAGGGTATTTCATTCGACAAAATGGAAAGGTAGTAGCCACGGCTTTGTTCGCCACATTGGTCGTCGTTGAATTCTCCGATATTTTATTTGCAATTGACTCAATTCCAGCTATTTTCAGCATCACTACTGATCCATTTATTGTATTTAGCTCCAATATTTTCGCTATCATGGGACTGAGAAATCTTTACTTTTTCTTATCTAACATGTTAGATCGTTTTCATTTTATGAAATATTCACTTGTAATCGTGTTAATGTTTGTGGCAATAAAAATGCTAATCGTGGATTTTTACCATGTAGATGCTATGGTTTCACTAATTGTTATCTTAGCTGCATTGACAGGTGGTATTCTAATTTCTATTTTAAAACCAAAAGGAACAAATCTTTAATCATAAGAACATGACAGTTGAAGAATATATCGCTGCTATTCCTGCTGATCGAATAGATCAATTTAATTTAATTCGAAACGCCATCAAACAAAATCTTCCTGATGGATTTGAAGAATGTATCAGTTACGGCATGATTGGTTATGTAGTACCTCATTCGATCTATCCAAATGGTTATCATTGCGACCCAAAGTTGCCCCTACCATTTCTTTCAGTAGCCTCTCAAAAAAATTCTATCAATCTATATCACATGGGTATTTATATGAATTCGAATTTGTTAGATTGGTTTGTAAAATCCTATACAGAACAAGTAAAAGGAAAATTAGATATGGGGAAAAGTTGTATCCGATTCAACCCAAAAAAAGAAATACCGTTTCAATTAATTGGAGAATTGTGTTCCAAAATGACTGTAAAAGATTGGATTACAGTTTATGAGGACCAACTTAATCGCCGTTAAATATCAACAACAATCCCGTGTTTGTCTATTAATTTCCTCAAATTAATAAGGGCATAACGCATTCTACCTAATGCCGTGTTGATACTGATATTTTCAGACTCTGCTATTTCTTTAAAAGACATATCATGAAAAATACGCATATTGACTATTTCTCGCTGAGTTTTTGGTAAATAGTCAACCAAAACCACCATTTGATCTAAGAGCTCTTTGCTCGTGATTTGATCTTCAATATTTTTAGTTGAACACGAAATATTGGTTAAAATAGAGAATTCAGAGGACGAGGAGGAAGCTTCTGAAATCATCCGTACCCTTGAATTACGTCTGAAATGATCTATTATTAAATTATGGGCAATACGCATTACCCAAGGTAAAAACTTACCTTCTTCGTTATATGATCCCGATTTAATAGTGTTTACCACTTTGATAAAGGTATCTTGAAAAATATCATTTGAAAGATCCGAGTCTCTCACTTTCATTTGAATAAAACGAAAAATCTTATCCTTATGACGAATCAACAACGTTTTAAATGCTGTTTCATTTCCGTCTTTGTATAATTGTACGAGGTACCGATCGTCAAGATTTGATATAGATGTCATAATTAACTCGAATAAATTGTGTTTCAGAGTAATTTTTTGATCTATAGGCGAACGAATTTTAATTTTTTTCGAAGATATAACTTTCATTTGAAATGACAAATAAAAATGAAAATTTTACTAAAATGTTCGAACATTAGGCAATGCTGCGTGAACGAAGAAGATTAGGTTGAGTACTTTTTATACAACGATTGAATCCGTTTAGAGATAATCGAACGGAAAGATACTGGTTTCAGTACCTCTACTTCGCCTCCAAAACTCAAAACACTCCGAATTATCTCTTCGGAAACAAACACTGTCATGGCAAAAACCGTAAAATCCTCTCCTTGCTCTATTATTTCTTGTGAATGATGAAATGGCTGTGATTCTATATACTTGGATGCAATTAAATCTGCTTTAATCTCTATTCGTTCTGGTTTCCCCTGAAAAGTTGTAATTCCCGTTGAGAATTCAAAATAAGTATTCGGGTTAAAGGAAACCGGAACATCACTTTTCTCAGTACAAGGAGCCAAGCCATCCATTCGATCAAGGGCATAAGTGGTTATATCATTTTTTGCTGAATCATACGAAATTAAATACCACCGATTTCGAAATTCCTTCAATAATAAAGGAGAAACTTGTCGCCATTTAGATTCTGTAGATTTAAAACTCTTGTAATCAAATTCAACCTTTACCTTCTGCAGAATAGACTCGTACAGCAATGGCAAAAGCTCATTGCCTCCATTAGAAAAAGCTGTCTCAAATTGCACAATCTGATTTGAATCATCAACCGGCTGTTTTGATTCTATGGTCACCCGATCCACTATTTTATCTATAGCCTGACCAAATTGTTTGAACATGCCCACATCCCTAAACTGCTGTAGGGTATTAACAGCAAATTGAATTGATTCTAAATCTTCGGATGTTAACGGAATGTCATTGATGGAATAATTTTCATCTTCATAAAAATATCCTCCGTTTTTTTTACTGTATTTAATAGGTGCATCATGCTCCATACGCATTGAAAATAAATCTTTCTCAATGGTTGAGTCGCAAATGTGTTCACCATACGTTGAGCCAAATAAATTTTCTTCGCACGCCTCCCTTAATTCTCTTTTGGATGGAAAGGGTTTATACTTATTTCGAATGCATCGATCAATAATACGGTAACGGATGAGCGCATTCTTTATATGGGGCATATTAAGAAATCACTTTTGATTGATATCCAAAAAGCTCAAAGAATTTGATTGCTTTTACAACTTCTTCGGGCACATCCTCCTCCCATGAAATGGATCCAGATTTAATTTTACTTAAGACATCATCCGACCAAATACTAAGCAATTTGGGGTCATACGAATCAATCGCAACCATTTTATTATTTTGCAACATGAAATCAAGTAATCCTCGCAAATTTTCAGGAATTCTAACATTTGTTATGTCATACAAGGAACCATCTTCCACATTCATTGCAGGATAAACGTACAATTTCACATTATGACCAAAGCCTCTTCCGAAAGCCTCTAACAATCCCCCAGGAAGGTTGTCATAATATCGTTCGTCAAAAATTGTGCTCAAATTATACACTCCTAAAATCACACCTAATAAATTTTCTTTCGCGATTGTTGCCAAGTATTCAACCATTTTATAATGCTTTAAATAATTGGAAATCATCACTGTATATCCCAATGACCCTAGCAACTCTGTTCGATCTACGAAATCCTTATCTGAAATTTTGCCATCCGCCGTTAAATCTTTTAGCGTTAATTCGAACACAACTTCCACCTTGTTTTTGTCTACTTGTTTTTCTTTAAGGAATTGTTGAAGTCCATTTTCTATCATATCAATGTGCACCTTCGTAACTGGTCTAAAACGACCTCGCATCAACAAAATATTTTTCTTGTATAATGCCGTTGCCGGTTGAAGTACATTTTTTGCCAAATCAAACATTGTCGCATCGGTAATACCTCGTTTCACTAAATTCAGTGCGATAATCCGATTATCGATATTCTCAAAATCAGGTCCAGAAACGCGAAGCATATCTATTTCCATTCGATCTCGAGGCAGGCGATGTGTTAAATCTGTCAAGAAATCATCTAAATTATCATGATGAAAATAACAGGCATGAATGATATTTACCCCCAAAATACCCAATGCTTCTTGCTGAGCTTTGTTACTTGTATCGTGCATTTTCACATGTAGGATCACATCATTTGGCTGACCATCTAATTCAAGTTGAAAACGCATTCCAACCCACCCTTGACCTTGATTTGTCTTATGATAATTAAGCGACTCAACCGTATTACAAAAGGCAAAAAATCGAGATTCATGTGACTTATTGGGTAATCTAACCTTGAGCTGATTAAACTCGGTTTCAATCATGGTAACTAAGCGCTCCTCACACACATAACGTGAAGCCTCACCATACAAAGAATCAGATACCTTCATATCATAGGCTGATTGAGTGTAGGCGATCGTACCTGAACTACCTCCTGCTTTGAAGAAATTTGCAGCAACCTCTTGTCCTGCACCAATTTCAGCAAAACAACCGTAAATATCTCTTTTTAAATTAATTTTTAACGCCTTGTCCTCCGTGGTTAATCGAATATCCTGTAACATCTTAGTGGGGATCTTTAAATTTTGGGTTATTTATGAAATTGTTGTCCGTTAAGGTTAATAAAAACTTCTTCAATAAATATTTTTCTTGCGCATCTAATTGTACTCCTCCTTGGCTTCCAAATTCAATTAAAGGATCGATTGTTGGACTCATATGTATACCACTAGAGTAGTGTTCAATAACTTCATCCAAGTTAGCAAATCGACCGTCATGCATGTATGGGGCAGTGAGTGCGATATTTCGTAAAGTCGGAACCTTGAACTTATAATTATCTTCTGGATTATTTGTTACATGTGCTCGACCCAAATCATTGAACGCATTGGGCAACAAGCCGTTATTACTGAATTTTTTCACGCGCATCAAGGGACCATTATGGCAATGGAAACAATCTGCACCATCCAAACTCTTGAATATGTCATATCCCGCCCATTCTTCTACATCAATGGTTTGAAAGATGGATTGTTCAGTGGAAGTCAACGGCATACCATTTTCATATTTATACATTACGTCAAACTTCGATTGACCAGAAATCAAAGTTCTAATAAACTGAGCCATGGCTTTAGCTGCTTTCAATGAGTCGATACCGCCCTCACCAAAAGCACGAAAAAAACGATTCCGATAATTCATGTCTTGATCCAACTTTGCAACTGCATTTTTCCAAGACTCATGCATCTCAATCGGATTAATTACTGGCTCCAAAATTTGTTTCTCCAAGGTTGTTTTTCTTCCATCCCAAAAAAAGAAATCTTCCCAACCCATATTGATTAGTGCCATAGATTGCCGATTTCCTTGAATTCCATCAATTCCTGTTGAATATTGATTTGGATCTGAAAAGGAATTTTGAGGCATATGACAAGTAGCACAGCTCATGGTATTATTTCCGCTCAATTTTTTTTCGTAGAAAAGATACCTACCCAATTCAACTCCTTCTGCAGTCATCGGATTATCCGATGGAATAATCATATCAGGAAAATGGGAAGGAATATCAAGGATGTAAGGGGTAGCCTTGTACCCTACCTTATCTTTACGACAAGCAAAAAAGACACCCAGTAATATAAAAATATAGAAAAAATATTTCATTATTGCGGCATAAATGATTGCTGAAAGTTAGCAATGACTTTTTCAGTCAAAAGCTGTTGACCAGAGGCAGTATGCGTTAAAAACTCTGTTTTCAAATCGATGGGACTAGCAGAATTATGAAGAAACTTCCACAAATCCAACTTCAAATTCAGTTTTCTTTCGGTTTCTGAAACTTTTATCCAAGATAAATTGGAAAATGAAAAATCACGACGGTATGCATCTGTCCCGATATGAAAACTAAAGCTATGATCAAGGTTATTTATTCCATCAGGGATAGTATCAACTTTCCCTTCCACATTCATAAAAATATAACCTGGATTCCATCCCCAATGCATGGGTCCTGCATTACTTATATTTAATGGACTTTCATTTGGAAATGCTGAAGGATCTGAATGGTTTAATAAGGAGTCTACCCCGATATATCCTTGTAGGCTACTAAATTTGGTGTAATCACCAGCGGTATGTAGAAGAAAATTACCGGTTCCACGAAAATCAAAAAAAGATGCTTCAATTAAATTATTTACACCATTTTTTAACATTGAGTTATAAAATTTAACGTCTGTAAACTTTACTTTGTAACCCTCTGGCGTTGTGTAAACAGAATCTAATTCCATTGACGAACTTCCTAAATTTGAATACATCGGAAATACTTCAACAGTTAGGTAAGTCGTTGCTGGTGGGTTAACATCATCTTTTTTACAAGATGTCACCAAAATCATAAAAAATAAAATTCCAAAAAGTAACTGTTTCATTTTTTTGCTTTTAAAATAATTGTATCTTTAAATCATTACTAAATCCATCACGAATTTACGAGAAAATAGATGAACCAACAAACCAATAAACCCCTTTTAATTTTAAATGCATCTGCAGGGAGTGGAAAAACCTATAATTTAGTCTTTCAATACCTAAAAATACTGGTAAAAACGGATTATTCGCATCAAGATTTCAAGCATATTTTGGCTATGACTTTTACAAATAAAGCGGCCAACGAAATGAAAGAACGGGTAATAAAAGCCTTAGATGTTATGGCAAGATCTACTTCAACTGAAATTCTTCCGGATGCTGTTTCCTTATTGAAAAAACTAGAAGATGAATTAGGCGCTGATACCAATACAATAATTAAAAGAGCTCAAAAGTCGCTGCAATCTATTTTACATGCATATGAAGATTTTCATGTGATGACCATCGATAAATTCAATTTGAAACTAATACGAAACTTTAGTAGAGATTTGGACTTGCCCGGGCAATTTGAAATTGAAATGAATACCGATTTATTAATTGAAAAATTAGTAGATCATATGCTAAATAAAGTAGGTGAAAAAGACCTTGATGAACTTACTGAAATGGTTTTTTCGTATGCCAAAAGCAACTTAGATGATGGCGAAAAATGGGATGTAAAATCGATATTGGTAGATTTTGCCAAAATCCTAACGAAAGAGAGCGTTTTTCCCGTTTTGGACAAAATCATGGCAAAGAAATATGATCAAGCGTTATTTCATAATTGGATTAAACAAAAAAATGAACTGAACCGAGAATACATTCAAAAAGGAGCTGATGTTTATGCCTTGGTTATGCAATTAGGAATGACTTCTGAAAAAGCACCTCAAGGAAATAAATCGTTCAGTCAATTGATGAAATTAAATAGCTTAAAATCATTCGCTGAGAAACAACCGGTAACAGAAGGAATGGCAAAAGCCTTGCTAGAAGAGCCGAAAAAAGGAAAATTTGTTCCCCAAGAGTTTCAAGCTGCTTTGTCTGATTATTTAAACTTTCACGAGGAAAATCTGGGAACATTCAATTTATTGAACCTCTTAACGAAGAATTTTCACAGCATGGCCTTGTTGAAATTTATGCATCAATTTTTGGATGAAATAAAACAACAAGATCAAATCATACAAATTTCTGAATTCAACAAGCTAATTTCTGAACTCATTCAACAATCTCACGCTCCTTATATTTATGAGCGTATCGGAACCAAATTCACGCACTATCTATTGGATGAATTTCAGGACACCTCCCGGATGCAATGGCTCAACCTCATCCATTTGTTGGATGAGTCTCTTAGTTACAACCACTTAAATTTCATTGTAGGCGACCCGAAACAATCGATCTATCGCTTCAGAAATGGAGTTGCCGAACAATTTGTAGAATTGCCAAGAATTTATAACCCTGAAAAGTCTGCAGAAATTGAGGAGAAATCATTGATTTTTGAGCAGCGAGGTGTCGTAATTCCCTTGTTAGAAAACTGGAGGTCAGCAAAAGAAGTAGTGAATTTCAATAATAATTTTTTCGAATTATTAAAGCTTGAGCTGAATGAATCGTCACAGAGGTATTACGAGCCGGTAAGTCAAATTCCCACCTCTAATTCCGATGGTTTTGTATCAATTGTTTCTTCTCCTGAAAAAATAGAATTGGAAGAACAAGTAGATAAAATGGTTGCAATTATTGAAAACTGTGATCAATCTCATTTCCAGCGAGGGGATATTTGCATTTTACATGACACCAATAAATACCTAAATCGTTGGGCCATTGAACTTTTAAAACGAGGAATCTCTGTTGTTTCAGGCGATTCCTTATTTGTTAATAACGAACCCCGTGTTCGATTAACGATTTCCTATTTAAAACGACGCTTAGACCCAAAAAACAAGACCGAAATTAAAAAGTTTGCCGATTTGTACTTTCGCATTCAATCAGATAAAACCCAGGCAGACTATTGGAAGTACTTTGTAGAAAAAAACAGTAATGGAAAAACGGTGAAGTACTTTGATGATTCCTTATTTATTCTGGAAAACTTTGAAGATACACATTCTTTTTTCTCTGCTTATGAATCTGTGTACAGCCTTGTTCAGCATTTTTATCGAAAAATGGGATGGTTCGAAGAAAAAAATGCATATCTGCATCATTTAGCCGATGTTGTTTTTAAATACGAACAATCAAATTCTAGTGATTTGAGAGGATTTATTGATTATTTCAATAAGCACAAGGATAAAATGTCTGTGCAACTACCTGAATCAGATAATTCAATAAAATTGATGACCATTCATAAAGCAAAAGGGCTTGAATTCCCTGTGGTACTCTTACCCGATATGAATTTTGATGTAAAGGTAAAAAGTTGGTCCAAAGAGATCATTGAAGTGGAGGATAATATTGTTTATTCTACCCTAAAAAAGGAATCATCTATTTCTGAAATTGCACAAGCTTATGACTTAGAAAGTGGTCAAATATTAACTGATAAAGTAAACCTGTGCTACGTAGCATTTACAAGAGCTCGTGAACGTCTTTATGTTTTAAACAACTTCAAAAAGGACAAATTAGGCGGTATCATTCACCGAACATTAAGTAAATTAACTAATTGCAGTGCCGAAGAGCAAATTGTCTTTGAGCAAGGATCAGAAAATATCAACCCCAAATACGATAGCACTAAAAAAACATTAAGCGAATCTGACTTTTTTGAACCCAAGATTGTTTCCGATAACTTATGGTTCCCGGATATTGCTATTCGACAAAACAATGAATTAAACGAACTTTCTGCTGAACAAAAGTTTGGAAACGCTTTTCATCTTTTAATTTCACAGTGTAATAATTCAGAAGAAATTGAATCTGCGCTGGAAAGGTTAATCATGCAAGATGAAATATCCAATGAGTTAAAGCCGGAATTAAAATTAAAAGCTTCTCGCGCATTTGAACGCCTGCAAGCCCAAGGGATTTTTTCGAATCCAACCGCTATTTTAAATGAAACACCCATCATCGTTGCAAAAGACAGTATCAAAAGGCTTGATAAGCTAATTTTGAAACAAAATGAAACGGTGCTAATTGATTTTAAAACAGGCTCTGAAAACCCCAAATACCTGAAGCAAATAAACGAATATGTGCGGGCACTGAAAGAAATGGAACTCCCTAACATTAAAGCATATCTTTATTATACCAATACAGAAATATTACAAGAAGTTCATTGCGTATAAGCAAAATATTTTGTAACTTAATGTAAAATTGTGAAGAATGAATAAGAAGTGGTTAGTTAAGGAAGTTCCTTCGAGGGAAGAAATTGAGCGTTTAAAAAAACAACTACATGTTGATGAAATTGTAGCCAAATTACTGCTACAAAAAGGAATAACTAACCTTCAAGAAGCGGAGTCCTTCCTACGACCAAAATTGAATGAAATACATGATCCTTTTCTAATGAAGGATATGAAAGAAGCAGTAGATCGAATAATCCATGCAATTGATTCTAATGAAAAAATATTAATCTTTGGAGATTATGACGTTGATGGCACAACTGCCGTAGCACTTGTATACTTGAGTTTAATACCCTTTTACAAAAACATTTCTTTTTACATACCCGATAGGTATACAGAAGGTTACGGAATTAGTAAACAGGGAATAGATCATGCAATAAAAGAAAATTTCTCACTCATCATCGCCTTGGATTGTGGCATAAAATCTATTGATCTTGTCGATTATGCGAAACAACATGCTGTGGATTTCATTATTTGTGATCATCATCAACCCGGTCCAGAAATCCCTAAATCAATTGTATTAGACCCCAAACGTGAAGACTGCCCATATCCATTTAAAGAACTTTGTGGAT
>CAZTFG010000029.1:0-26916 GCA_964612725.1 uncultured Lishizhenia sp. | reverse complement strand
GTATTAGACCCCAAACGTGAAGACTGCCCATATCCATTTAAAGAACTTTGTGGATGCGGAGTAGGATTCAAATTAATGCAAGCCTTATATACTACCAATAATTGGGATCAATCTCTTTTGTTTAATCACTTAGATTTAGTTGCGATTAGTATAGGCGCCGACATTGTGCCTGTGTTGGGTGAAAACAGAATTTTGGCGTATCACGGAATTAAAAAATTAAATGAAAAACCACGCATTGCTTTTCAGGAATTAATTTCACTTGCCAAAAAGAATTTCCCTCTTACCCTAACAGATATCGTATTTACCATCGCACCAAGAATTAATGCAGCCGGAAGGCTTCGAAGTGGAAAATATGCTGTTGAGTTAATGATTTCAACCAATCGGAGTGAAATGAATCAATTAGCACAAGATATTCATTTAGACAATGCAAACAGGAGAAATCTAGATCAAGAAATCACCCAAGAAGCATTACAACAAATTGAATCTAACCCTGCATCCAGCAACAAAAAATCAACTGTCGTTTATGACCCTAATTGGCATAAAGGGGTGGTTGGTATAGTTGCCTCTCGTTTAATCGAGAAACACTACAAACCAACCATTGTTTTGACTAAATCGAATGGTCTGATTACAGGTTCAGCTCGAAGCATCGAAGATTTTGACTTATACCAAGCCTTAGATGAATGTGCTCATTTACTCGAACAATTTGGCGGGCACAAGCATGCGGCAGGATTAACCTTAAAAGAGGAAGTACTAACGGAATTTATTGAGCTTTTCGAGCAAGTTTCGCAAAAAAAGCTGTTAAATAAAACCATCTCTCCTACTCAAATCATTGATGCTAAAATAGATTTCAATGAACTGTTTCTGCCAAATGAAAATAGACTTAAAGTTTCACGTTTTAAAAAAATAATAGACCATTTTGAACCATTTGGACCAGGAAATATGAAACCTGTCTTTCTATCAGAAAACGTTTATACAAAAAATCTTAGGGTATTAAATGACGCTCATTTGAAATTAACTGTTGTTCAACCCAACCATGATGTTGCCATGGAAGCAATTGGGTTCAATTTAGCAGAAAAAGAAATATTGGTCGCAGAAGGAGTTCCTTTCCAACTGGCATTCACGCTAGAAACGAATGTTTTCAGGGAAAAAGAAACAATTCAATTAAACATAAAAGATATTCGAGAAATCTGATCCGATTCTACTTACACTCATTAATCCGTTTAAAAAAAACATCATTAAAACGCTCTTTTTCCTCTTCGGAAACTTTGCTCAAATCTTTTCCGTGCTGTTTTTCAATCTGATTCTTCATGTCATTGCAATTTCGTTTAGCCTGATTTTTTTCAGCGGGTGTTTTTGCTAAGGAAGATTGACAATAACAATAATCTGCAAGCATTTCGGCTTCTTTATCAAGATTGGTACATGAACTTATGACCAAAGAAAAAACCAATAACTTAAATGCAATTTTCATGAATGAATTTTGACACAAAAATAATTGTATTTTTACATCCCTCGTAACTATTCACATGAATTTCTGTCTTATCTTAAATTTTAACCAATGCGTTTTTTATTATCCTTCCTTCTAATTTCAATATCAATGTTGTCTTCAGCTCAATCCTATTGGCAACAAGAGGTCAACTACAAAATCAATGTTAAACTAGATGATGAAAAACACATCTTACGAGGTCAAGAGGAATTTGAATATGTTAACAAATCGCCTAACGCATTGGATAAAATATACATTCACCTTTGGGCAAATGCCTATAAAAATGGTGAATCTGCTTTAGCGAAACAATTATATAAAAATGGCGAAACCGAATTACAATTTGGCGCTGATTCACTAAAAGGATATATTGACTCACTCGACTTTCATGTGAATGGACAAAAATTAAAATGGGAATTTGACCCAAGTCATCAAGATATTGCTATTATTTATTTAAATACACCCCTAGTTTCTGGCGCTAGCATTCGAATTTCAACTCCTTTTAAAGTACAAATTCCAAGTGGAAGCATTTCGCGCCTAGGTCATATTGGTCAATCCTATCAGATTACGCAATGGTATCCAAAACCTGCTGTTTATGACAAAAATGGGTGGAATCAAATGCCTTATTTGAATCAAGGCGAATTTTACTCTGAATACGGCTCTTACGATGTATCAATTACTCTTCCCAAAAATTACGTTGTGGGTTCAACAGGTGATTTACAAACCTCATCTGAAATAGAATTTTTAAATAAAAAAGTTTCAGAATCAGAAAAATATGTACCAACCGATTCTAGAGAAGCGAAAAAACAAATGGCATTTCCTAAATCAGATACAGAGTACAAAACTATCCGATATATTCAATCCAACGTACATGATTTCGCTTGGTTTGCTGATAAACGATACCTTGTTTTAAAAGGCGAGGTGAAACTTCCACATTCGGAGCGTTTTGTAACCTCATGGGCCATGTTTACTCCTCAAAATGCCTCTTTATGGCAACGTGCCATTGAATATATTAATGATGGAACCTATTATTATTCATTGTGGAATGGGGACTATCCATATAATCAGGTAACGGCTGTAGATGGTACAATTAGTGCTGGTGGTGGAATGGAATATCCTAACGTTACCGTTATTGGCTCGGTCGGAAATGCTCGTTCTTTGGAAACAGTAATTGTTCATGAAGTTGGACACAACTGGTTTTATGGAATTTTAGGTTCAAATGAGCGCGTACATGGTTGGATGGACGAAGGAATGAATACCTTGAACGAAGTTCGGTATATGCAAACAAAATACCCAACTAATTCATTCACCTCGGAACAAATTGCAGGAAGATTTATTCATATGGACAACCTTGATTATCGTGCACAAGGTGACTATCTGTATAAAGTATTGGCGCACTTTGGAAGTGACCAACCAATAGAAACTCATTCTGCTGATTTTTCCTCAACCAATTATGGATTAATCATGTACCAAAAAACAGGGTTAGTTTTTTACTATTTGAAAGATTATTTAGGTGAAGAGGCATTCAATAATTGCATGCATGCTTATTTCGAAGAATGGAAATTCAAACATCCACAACCGGAAGATATGAAAAGAACACTCGAACGTGTTTCGGGCAAAAACTTAGACTGGCTTTTTACGGATCTTATTCAAACCACTAATCACGTAGATTATAAAATTCAATGCGTACATCATTCAAAAAATGGAGGTTCTACCATTAAGGTGAAAAACGTTGGCCAAGTAAATGGTCCGATTGAAATTAATGTATTTAAAGGAGATTCAATTGTTGAAACTATTTGGGCTGAACCAGGTCAGCATGCAGTTGAGGCAAAAACTCCAAAAATTTCGATCAGCAAAGTAGCGATCGACGCAAATAAGGAGATACCGGAAATGAATAGACAAAATAATTTTTGGACAAATCGCACTATGTTATCAAAAGTGGAGACTCCACAATTTCAATTTCTTTTGGGAGACCAAGACAATTTTAAAAACAATCAATTTTACACACCAATTATCGCTGGAAATCAATACGACAAATTAATGCTTGGCTTGGCTTTACACAATGTTGCAGTTCCCCTTAGACCCACTCAATATTTATTTGCTCCAATGTATTCCTTTGGAAATAAAAGTATTGCAGGAATTTTGGAGCTCTCACATACCATTTTACCGAAAAAAAGCTTCCAATCAATTACTTTTGGTGCATCGTTAAAACGTTTTAAAACAAATAGTGAATTCAATCAATTAAAGTCAGGGGTGAATTTTGGTTCACTTTACATGCAAACTCAAATTGGTAATCGAAAGAAAAACAATTTATTTCAATACACCGGTAAAATATCAATCGCCCTACGCAACGAAGTTAGAGGAGATAATTCTATCAGTTTAGGAGGTGGATACGCGTGGGTTGAAAGTGCTGCAAATACGCCCGACCAACGATTCAAAATGCAACTACGGTACGATGAAATGCATGAACTCACTAGTAATTCAGACCAACTTAGAAGAATTTCCTTTACGGCAGAATATAGTTTAAGATACCTTCGAAACAAAATGAAACGATGGATTCATTTGCGTACTTTTTTGGGAAACAACCTATCATACACAAATGGATCTGGAATAGGTTATGATTACTATCAGCTCGTACTGAGTGGAGCAAATGGCCTGCAAGATCTATTTATGGAAGAATATTATTTTGATCGTTTCAACTCCACTTCGATTCAACGAAACAACAACTTCGGAGGATTCAATAGCACTAGCTCAATCGGAACAACTTCATTTTGGATGGCATCAGCCAATCTCTATGCACCGATACCTATCCCTCGTTTAGGATTTCTGGGAGTCTATGGAGACCTTGGTACGTTCTACAATGGAAACACGATAAATTATGCTTACAATACAGGAATCGGTATTAGATTGGGTTCAATTTTTGGTGTTTATTTTCCAATAGTTCAAAGTGCTTCCATGGGAGATTTATATGCTAATTATGGTCGAAACATACGACTAACATTGAAATTTAATCCATTTAATAAGCCCTTTAGCTTAAGTGCAATAAACCTCTAATGTTAACGAAGCGTTAATGTTTAACTTTAATCTTTTGAATCAAATACATTTGACAAAAAATATAATATGAAATTTTTAGCAACAGTATTATTTGTAGGGCTCAGTATATTAGCAATAGGTCAAACGGAGCCTAAATTAAAATTCAATACGCTAACGATTGAAAATAATTCTATTCCATACGGATCTGATTTCACTTTCGAATTTCCATTTAAAAATACTTCGAAAGAGTATGTAAAAATTGAAGACGTAAAGCGCTCATGTGGATGCACTACCCCCTATTTCCCTTCTGATAGCATTAAGCCAGGAAAAAAGGAGAAAATAATCGCAAAATATGATACGAAACGAGTAGGTGAATTCACCAAAACACTGACGGTAATGATTAAAGGTTCAGAACCTATTTTACTTACCATAAAAGGGAAAGTTCTTCCTGAAGCAAACCCTGCGATTAATGTACCAGTAAAAAAGGACTAAGAAATAAATGGTTGATACAAAATAGTTAGGTATTTTTGTCTTTCAACTTATTTCATGCAAAAATTATTTTTTTCTTTTTTTCTTTTTTCAACTACGCTCTTTTTCGCTCAAAAAACGGGCAAACAGGATGAAGGACTGATTACAGGAAAAATCATAGATGCTACCACTTCCAAAGCGCTAGAATACGTTTCTTTTCGTTTGTTTAAAACGGGAGAGAAAAAAGTGGTTGCCGGCATTTTTAGTGATAATTTAGGGAGAATTAATTTAGAGAATGTGCCACAAGGTACTTTTTACGCCATCTGTTCTTTCACAGGTTATGAAACAGATACTATTATTGACATCAGTATTTCAACCAATTTAAAGGTATTTAACCTGGGAACCATTAAACTCAATTCAACCACCAAAAATTTAAAGGAATTTGAAGTGGTTGGAAATATGGATGTACTTAAAGCAGGAATTGACAAAAAAATCTACAATGTAGCAGAAGATTTATCGGTGAAAGGGGGGACAGCTAACGACATTTTAACCAGGCTACCATCGATTGAATTGGATCAAGAAGGAAAAATTTCTCTTCGTGGAGAAGGCACTGTGACGGTTTTGATTGATGGAAGACCCAGTTCAATATCAGGTGGTAATGGAAAGACACTTCTAGATGCACTTCCAGCTGGTTCAATTGAACGCATTGAAATTGTCACAAATCCATCTGCAAAATATGATCCTGATGGTAATTCTGGGATAATTAACATTGTTTTAAAAAAAAATAAGCTAAAAGGATTTAATGGATTAGTTTCAACAAATCTGGCATCAGGTAACTTGAGAAATGGCAACATTGCGGAATCAAATTTGTCTTTGAGTTATCGTAACGGCGCTGTAAACGTTTATGGAACATACAGTTATCGCTATTTAGATGGTTACAGAAATAATGATTCGTATATTAACCAATTGAATTTGGATGGAAGCAGATTTATCCTGAATCAAATAAGAACAGGTACAGATTTGAATGCAGGCCACACTTTCAGAACGGGTGCAGATTTCAACCTCAAAGACAGGCAAACATTAGGAATTTCAGCTACAGGAAGCATTGGCGTGCGAGATAGAACAGGTGACTTATGGAATTCAGTCTATGATACATTGGATAATAGAACCAATTTATGGCAACGAACAAGTTATGATCCATCACAACAACAAAACTTGGATTTTAATCTAAATTATCGATACGATTTGAAAAAAGACCGAGGAAATTTTATATTTGATGCCACTCAATCACTTGGTAAAGAAGGGATTCAAGGCTATTATCAAGAAAATTATTTCGAACCCGATTCCGTCCCAAGTATTGGAGTTAACCCGTTAAAGCAACAATTGAATAATAAAGAAAAAAACAACATTTCTACGATTCAAGCTGATTTAACCTTATTATTTCCAAAAATTAATGCACGCGTCGAAACGGGTCTAAAAACCATCCTTCGTGATCAACAAGTTGATACGTATTCTGAAGCATTTGACTACACCATTAATACTTTTACTCAAGATACGCTTGCCAATTTTTTATATCGATACAAAGAACGAATTTTTAGTGCTTACGGTGTTTTTGGTCAACAACTTGGTAAATTCAAATACCAAGGAGGAATTCGTTTGGAGCAAGCATACCAACTCCCTAGTCTTGTATCAGAAGGAATTGAAATAAATAATCCTCCCTATTTTAATGTGTTCCCTTCGGTGCATGTTCGCTATGAAATTGTTCCCAAATCTGAATTTAGCTTGAGTTATAGTAAGCGAATTACTCGCCCTGCTTCTGCGGATATGAATCCATTCACTAATTATTCTGACCCATTCAACTTGCGTACAGGAAATCCATATTTAAAACCAGAATACACCGATTCATATGATTTAGGATACATCCAAGAGCGAAAAAAATACAGCATCACATCCAGTGTTTACTATCGTCATTCAAAAGGAGTTATCAGCAGGGTAAAAGAATATTATGAGGATAACACTAGTGCAGTAACATTTATGAATATTGCTGAAACACACAGCCTGGGTTCAGATATTGTGCTTAATATAAAACCTACAACCTGGTTGAAGACCTCCCTTTCATGGAATGGAAATTATATCTGGTATATTACAAACCAAGAGTCATTACCAAATCGCCAAGGGTATTTTAACAATTTCAAAATTAATTCCTCCATCGAATTTTGGAAAAAAACAGCATCTATACAGTTGAGTGTTACGTATAATGGCAAAAGAGTAACGGTTCAAGGTGTGGCTCAAAGACAAGGTCCAACAGACATCGCATTTGAAAAAAGATTAGCGAATGGAAAATGGACAATTGGCACACGTGTTTCTGATGTATTTAACGTTCAAGGTTTTTATTTTCAAGTAGATAGACCAACTGTAGAACAACATTCAAATTTTAAATGGATGACCCGAAGGCTATATTTTTCAGCGAGTTATAAATTTGGAAAACTAGAATTGAATAATAAGAAAATGCCCGGAGGAGAAGGGGGCGGTGATATGTAAATTATAAATGAAACAAGAAATTTGGTTTATAATTAACCCTACATCGGGGATTTCTAACAAAAAACGAATTGAATCTATCATTCGTTCAAAAATTGACACATCCATGTTCAATTTTTCGATACATTACACCCAATATAAAGGACATGCCTCTGAGATTGCCAAAAAAGGTATCGAGGATCAAATTGATGTGATTTGTGCTGTTGGAGGTGATGGCACCGTACATGAAATTGCAGTAGAATTAATTCACTCTACTATAAAATTAGCAATTATTCCTTGTGGTTCAGGCAACGGCTTCGCTAGGCATTTCAATATATCTGAACACGTCAAAAAAAGTATAAAAATTATCAATAGTGGAAATTTCACTAAAATTGATACCTGCTTAGTAAATAATATTCCATTTATTCAAGTAGCCGGAATTGGTTATGATGCGAAAATTGCCTTCGATATGGTTGATAACAAGTGGAGGGGGCTTTTGAGATATGTAATACTCATCCTGAAATCCTATTTTTCTTATAAAGGAGTAACAATTACCTTGAATCATGAAACAAGTAATTATTTCATGGTATCCGTTGCAAACACTAAAGAATTTGGTAATGGTTTTCAAATTTCTCCCACGTCCAATGCTTCTGATGGAAAACTGGAATTAGTTCTTGTAAAAAAAGCGGCAATTGTAGACCTGCCTTTTCAAATCATTCGGTTTCTTTTAGGAAACTCACATCGTTCAAAATACGTTACTACGACGGAATTCAAAAAATTAAACTTTTCAACTGATAGTCCCTATTTTCAAATGGATGGAGAGGGAAACCACAATGAGTTCAAGGAATTAACCTTTGAAATCATTCCAAAATCGTTGTTTGTTATTCATCCTTAACTATTAGATTAACTTTCTTTTATGAAAACTTATACTAAAATTAACGCTGACCATATCTCTTATTTCAATGAGATCTGTGGTAATGGAGTATTTTATAATGAGGAGGTCCGTCAGGAATATTCTCATGATGAAACAGAAGATTTCTCATTTCCTCCGGATGTGGTCATAAAACCAAAAACCGTCGAGGAAATATCAAGAATTTTATCATTTTGTAATGCAAACAACATTTGTGTCACTCCTGCCGGGGCAAGAACAGGATTGAGTGGTGGAGCTTTGTCCATTTATGGCGGTGTGCTATTAAGTATGGAGTTTTTTAACAAAATCATCGAAATTGATGAAAAAAATCATCAAGTAACAACCGAACCTGGTGTTATTACGCAAGTATTACAAGATACAGTTAAAGAAAAAGGATTGTTCTATCCTCCGGATCCTGCTAGTAAAGGAAGTTGCTTTATTGGAGGGAATATCTCTGAAAACTCAGGTGGACCAAAAGCGGTGAAATATGGAGTTACCAAGGATTATGTTTTAAATCTTGAAGTTGTATTACCAGATGGGAATATTATGTGGACCGGAGCCAATGTATTAAAAAATGCTACCGGTTATAATTTAACCCAACTCATAGTAGGTTCAGAAGGCACATTAGGAATTGTAACTAAAATTGTACTTAAACTCATCCCCCATCCTACTCATGATTTATTGATGCTCGTTCCTTTTTTTGATTCCACTAAAGCATGTGAAGCAGTTGCAGCCATTTTTCAAGCAGGAATCACACCGAGTGGTCTTGAATTTATGGAAAGAGATGCACTTATATTGGCGAAAAAATCAATAGACGATTCAAGTATAGAAGTAAAAGAAAATCATGAAGCGCATTTACTTATTGAGGTGGATGGATTTGAAATAGAATACCTCATGAAGGAATGTGAAAAAATCCTTTCTGTATTAGAAAACTTTCAGACAGATGAAATTCTATTCGCTGAAAACCAAGCACAGAAAGATGCGCTTTGGCAATTACGCAGAAAGGTTGGAGAAGCCGTAAAAATGCATTCAATTTACAAAGAGGAAGATACTGTAGTCCCGCGCTTTGAATTACCTTCCCTACTAAAAGAAGTGAAACGAATTGGAAAAAAATATGCGTTCGATTCAATTTGCTATGGACATGCAGGAGATGGAAATTTACATATCAATATTCTCAAAGGAGATCTTTCTGACGAAACATGGGAAAATGAATTACCTCTTGCCATAAGGGAGTTATTTGAAAAAGTAGTGTCATTAGGAGGGACTATTTCAGGTGAACATGGGATTGGGTTGGTGCAAAAAAACTATATGGATATAGCTTTTCCAGATGTGACCCTTGAACTAATGAAAAAAATTAAAAATGTTTTTGACCCAAATAATATGTTAAATCCCGGAAAGATATTTCCTAAAAATTAACAGTACATTTCGATTTGTAAAGAATCTAAATTGTACATTTGCTTGGTGAGAAATCCTTTTTTACAAAAAATTATTCTTCTTCTACTTGTTTTTGGATTAAGTATTCATGCAAGTGGGATGGATCATTTATTACTGCATGGTAATTTTCACACCAGTAATGACAGTGATTATAGTTCAATAGATAAAAGTGATTATACTAGCCTTTTCGATTTAAATGATAACGAAATTGAACTTGAACTTGAGGATGAAAATGAATTAGAAACATCTTCTTTTTTATTTTTCCATTCATTAGAAGAAAGAAATCAATGCTGGAAATTGTCGAATCACAGTCAATTTAACTCATTTAAGCAAAGACATTCATACAAACTCCCGCTCTTTATTCATTTTGAAAACTACAGATTATAGAAGTTACTCATTTGATTTTAAATCAATGTTTTAACTTAATAATTAATGTATGTATTCAAAACAACTGTTCTCTTTGGAGAAGGTTGTTCACGATTTAAAGCACTATTTACCGAGTCAAGCTCCACTAAAAGATTTTATTCATCACAATACCCTTCATGCTTTTCAAAATGATAAGTTCCATGAAGCAATGTCAAAAGCATCTAAAATCTTTGGTTGGAAAACCTACTTACAAATCAGTGAATTTCGGGAACGATTTCAAAAGAAACAAATAACAGAATCAGCCTTAGATCGGGCCATTGAAAAAAGATCTAAAAATGCGGACCAATGGAAATCAATTCTTTTAAATAAAGAAATCGATGAACATGTAGAATCTCGCATAGGCATATTAAGAAGTCTCTGGAAATCTGAGTTCAAAATTGACTTAGATGCGATGATTCATCCCATACTTTTTAGAATAATAAGCAGCTATTTAGATCAAGGTGTTGCTATTTGGAATTTCCCTATTGATCAAAATGGATTTATAGCAACTCTTAGAAAATTAGAAAATTCAACTAAAACTAGTTTTTTTCGCGGTAAGCTCGCCAAACGTCTTTTATTAGATGAGACCATAGACATTACCTATCTTTTGAAAGAAATAGTAGGAAATGAAACTTACTTTGCCACTTATTTATTTGATCAACAATTTTCACACCCTGGTTGGTCCGGAATGGTTAGCTATTTAGATGATAATCCAAATGCTCTGTTAGATCAGCGTAAAATAAAACTTACGGAACTTATTCATTTTGAATTGCTTCTTGAAATCGATGTCTTAAATTATCATTATGGTAAAGCTTGGCCAACCATTGGTCAAAAAGGATCTGAAAACAATTTAGATCTATTTAAAGAAGTTGAATCCAGTGAAATGATGGAGGCACTTTCAATTTGGCAAGACGCTATGGAAATATCCTATTACGACGAAGTACTTAATGGGATTAATAAAAAAAAGCAGGTAGAAATCAATCAACCCAAGAGCTTTCAGGCAATTTATTGCATTGACGATCGTGAGTGCTCATTTAGACGATATACGGAATATCTAGCGCCTGGTTGTGAAACTTTTGGGACTGCTGGACATTTTAATGTTGAATTTTATTATCAACCCGAAGGCAGTGATTTTCAAACCAAAGTTTGTCCAGCACCTTTAACTCCTAAACACTTGATTCAAGAAAAAGAATCTGTGATCACTACAAAAAAAGACTATCATTTTAATAAACATTCTCACGGTCTTTTAACAGGGTGGTTTATTACACAATTTATTGGTTTATGGTCAGGAATTCAATTAGCAAAATCGATTTTATATCCAAGTCAAAATGCGACATCGGTTTCATCTTTCAAACACATGCAACCTGAATCTTCATTAACTATTGAATTTACTGGCGAAACTTCGAAGGATAATCTACAAATTGGGTATACTATAGAGGAAATGGCCACAAGACTTGAAGGACTATTGAGATCAATAGGACTTATAGACAATTTCGCTCCATTGATTTATGCTATTGGTCATGGTTCGAGTAGCGTAAACAATACGCATTATGCAGGATATGATTGTGGGGCATGTTGCGGAAGGCCAGGTTCTGTAAATGCTAGAGTTATTTCCCATATTGGCAATCATCCTGAAGTGCGCAAGATTTTAATTCAAAAAGGCATACATATACCTGAGACCACTCAGTTTATCGGTTCCCTTCACGATACTTCGCGGGATGAAATTGCATTTTATGATGAAAGTGTATTAGTATCTTCAAATACTTTACTACACACTCAGAATAAATCCATTTTTAAAGAAGCACTTGATTTAAATGCAAAAGAACGTTCTCGTCGATTTGTTGTTATGAAAACTAAAGGAAAAGCTTCAAAAATACATGACACGGTCAAACTAAGAACCGTATCCTTATTTGAGCCTAGACCTGAACTTAACCATGCTACTAATACCCTTTGTATTGTAGGAAGAAGAAAGTTAACAAAAGGGATTTTTCTCGACAGAAGGGCATTTTTACACTCCTATGATTACACTACCGATCCAGATGGGACTTACTTACTAGGTATTATGAACGCCGTAGCTCCAGTTTGCGGTGGAATCAATTTGGAATATTACTTTTCTCGCGTAGACAATCAAAATCTTGGGGCTGGCACCAAATTACCTCACAATGTAATGGGATTATTCGGCGTGGCAAATGGAATTGATGGTGACCTCAGAACAGGATTACCGAGCCAAATGATTGAAGTTCATGACCCTTTAAGATTAATGGTAATCGTAGAACATCAGCCAGAAGTTGTACTAAACACGATTAAAAAAAATCCTGCAACTTATGAATGGTTCCTTAATGAATGGGTGAATTTAGTTGCTTACGATAATCAAAATAAGATGTTTTATTCATTTGCTAATGGTTCATTTACTCCATATAATTTAATTGATTCTGCTATTTCCTCAGTTTCAAATGAGGAAACCATAATTGAATCCTCTCATGAGAATTTACCTGTTTTTGAATTAACTAAATAGACCATGGAAAATTCATTTATACATTCGTTTATAGCATTACCAATTATTGGATTTTTGCTAAGCTTAATTATTCCCAAACAGAAGGAACAGTTACTGTCGAGGATTGCTGTTTTAACTGTTGGAATTCAATTAATCACAACCATAATCTTCACTACAATATGGATAATGGGTGGCCGTAATATTATCAACATCAAGGAATTCTCAATATACAGCACGCATGGGTATGATTTTTACCTTGATTTCTATTTTGATCATATTTCTTTGGTGTATCTATTTTTAGGCTCCATATTAACCCTAATAATAACGAGTTATAGCCGCTATTATCTTCATAGAGAAACTGGATATAAGCGTTTTTTCAATACCATAATGTTCTTTTATTGTGGATTTACAATCATTATTTTTTCAGGCAATTTGGAAACGCTTTTCATCGGTTGGGAAATATTAGGTGTTTCATCATTTCTTTTAATTGCCTTCTACCGGGATCGGTATTTACCTGTTAAAAATGCGGTAAAAGTATTCTCTATTTATCGAATTGGTGATGTTGGTTTAATTCTAGTCATGTGGTTATCGCACCATTTATGGCATGAAAATATTTCCTTTTTCAAGCTGAATAACGCACAGTTAGTTAGTGAACACTTGGAAGCACATTCCTGGATTGGACTGGCAATTTCTTTGTTGATATTTGTTTCTGCTGCGGCAAAGTCAGCTCAGTTGCCTTTTTCATCTTGGCTTCCTCGAGCAATGGAAGGACCTACCCCATCGAGTGCCATTTTCTATGGATCGCTTTCTGTTCATATCGGTGCTTTTATACTTCTTAGAACAGCACCATTTTGGGAACATCAGTCAGCATTTCGCTTTTTTTTAGTTATTAGCGGAATTACGACTGCCCTAATTACTACATTAACAGCGCGTGTGCAATCCTCTATAAAAAGCCAAATTGCTTATGCATCAATCGCTCAAATTGGATTAATTTTTATTGAAATAGGTCTCGGACTACATTATTTAGCCCTATTTCATATAGCAGGTAATGCTTTTTTAAGAACCTATCAATTACTTGTTTCACCCTCTATTGTAAGTTACAAAATACGTGAACAATTCTATAATTTTATTCCTCGTGCTCTTACTGTTGAAGACTCTTTACCAAAAAGAATTGAAAACACCCTCTTTATTCTTAGTATAAAAGAATGGAATTTAGATACCTTGATGTATCGATCACTTTGGAATCCATTAAAAGAATTAGGTAAGAAAATGAAATTCATCAGCTACCAAAATGTGATCTTCTTCTTTAGTAGCACGTTCATTATAGGTTTAATTTCACTTTTATACCAATCAAAATTACCCAAGTCAATTTCACATTTACTTCCAATCATCTTTGCATTTATAGGATTTATCGTGGTAATTAAAGCATTTACGGAGAGAAATAGTGCTCGATTGGCGTTCACTTTGATTATGATCAATCATTTTTTTATTGCCCTTGCTATTTCATTTAATGAGCAGTTTAAAACGAATGAACTTATCTGGTATTTAAGTGGTGTAACGGTAGCATGGCTTTGCGGAATTATTCTTTTAAATAGACTCAGAAAAGAAGAAAATTGGATTAGCTTGGATGACTTTTATGGACATGCTTTTGAACATCCCAAAATTGCCCTCCTATTTTTAATTTGTTGTTTAACATTAGCTGGATTCCCTATTTCACCCACTTTCATTGGGGAAGATTTGATTTTCTCACATGTTCATTATGATCAAATAGGATTAGCATTTTTTACTTCTGTAAGTTTTATTATTAATGGTTTAGCCGCAATACGAATTTATTCCAGAGTATTTCTTGGGCCGCATCTTAAAAAATATCATGATGTGGCCAAAAGATCCGCTTAATAATTATTATAAAAAATAAAATATGAAAAAATATACAAATAAGAACTATCCCAAAGATGGTTTGGCTGGACTCAAAGAAAACTTTACCACTGAAGCAATTTCAGGTTTTTTGGTATTCTTGCTCGCTCTCCCCTTAAGTTTAGGCATTGCCACTGCAAGTAATTTTCCGCCAATTTATGGTTTAATAACTGCACTAATTGGTGGAATCGTAGTAAGCTTTTTCGCTGGCTCATTACTAACAATCAAAGGACCTGCTGCCGGCTTAATTGTAATTGTGGCTAGCGCAGTGGTTGAGCTGGGTCATGGTAACCCTGAACTAGGATGGCAGTTAACGCTAGGCGCTGTTGTTATTTCAGGTGCATTTCAAGTTATTTTCGGGATTTTCAAATTAGGATCATTGAGTGACTTCTTTCCGCTTTCTGCCGTACATGGCATGTTAGCAGCAATTGGCATCATTATAATTAGTAAACAATTACATATTTTAGTAGGCATGAATCCGTTAACTACTGAAGGGAAACCGATGGTTGAACCTTTTGAATTGTTAATGGAATTACCTGGCACCTTGGTTCATTTCTTTGCACATAAAAACGTGGCTATTGTAGGTCTGGTAAGCCTACTGGTGGTGTTTGGCTGGCCATTAATTCCGAATATGGTATTAAAAAAAATTCCATCTGCTTTAATCGTATTAGTTATTTCTATTCCACTTAGCGCCATACTTGGTCTTAAAAACAGCTCTGAATTTAAACCTCTTTTGGAATTCAATGAAGGTCTTACTGATATCATTGGGATAAATGTCAGTTTTAACGGGATTTATGAATTTGGCACTTTTGCAAAATATGTATTAATGTTTGCGTTGGTAGGTAGTCTTGAATCTCTTCTTACAATAAAAGCCATAGACGAAATGGATAAATTCAAACGAAGGTCAAACACAAACAAAGATTTAATAGCTGTCGGAATTGGTAATGTTTTTACTGGTATCCTAGGTGGCCTACCCATGATTTCTGAAGTGGCTCGTTCATCTTCAAATGTTAACAATGGTGCTAAAACAAGATGGGCAAATTTATTTCATGGAATTTTCATTCTTTTATTCTTAATTTTTGCTGTTTCATTTAGTAACTTAATTCCTAAAGCCGCATTAGCCGCCATGCTAATTGGAGTTGGTTGGAAATTAACACACCCGAGAGAATTTGGGCACATGGCAAAAATTGGAAAAGATCAAATAACTATTTTTATCGTAACTATTATATTTACTCTTCTCACAGACTTATTAGTTGGAATAGCGGTAGGAATCCTTCTAAAACTATTTCTTCATATTTCGCGGGGAGTTCCTATTTCTAGCTTATTTAATGCTCATTCCATTATGATCGGCAATACTATTACACCACATAAAGCTATTATTTTCAGTAATTTCATAAAGGTTAAAAAACAATTACTTTCATATAAATTTAGCGATAAAGTGATTTTAGATTTATCGAAATGTACACTGGTAGACCATTCTGTAATCGAAAACTTATATCATATAAAAAATGACTTTGATACAGAAGGAGGAACTCTGCTAATTTTAGGGATAGACGAGTTTAAAAATGTTGGTAATTCTAAACATGAATTAGCCGTAAAACGAAAAAAATAAAGTCTAGTGAAAAGTATAGGAATTCTCTTATTTTTAAGTGTTATAATACTAAACAAAATGAGGGCTCAAAATGAGTTTTCAGACCAAGAACATGCGTGGATTAGTTATCTTGGAAATCACAAAATTTCGAACAAATTTTCAATTCACACAGAATATCAATGGAGACGAGAAGGTGGTTTTCAAAATTGGCAGCAATCCTTAATGAGAATTGGAGTCGATTACACGTTAAATCCGAATGTTTCTTTGACAGCAGGTTATGGCTGGATAGTCAATTTCCCTTATGGTGATCAACCTGTGTTAACACAATATACTGAAAATCGTATTTGGCAACAATTGAATTTAAAAGGAACAATTGAAACTAAATTTCGCACATTTGATATTCAACATCGATATCGTTTAGAACAACGATTCATAGAAAACTATTTTAAAAACAGTTCTGGAAATCTCGAAAAAAGCGATAATCTATTTAGACAACGAGTTCGATATCGGGCGATGGTATTAATTCCATTATCAAAAAAAACAATGCAGGATAAAACGTTATTTCTTAATTTAAATAATGAGATTTTCCTTGGTTTTGGAAAAGGGATAGGAAAAAATATTTTGGATCAAAATCGATTTAATGCTTCAATTGGATGGCGTTTCAATAGTTATTTAAATATTCAAATTGGATACCTTAATCAATATATCATAAAATCAGATGGAATCAAGGTAGAAAGAAATCATACCTTACTCACTGGTATAACGTACAATTTAGATTTTACCAAAAAGAAGAAATAAGGGTTAAGACCCAATTCTAAGGGATGAAATAATTTTAAGTGCTGCACCCGATTGGGAAGCTATAAAATTTTTAATTTCAGAACTTAGAATTGGGTCTTCTTGTATTAACAAATTCAATTTATTTTCCATTTCATTTTCATCCTTAAATTCGAAAGCAATTTGATTTTTCAGAAACAAATTGGCCTCTGGAAACTTAGTATGGTTAGGACCGAATAATACAGGTAATCCAAATACTGCTGGTTCTAAAATATTATGGAGTTTGCCTGAAAATCCACCTCCTACAAGGGCAATTTCACCAAAATAATATGCTTTTGACAAATGACCAATGGTATCAAGAATTAAACAATTGACCGAATTATTTATTTCGTTAAAATGAGTGAAGCGCACACAAGAATCACCTAATCCTTGCTCAATTTTTGTGATATGCTGATTTGAAATATCATGAGGGGCAAGAATGAACTTAAGCTGTTTGTTTTCTAAAATATATGGAATTATTAATCGTTCCTCTGCCGGCCAAGAACTCCCAATGATTATTGCTTTTTTACCTTCTAAAAACGTTTTAAGTTTTATCCAATCCTCATCAAGATGACCTTCTTTAATTTGATTCAAAAACAGATTCTTAGTTTCCAATACTGAATCGAATCGAGTATCCCCCACTACCTGACATTCGTTAACACCGATAGAATGCAATAATTGGAATGATTCTTCATTTTGCACATAGAAATAACTAATTTTCTTTAAAACTCCGCGAAAAAAAGCTCCATACCACTTAAAAAAATGTTGATTTTTTCTAAGGATCGTTGCAATCGAATAAACAGGGATTTTTCGTTTATGAGCATACGAAATATAGTTAGCCCAAAATTCATATTTCACAAAAAAAATGGCCTTAGGTAAAAAATGATCGATGAAAAATAATGCATTTGAAGGAGTATCTAATGGAAGATATAGAACATAATCCGCACAATGATTTCTTTTGTGATAATGTAACATAGCAGAAGGAGAGAAAAAAGTAACTAAAATACGATCTTCAGGATGTTGCCTCTTCCACTCCTTCATCACCGGTAATCCTTGATCAAATTCTCCTAATGAGGCACAATGAAACCAAATTATATCTCTATTCCCGTCAATTTTAGGTAAGGTATTTTTCCAATCCTTTCTTCCATCGCTCCATTTTTTGGCTTTGGAGTTAAAAATTGAAGCTAGTTGTACAACTATTCCAAAAAGAAAAATAGAGAAATTATATAGAAACTGCATTAATTAAAATAAAAATCCTTTGGTTTCCTTTTGTAAAATGGAATCATCCAACCGAGTCTAAATCCAACTTGAATATCTATACGTGTTTTGGTTGAAACAGGTATATCCGGCTCATCAAAGTTTATTGTACGTAAATTTTTAGTAATCCCTTCTTGTGCGTAAAACCCTCCATAGAAATTATAAAAACCGCTATTCGCCATAAAAGCATAGCCAACGAATTGGTGAAAATTGACTCCTGCAGTTAATCGATCATATCCCTTACGATAAGACAACTCTAATTGAGGAACAACTTGATCATTCGTTTCAATCCGCATATGATGAATCAAATATCCCAATCCTCCATTTACGAAAATGCCTGAATTGTTATTTGGACTAAGAACTGGAAATACTTTACCAACGGAGGCATTCATATTCAATCCACGAGGAAGAACATAAATTCTTGCAATATCTCCATTTACATCTGTTACATTGCCGTAGGAATCTATTAAATCATCAAGCAATCCAGAAATTCTAACTTGATTTCCAAAAATGAAATTGCTTTCCATACCAAAATACCAATTCGTAGCTGTTTTGTATCCTGCAATTATTCCAATGTGATTCAAATACCCATACCGGTCAGCCAAATCACCGGCAGTAAAATTGCCACCATAATGAACGCCAATCCACGGTGTGGCAATAGCAGAATCCTTCACATTACGTTGCCCAAAGGATTGCATTATGCAAAAGCTTAAGACCCAAAATAAGATCATCCATTTCATACTTCAAAAGTAACGTTTTTCTTTCGTTCATATTTCAAAAGCTGAGGCAGATTTAATCTTTATCATTAAATGATACACGCAAGATGGCCGTTGTGCGCGATGATGCTATAGCCCTGCGGTCCACACAATGATTTATGCAACTCAGAATTTTCTCATCATCACACAAAACCCATTGATTCTTTCTTCGGGCATGCGGAACTTTAGCATTCGTCAATACATCACTAATCAATTTTGAACCTGCTAACCCTATTGGAAAAATCCTATCTCCCTGCTGCCATAAGCGTATGAAAATGGCGCCTTTAATTTTACTTTTATCAAAATACAAAATGGACTTGGAAAAATGTTCTGGTAAACTACTCACTTCTTGAATTTCAAACCCAGGTACTGTTGAATTAATCTGATTGACAAAATTAAAATAAAAGGAATGCTCTTCTCGTATTATCGAAATTAACTTGTCACTTTGACTAATCGGTAATTCGATACCTTTTTGGGAATCAATTAATTTTTTCCATTCACTCAGGTAATTGGTGGATATGCCTAATTGTCGAAAAAGCTCAATAGTTTGTTCTGCCTCCAACGAAATAATATCGACAATTTTTAATTGTTTGTTTGATATTATTTCCTTAACTATCAGTTCCACTTCTTTCTCGATGCGAGTTTGATTTTCTTGCAAACAATTCATCATTCTCAAAACGGATTCTCGAAGGGTAGGAATTTCTTTTTCTAAATTGGGCAATAACAGATTCCGAAATTTATTCCTGATATAATCATTCTTTTTATTTGACTGATCTTCTCTCCAAGTCAATCCTATTTCTTGCGCAAAAACCTGAAGTTCATTTTTTGAAAATGATAAAAATGGTCGCACAATCCGATTTGAAATTTCTTTCATTCCGGCTAAACCGGAAATTCCGGCAGATCTAAAATACTGAATAAAAAATGTTTCAATTTGATCGTCAGCATGATGACCTATAAATAAATAGGAATTAGGTAATCCTTCTAGCTGTTGGTTAAAAAAATCATAACGTATTTCACGTGCTCGATTTTGAAGATTTGATTTTTTATTCTTCAATTCAGTTCCCAAATCATACGTTAATACCTTGATTGGTATAGCATGTACTTTACAAAATTCTTGAACAAATGTGGAGTCTAAATCACTATCAATTCCGCGTAACTGATAATTTACATGGAGTGCCGTAACAGGAAATTCCTTCCGAATTAGATCAAGCAATAACATCGAATCAATTCCACCACTTACAGCAACAAAAACCGTTGAAACCTCAATTTTCTTCCTTAGTTTATTTATTGATAATTGGATATCGTTCATTTCAAACCTAAAATACGAGCAATTTTTGTCTGACACTCTTCAAATTCTTTTTCCGGATCAGAGTCAAGTGTAATCGCACCACCTACTGGACAAGAAAGGTATTTCGTTTGTGTATTATACATCATACTGCGGATTACCACATTTAAATCAAAATCTCCATTCGGAGCTATATATCCGATTGTACCTGAATAAATTCCACGTGAAAAATCTTCAAATTCATCAATTAATTGCATTGCTCTCAATTTAGGGGCACCAGTCATAGATCCCATTGGAAAAGTAGCTTTAATAATATCTACAAAAGAGGTGCTTGGGGCAACATCACATGAAATAGTAGAAATCATCTGATGAACAGTTTCAAATGTATAAACACCACACAATTCATCCACTTGAACAGAATTAGGAACAGCAATTTTAGATAAATCATTCCGCACCAAATCAACAATCATAATATTCTCTGCACGTTCTTTCGGATCAGTTTGGAGTTTTCTTATAATTTCACTATCCGTTTTTGAATCAGTATTTCTTCTTGCTGTACCTTTAATAGGCTGAGAAATAATTTTATTATTTGTTCGTTTCAAGTATCGCTCTGGACTACCACAAAAAATGGTATTGTTATTTTTCTGAAAGAAAGCAGAAAATGGTGCTTTTGTTATTTCATTTAATTTAAAGTAAAAATCAAGGGGGTATTCAATATGTACATTTTCAGCATAAAATTCTTGACAATAGTTAACCTCATAAATATTGCCCTGAACAATCTGTTTTTGTAAATTTAATATGTTCTGAATATATTGATCTTTTCTAGTTCTTGATTTCCAATCTATAGAAAGATCATGAAAGTTTTGATCCGTTTCTTCCTCAAGAAAATAATTAAGGAATTCAAAATTCTCATTCGTTTTTTCGCCTTGTAAAAATTCAAAATTCTCATGATCCAATTTCACCACACACGTTGGAACGAAAAATTGAACTAATGGAAAATTGTGATGATCATCCAAACGGGTTGTAAGCGATTCAATTTCATTTTTCAAATTATAGTTTAAACAACCAAATAGATACTTATCTGCATGTTTTGAAATAAACTCGTCCAATAATCCTAATGAAATACCTGAATGGATAGTTAAACTATCTATCTCACCAAAAGCAAGCAAAGCTGTACCATCATTACTATTCAAATAAGCAATAGGAAAATCAAAGGGTTTGTTCATGAAGTTGTTTTTTAAGCCTGCTTAATGATTCGGGAAGAATACCTAGATATGATGCTATTTGGTATTGTGGTACTAATTGCTCAATTTTAGGATAACGATCAACTAATTGTAAATATCGATCCTTTGCTCCACCACTCATTGCTAAAAAAAATCGTTTTTGTAGTACGGCTAAGGTTCGTTGAGTTATAATACGAAACATTCGTTCTAGTTGAGGAACACTAGCAAATAATTCCTCTTTTTTTTGCAAATTAATGGTTAAAAGTTGAGTTTCTTCCAATGCTTGAGCTGACATGGATGCTGGTTCTTGAGTGGAAAATGAAGATATATCACTGATCCACCAATCTTTAAACGCAAAATATAGAATATGATCAGAGCCTTTTGTATCTGAATAAAAAAGTTTGCAAGCACCATCAATTACAAATGCTTCATACCGACAAATTTCTCCTTGTTGAAATAAATATTCTTTCTTTTTTAAAACACGAATTTCGTAGGATGAAATTATTTTCTGAATATCCTCATCGGTAAGGTTAATCCTTAGAGAAAAATAACGAATTAAATCCAAAAAATACGGTTCAATTTCCATGCAATAAAGGTAAGGGTAAATTTTTAATCGACTAATCATTTAAACCAAATTCGGTATTTGATTGTTTGTAAAATAAACACTATGTATCAAATAAAAACTAAACAAATCATACCGACAGACTTGCAAACATGTTGGGATTTTTTTTCTTCGCCATCTAATTTAAAAGCAATTACACCTGACTACATGGGATTTGATATTTTGGTAGATATTCCTGAGAAAATGTATGCTGGCTTAATGATTGAATATCGCGTAAAACCTATATTAGGTATTCCCATGAATTGGATAACAGAAATCACTCACGTGGATGACCTTCGTTACTTTGTGGATGAACAACGAAAAGGCCCTTATAGAATTTGGCATCATGAACATCATTTTAAAGAAACCTCAAAAGGAATTGAAATGATCGATATTGTTTCGTATGAGATACCTTTAGGTCCTCTCGGAAAGCTTGCTCACCCCTTTTTAGTCAAAAAAAAGCTTCAAGAAATATTTGATTATCGTTACAAAAAAGTAGAAGAGATTTTTGGAAAGCCAAGGGATTAAATGAATCCTAAAACTAATAAAACACCAAATGTAAAGAGAAGAATAGAAACAATGAACTGTACGAACCTAAAAGTCGTTTTTTTCAAAAGTTTAGAACCAAGATAACTTCCAATAAATGCAATTATTATAGAGAACAAAAGTGTTATTTGAAATGATTTATTTTCGGTAAAAGAAAAGGAAAAAGAATACACTCCAATTCTAGTCAAATCAATCAATAAACCGATTGTACTTGATGTGGCAACAAACTCTTCTTTGGAAATATTCGTTTTGGATAAAAACATAGCTCTTAAAGCCCCTTGATGTCCTGAAAAACCACCAAAGAAACCACTCATAACCCCACCAAAATAAAGCCCAATTTTTGAGAATTTAATCTCTTTTTTCTTCCAAAACAATTCGATATAGGCAAATACAATCATGATCCACCCCAAGGAGAAATTTATTAACGATACATCCATTTGATAAAAAGGTAATGAATAATGAATAAATACATCAGTTGTTTTAACATTGGACAAAACCCAAGCGCCTAAAAATGAAAAAGGTATTGCCAATCCACCGAATGAAAGGAGGAGTTTTATATTTATATGTCGGAAGATTAAAATGAACTTAAAAAACGAATTAAAAAAATGGACTACTGCAGTAGCAGCAATTGCAATATCAATAGAAAAAAACAAACACATTACAGGTAATAAAATAGTACCTAGACCGAAACCCGAAAAGAAGGTCAATGTACTACCGATAAATACCGTTAATAGGATAATAAATAATTCCAATTGATATTAATTTTCAACTAAAGTAATAGCTTTGTATCAATATATGAAATATGATAGTAGATTTAAGAAGTGATACCGTAACAAAACCATCTCTTGAGATGCTTGATGCCATGTTGAACGCAAAAACAGGAGATGATGTCTTTGGTGAAGATCCAACAGTTAACGAATTACAGCAATTTGCGGCGGATTATTTCGGAATGGAAGCAGCATTATTTTGTACATCCGGAACTCAAACCAATCAAATTGCCATCAATGTTCATGTTCAACCTGGAGGTGAGGTAATTTGTCATGAAGAAAGTCATATTTATAAATATGAAGGTGGAGGAATTGCCAAAAATTCAGGTGCATCTGTTCGATTGCTTCAAGGAAATAGAGGGAGAATTTCTAGAGATCAAATTGAAAACTGGATCAATCCAGAACACGATGTTCACTTTCCGTTGACACAATTAATATCACTTGAAGACACAGCGAATAGAGGCGGTGGTGCTATTTATGATTTTGAGGAGATCAAAAAAATAAGTGAGTTTTCAAGAAATAAAAATATTGCGTTGCATTTAGATGGTGCTAGACTTATGAATGCATTAATCGAAACGAAAATTGATCCTAAAATATATGCACAACAATTTGACTCCATTTCATTATGCTTATCCAAAGGATTAGGCGCACCAATTGGTTCTGTGTTATTGGGTTCAAAAGATTTTATTAAAAAAGCACATAGAGTTAGAAAAGTGATGGGGGGCGGTATGCGACAAGCTGGTATAATTGCAGCCGGTGGATTATTTGCTTTAAAGAATAACATTAATCGATTGCAAATAGATCACCAACACGCTAAATCCTTGAGTGATACATTACAGACACTTTCTTGGGTTAAAGAGGTGATTCCTGTCGAAACAAATATAGTTGTGGCTATTTTACATTCAGAATCCATGAGAGATAAAATCATTCAAGAACTTTCAGTTCTCGGCATTAAAACAATTGCCTTTGGACCAGGAATGATTCGCTTCGTAACGCATTTAGATATTTCAACAGAGCAAATACAATATACCATTGAAAAACTAAGACTGTTGTAAATTAACTAAATGATAAAATTTTCATTTGAATGTCCAACAATTCAGTTTGACTAACCTTCAATTTGGGTTGACTAAAATTCATGTTATCAATACTATTAATAGGAATTAAGTGTATATGTGCATGAGGAACTTCTAACCCAATAACAGAAACACCAATTCGTTTACAGGGTATTGCTTTTTTTAAGAGGGCTGCTACTTTTTTAGAAAACAAAATCATAGATTCCAATTCAGCATCCTCCAAATCAAAAATATAATCTGTTTCTTTTTTTGGGATAACCAAAGTATGACCCATAACTAATGGATTAACATCTAAAAAAGCTAAATGATATTCATCTTCTACTATTTTAAAGGCTGGTATTTCGCCAGAAATAATTTTAGAAAAAACACTTGGCATTTATCGGGAAATATTCAAAATTTCAAATTGAACAATTCCACCTGGCGTTTGAACATCTGCAATTTCACCTACTTTTTTACCTAATAAACCTTTTCCAATGGGAGAATCAACAGAAATTTTCTTCAATTTAATATCAGCTTCATTTTCTGCAACTAAAATATAGTCCATTTCCATACCATTTGCGATGTTTTTTATTTTCACATTAGATAGAATAAAAACTTTTGAATTATCAATATGTGTTTCATCTATTAATCGAGCATTTGCAATAATGTTCTCCATTTTAGAAATTTTCATCTCTAACAATCCCTGTGCTTCTTTTGCTGCATCATACTCCGCATTTTCAGATAAATCTCCTTTATCTCTTGCTTCAGCAATTTGTTCCGATATAGCCGGGCGCTGAACAGTCTTCATATGATAAAGTTCACTTTTCAACTTCTGCAATCCCTCTTCTGTATAATAGTTTATTTGTGACATACATTAAGTATTAACGATTTAAACAAAGAAGAGAGCCCTTTCAAGCTCTCTCTAACAAATATAAAATAATTTAACTTTATTTCAAAGAAATAGTAGCTCCGATAGTATGAATAATACCAAATACTCCGGCAAAACGAGCACAATATTCCAAACCTAAAGCACTTTTACTTTTGCCAACTAACGCATCAATTGAAAATCCAGCAGTTGGACCAATTAATGCATTAGACCGATTTTCTGCTGAAAATAATCCATTTTCATAGACAAATCCACCTCTTAAATTAAAAGCCATCTTTTCAGTTGTCATTCCATAATCTAAGCCTAAACGAAATTGATCTTTTGAAAAGGAGTTAGCAGTGAATGCAGCAGCAACGTTTAACTTATTTTTTTCAGAAAAAATGAAATCATATGATCCTGCAATAGAAAGCAAAGATGGCATTTCATAAGTAGCAGAACGATTCTCCAAACTACCAATAAAACCAGTTGATACATACGTAACTTGTTGAGCTAAACCATCTCCTTTATACTTCATTACAGGGCCAACATTTTTCAATGCTATTCCAAACTTAATTTGATCTTGCTCTCCTGTTACATATCTAATTCCAGCATCTATAGCAACACCTGTCGCCTTCATATTAGAAATGTTTTCTGAAATCACTTTAAAATTAATTCCTCCAGAAATCGAAGAAGAAAATTCCTTGGCATAGGCAACATTAAATATGTTTGCTCTTGGAGAAAAGAAACCAATATTACCCTCAGGATTAGCTACTGTTGTAATTGGAATATCTCCATAATTCAACGATTGAACACTCACAGAAAAAACACTTGATTCAGATATTCTCTGTGCGAAACCAGCACTATTCAAACTAATACCAGCATTACCCATCCAATTTGAATAATTGAATTTTATTTGCGTTTTATCTGTAAAAGCCAACCCTGCTACATTGGTGAAGGTTGCTTCTATACCATTCATATTTGCAACACCAGCATCGCCAATTGCAGAACCTCTTGCCCATGGATTAATTAATAAATGAGACGCACCAGCAGAACCAATTCTGTCTTCATTTCCAGCAAATAAACTTGAAGAAAGTACAACACCTGCTGCAACTAATCCTACTAATGTTTTATTCATTCTATTTTTCATTATCAATAGTGCTTTCAAATTATTAAATACCTTGTAAATCCACTTGTCTCATTCCACCAACAAACTTCAATACTCTTTCACCAATTCCAGGAATCTCTACATGTATCAGATAAACTCCACTTGCTACAGGAATACTTTTATTATTTGTCAAATCCCAGTCCTGAGAGGTGATTTCACTATCCTTCTTAAAGGTTCTAACCAACTTACCATTTACTGTATAAATATTAATAGTACATGTTTTAGGTAAATTTGTTATTTTAACTCTAGTATCCAATCTATTTCTTTCATACTCTGAAAAAGCATAATACGGATTCGGTACCACATTTATCAACTTCAACGCTTCTGCCAATTGATCCTTG
>CAZTFG010000028.1:0-27041 GCA_964612725.1 uncultured Lishizhenia sp. | reverse complement strand
TGATGAGAAAAATGAGCATCAAAAAGATTTCTAAAAGTAAAAAGGTCTTTTTTTTCTATAAACATGGATAAATTGTCAATTTTTTAATTCAGATGGTTAGATTTGTATTTATGAAAATTGTAGTTTTGTAATTAATATTAATTTTTGCGTTTATGTCAAATTTAGGACTTTTATTAAAAAAATTCTCTATTCCGGTTTTATTCTTAATAACTGGTTTGGGTATGTTGTATTTTGGAATTTCATCAAGTCAAAATACTGTTTTTAATTTATCATCATTTTTATTGTTGGTAGCAGCGATTTTAAGCTTCCTATATTCTTGGGGCGGATTGACTAAAAATTTGTTTGTTATTACTGGAGCAGTATCAGGGGTTATAAGTCTTGTTTTGTTGTATTTGTCTTACAAAAGTGTAAGTGATACAGAGCTTTATAATAGTAACTATAAGAAATGTAAAAGTTTAGCCATTTCGAATTTGAGCGATTTAAGAACTATTCAAATGGAATATGTTAAAGTGCATAAGAAATATGCAAGTACTCCTGAAGAGTTGATGAATTTTTTAAAAACAGCAACAGTTGATTCTGTAGCCACAGGAGGTACGATTCCATCACGTAAATTAACAACAGAGGAAAGAGACTTTTTATATAATGATAATCGTCCGATTGACTACAATATGAATTTAGTTGAGGCGTATAGATTGTCAAAGTCCAAGATTTGCCCTGCAGACTTAAAATCATTTAAATACGATACACTAAAAACTTCTTTATTGGGTTCGAAATTTACTTGGAACAAATCATACAATGAAAGTAGATTGAAATCAGGCTTCTCTAAATTTAATGCAGATTCATTATTCTATATACCGCTAACAGGGGGAAAGGAAAAATGGAAATTTGAGGTTGGAACAGCACTTAAAGGGAGAGAAGAAGTACCTGTAATGAGAATTTCAGGAAAGCTACCTTATGCAGACGTTCAAGGTAAGAAAAATGAATTCATATTTGTTGGAAAATTAGATATTCCTGAAACAACACCTGTTGGTTCTTGGGAAGATGAATAATATGAATAATCTTCTTTTTGAAGTTTCAGATTCACATTTTTCTGTTAATTATCTATCAAATAATCAATTAATTAATTCATGGAATTTAGATTTAAGCACTAAATCTGAATTATTGAAAAAGGATTTTATTTCCGATTTTGTTATAAAAGAGGGAATTACCTTGTTGACGTATACAAATGCATTGGTTGTTTGGTCAAGTAAAAATGTGGTACTTGTTCCATCTAGTTTATTCGATCATTCAGATTTTGATACTTTATTTGAACTGAATTTCGGAAAGGATTTTTCAAAAAAAGATACCGATTACAATCGAAACCATTTATTGGGAACAGTTAATTTATTTACAATACCGCTTTGGTTAAAATCATTATTTGTGATGAAGTTTCCAGGATCTAAAATCATTCACGAAACTTCAGCTACATTAAATTATTTGGCTTCAAAAAATACAGCGACAAAGTTTCACGGTGTGCTTTCCCTTACTGATTCGCATTTTGATTTTGTAGTTTTTGAATATGATAAACCAATAATTTTTTTACAAAATTCCTTTAATGAAGTGGAAGACGTAATTTATCACGTTACTTTTTCTATGCAAAAGTCTGAATTATTAGTAAAAAAAGGGATGATAGAAATTTATCCTTTTTCACAGACAGCAAATTCAATTTCGGAGGGGGTGGTTAATAAGTTAGAACATTTGCAAATCACACCGTTAGTACAATGGAATCTACGTTCGGATTTAGGCATAAACTCAATTGACTTATGCGTATAGTAGGAGGAGAGTACAAAGGGAGAAGAGTATCCGTACCATCCAATTTCCCTTCGCGGCCAACAACTGATTTTGCTAAAGAAGGTCTGTTTAATGTATTAGAAAATCAAATAGATATCAATGATACCTCAGTTCTTGATTTATGCTCTGGGACAGGGAATATTGCTTTAGAATTTCTTTCTAGGGGATCTGCATTTATTACATGTGTAGATATTCATACAAATTGTTTGAAATTTGTTCAACGAAATGCGGCATCCATGGGAGCAGAAAAACGAATTCGCACCATGAAGCTTGATATTTTAACTTTTCTTCAGCGCAATAAACAAGAGTTTGACCTGGTTTTTGCAGATCCGCCTTATGACTATACGAATTATGAAACATTGATTCAGTTGGTGATGGAAAACAAGGCAGTATGTAACGATGGTTTTTTTATTTTAGAGCATAGTAAACAAAAGGATTTTTCAATGCAACCCAATTTTCAGTTTTTCCGTAACTATGGTAACGTTAGTTTTAGTTTTTTTAAAAGAGAGATATGAAAGTTGCTATTTTTCCAGGTTCTTTTGATCCTTTTACCAAAGGTCATGAATCGGTTGTATTAAAAGCGCTTGATGTTTTCGATAAAATAATCATTGCCATTGGTGTCAATACTAAAAAACAACCGTTTTATCCGATTGAGAAGAGAAAACAACATATTGAATCCCTTTTTAATCAACATGTAGAGGTAATTGTTTTTCAAGGATTAACCGTTGAATTATGTAAAAAATTGGGTGCAAATCATATTATAAGGGGATTGAGAGATGTAAAGGATTTTGAATATGAAAGATCTATTGCACATATGAATAAAACGCTTTATCCTGTAGAAACTATTTTCTTTTTAACGGATATTGAATATGCTCACATAAACTCCTCAATTGTTCGTGAAATTTCAATAAATGGAGGGGATATATCATCATTTGTAACGAATGCGGAATATTTGGTTTGAATCAATTGTAATATAACCACATAAATGAGAGCTCTTCTAATTCTAATTTTTCTCTTGACTGTAATTCGTGTGTTTGGTCAGGTCAAAAGTGATTCTGTTCAAATTCGAGGTGTTGGAAGTTATTATAAGAATGAAGAAATTGGGTTGTATGCGATAGAAGATTATATATCCGGAAAAGAAAAATGTATCCTTCAAACCAAGGTTGATTCGGTTGGGTATTTTGAGTTTAAGTTACCCCGATTATCTACCCAGAAATTGGTTATACGTTCAAAGAAAAATTACGCTTGGTTATATGTTCAACCAGCTGGAAATTATCTGGTTACATTTCCTGAAGTAAATGATCTTGATACAAAAAATCCCAAGGGTAATCAAGTGAATCTCGTTTTTTACAGATTAGATTCCTTAGATATTAATTATAAAATTTTAGGTTTTCAAAATTGGGTGGATAATCAATTAGCACAATTTTATCATTTAAAAAAGGCTAAGCCTTCCGAATATGATGATAAATACAGTAAAATGAAAAAGCGCGCTGCCGATCTATATGGAAAGGATACCACTCTTTTTTTTCGTTATCACATCAAGTTTACCTTCGCTGAAATGGATGATTTAGAGACAGTTTCTGCATTAACAAGACAACAGAAATTTGCACAACATTTGGCCAAATATCCTATTTATTATTCCAACGAGGCATACATGAATTATTTTAATGTGTACTACGGAAATTTAACCAGTTTTTTATCCAATACAGTGAAAGATAAATTGTATGATGCTGTGGTTTATCGTAGTCCATCACTTGCAATGGCAGCATTGGGAGAGGAATCTGAATTGAAAAACCCTCAGGTTAGGGAACTATGTTTAATCAAATTATTTTATGATCAGTTTTATGAAAAAAGGTATCCTAAAACAAATCTTATGTTCATGCTCGATAGTATAAAGCAATTTTCGAAATTTCCTAAGCACAGACAAATCGCGTCGAATGTGTTGGATAGAATCACCGATTTATCGCCAGGATCACGCTTTATAGATTATTCATTTGTTAGTGTGAACACCAGGGATTCTTTAACTAATCAAAAATTAGAAGGGAAACATATTTATTTTCACTTTTACGACCCTTCCTCTATTGAATCCCAAAAAGAAATAAAGCCACTCATGAATTTGTATGAGAAATACAAAGAGTATATTCATTTTGTAACAGTTGTGGTTGCTTCAGATTCAAAGAAAACTGAATTAAATTTACCATGGCCCGTGGTTGAATTAACACAAAATGATGAGTTTATAAAGCGATGCAAGTTTCATTCTTCTTCATCGTATATTTTACTGGATGCCGCTGGGTACATTGTTTCTAACCCAGCCTTAAAACCGGTTCCAAATAGTGATTATGATACAATTGAGTCTTATTTTTTTCAAATAAAAAAATTAATTTCTGGTGAAAGACGCCGCAGGTAACAATTGTAACACAAAATCAATATTTTTTTCTGAGCTTTACGGGTAAATTCAACAATTGGAAATAATAGGTTTTATTTTAGCAGTACTTATTGGCGTTTCATTGGGTTTAATGGGAGGAGGTGGGAGTATCCTAACCGTACCATTATTAGTTTATTTTTTTCAAGTTAATCCTTTTCTTGCTTCCACTTATTCTTTAGTAATTGTTGGAGTATCTAGTTTGATAGGCGCAATTCCATTTTTAAAAAAGGGTGAGTTTCATATTCCAGCCATTATCCAATTAGGCATTCCTTCGGTTATTGTTGTATCCTTAACTAAGTATTTTTTAATACCATTAATTCCTGAACAATTCCAAGTTGGAAATGGAATCATTTGTCGAAGTGATAAGTTATTATTAGTATTTTTTTCCTTAATAATCATCCTTGCATCCTCGGCTATGATTCGGAAACAAAAAAATGAAATTCAAAAAAATGTTTCAGTAATTCAATTGGTTTTTCATGGGGTCCTTACTGGTTTTTTAACAGGCCTAGTAGGAGTAGGGGGGGGATTTTTAATAATTCCTGTCTTGGTTTTGGTTTGCAAAATCCCTATGAAAAAAGCGGTTGGCTCATCATTGATTATTATTTTACTGAACTCAGTTATTGGTTTAGTGTCAGCAAAAAACTTGGCCAGTTTTGATTATTCACTTTTGGTTAAAATCACTTCGTTTTCTGTTGTTGGAATTGTGATTGGTTCTTATTTGGCAACTAAAATCGATGGAAATAAACTAAAAAAAGGATTTGGCTGGTTTATATTGTTAATGGGAATTGGAATATTATTAAAAGAGCTTATACCGTATAATTAATATTCAATATCAAGATTGAACATGCTTTTAAACACATGTAAATTCGGATTTTTCCTTGCCATTTGTTCGAACTTTTGTTTGCTTGTTAAGAATTTTTCTTCCTCCATCTGTTCAACTACATCGAGCTCTACTTTGATTGAATAATTTTTCAAATGTTGGCGTAAATAGAGTAAAAATGGATCAATATGCGAAAGAATATACTCTTTTTGAATTTCATTATCCAAACTAATCACATAAACTTCTTCACTTTTTCGAACAGGATTGCGTTTTATTAAAGCATTATAAAAGGTTTCTAGTCCTTGCTCTTTAACAATAAAACTATATTGTTTCCAAGCCATTTTTAATTGGTCCTCGCTAAATAGTTCCCGTGGAGCATTTTCCAAATTACTATTTATTTGCTCTACTTTTAACGGGTTCAATAATTCCTTTATCGAAGGGTGAGGACTTGAATAATTTCCTGTCGGCTTATCGAAATGAACAGGTGCTTTTTGCGTAAAAGCAGTGGTAATTGGTTTTGCTTCTACAGGAGGGATTACTTTGGGGGCAACTGGTTTTTCTGAACGTAAGGATTGTCCAACAAAAGGTAAAATGTCAACTGTTTCAGTTAGGGATTTTTTTTTTCACCCTCGCTTTGCAAAGAACATAATTGCATTAAGCAAACCTCGACTAAAAGTCGTTGATTTTTTGCAGATTTATATTCAACATCCGATTTATTCAATACGGTTAGAGCTCGCAGAATAAAATGTTGATGTAACTCTTTTGACTGTGAAATATAACGTTGTTCTACGATATCACCGACTTCTAATAATTGTACCGAACGATCATCCTTACACAATAGTAAATTTCTAAAATGTTCAGACATGCCAATCAAAAAATTATGTGTGTCAAATCCTTTTTCAACAATTTCGTTGAACAGCATCAGGGACGATGGTATATCCTCTTGTAAAAAGAAAGTAACAAATTTGAAATAATAATCATAGTCAAGAATATTTAAATTCGTAACTACATCTTGATAAGTGATATTATTTCCTGAAAAAGTGACAATCTGGTCAAAAATTGATAAAGCGTCACGTAACGCACCATCCGCTTTCTGTGCAATCAAAAACAATGCCTCAGGATCTGCAGTTACACCTTCTTTTGCCGCGATTACACCCAAATGCTGGGCGATGTCTTTAACTTTAATTCTTTGAAAATCAAATATTTGACAACGAGATAGAATAGTAGGTATTATTTTGTGTTTTTCAGTTGTTGCCAAAATAAAAATAGCATGCTTAGGTGGTTCCTCCAGAGTTTTGAGAAAAGCATTGAATGCGGAGGCAGACAACATGTGAACCTCATCTATAATATATACTTTGTGATCACCTAGTTGAGGAGCAATTCTTACTTGATCTATTAAGCTACGAATATCATCCACCGAGTTATTGGATGCAGCATCTAATTCATAAATGTTTAACGAAGCTCCAGTATTAAAAGAAATACAAGAGTCACAAACATCACAAGCTTCCATTTGCTCAGTGCGATTGAAGCAATTAAGTGTTTTAGCTAAAATACGTGCGGTTGTAGTTTTGCCCACCCCACGCGATCCACAAAACAAAAACGCTTGAGCTAAATGCCCACTTTTAATTGCGTTTTTTAACGTTTCGGTAATCGTACGTTGACCAACAACCGTGTCAAACGTTTGAGGCCTA
Organism: uncultured Lishizhenia sp.; assembly: GCA_964612725.1. Lineage (GTDB taxonomy): Bacteria > Bacteroidota > Bacteroidia > Flavobacteriales_D > Crocinitomicaceae > UBA952. The sequence goes on along the minus strand of CAZTFG010000028.1, from coordinate 20,275 downwards.
TATTTGCGCGCTGATACAACAAAATCACTCATAGTAACAAATGTATGAATTAAACAAAGAAGCGCACTTACTTATTTTATTTTTCTATCTTTTTGTTGAAAAATTTCTACTAAATTTCCGTTAGACGGATTCCAAAGATTGATGTTTTTTGGCAATGTAAACCGCGTCTCCTCTGTCAGTTCATCAACTTCTTCTGCGTTTTCATATAAAACAGTTCTCAATTCAATTTTTTCCTTTGAAACAAAGATCCAATTAAATTGATTTACAGCGGCAGCATCTCTTGTCCAAGGTTTAAAATCGTCTGCGGCTCTAAGTGGGGCTCCCCAACAACCTTCACCGGCATATACAATCCCTTTATTATCATCCCGTATAAAACCTTCTGATGAACCTTTTTCATTCGATGAAACGATTGGCCATGTCACTTTGCAGGTGTGCGAGTCATTTTCTAAACATAGTCGCAGATTAGAATATTTTTCAAACAAAGGAACAAAATTTCGATACTGAGTTTCCATTTCTTTTTTATGTTTCACATGAGGTCTAATTGGACGGTGATATTGAGCAATTTGCCAAATAAAATCTTCGTGCTTTTTTAAGGTTGATGCTAAAAATATTTTTTGCACTCCAATTTTTAAAATTTCAGAATTTAAAGAAACTAGATTTAACAAATTACCACCAAATTCGGTTGAGTAATATACTCCACGAGATGGAACATCAAATAATTTAACTAAAATAGAATTGCTGAGCTCATGATTGCCTCTAGTAACAATTAACGGAGTAATTCTTCCATCATTAGCTATGCTATATTCCCAATCGGTAAACCATTCCACCCATTGGTTAGGGAGGTCTAAGCCCGTAAAGTCACCATTGAAAAGAACCGCATGTGCTTTTAGTTTAGAAACCAACACGTTAGCTTTTCTTCTTATTACCGAACGGTCTCTAGAATCCCCTCCTGCTATAAAAGAAATGGGTTCATTAGGAGAATTACTGCATGTTGAAAAATAGTACAATCTACTTTCCCCTTCAGTATCAACGATTTTAAAATAATACTTTGTATTGGGTTTTAATTTGGTGAGTCTAACTATTTGGGTGTTAAATCCTCGCGCGTTATTGGAGCTAGAAGTTTTATTGATTAACATCATTTTGTCACTTGATTGATTTTTTGAAATTCCATCGTAGTAAATAATTCGCTCAAAATTTCCGCTTGCTTGATGCCAAATAATCGTTGCCTCTTCACTGGCGATGGTGTTAAATACTACTCGTACAAATTTCTCTTTACTGAAAGTAAAAGTGGATAGAAATAATATTATAAAGCTCACAAGTAATTTCATGGTATAAATGTCTTATTATGAAACAAAAATAACAAAAACAAATCGCTATCCTCACAGAAGGGCTTCAAACTATTTGTATCTTTGAAGTATGGCAAAACAACGTACAACACATTTTTGTAAAAACTGTGGCTTTGAATCAGTGAAATGGATAGGTAGATGTCCCTCATGTGCTGAATGGAACACTTTTGTGGAAGAAATAATTGATTCAAATAAAAAATCAGATGTAGTTGCTTTTTCCAATTTCTCCAAGAATGCCCCTGCCAAGCGTATTCAAGAAATACTATTTGAACGAGATCAAAAACTTCAGATTAATGATAGCGAATTAAATCGAGTACTAGGAGGGGGATTAGTTTTGGGCTCATTAGTTTTGGTAGGAGGAGAGCCAGGAATTGGGAAATCAACTTTGCTTTTGCAATTGGCGGTTAAGCAAACTGGTTATAAGGTTCTATATGTTTCCGGAGAGGAAAGTGAAAGTCAAATAAAAATGCGAGCTGAACGCATCGGTGTAGTAAACGAAAATTGCTTTTTATTGAATGAAACCAATGTGCAGTCGATCGTTTCTCAAGCCCAAACTTTACAGCCGGATTATGTGGTGGTTGATTCCATTCAAACGTTATTTTCATCTAACTTGGATAGTGTGACGGGCTCGGTTTCACAAATTCGGGAGTGTACGGCTTTGCTATTGCGATTTGCTAAAGAATCGGGTACCCCTGTTTTTTTAATAGGTCATGTTACAAAAGATGGCACCATCGCAGGTCCTAAATTATTGGAGCATATGGTTGATACAGTGATTCAATTTGAGGGGGATCAAAATCATATGTATCGAATTTTGCGATCGCTTAAAAATAGATTTGGAAACACGAATGAAATTGGAATTTATGAAATGACCCAAGAGGGGTTGTTACCGATATTAAATCCTTCGGAAGTGCTTGTATCGGATTCGGATGAATCGCTTAGCGGAGTTGCAATCGGATGCATGATGGAAGGGAATAGACCAATATTAATAGAAGTCCAAGCTTTAGTAAGTACAGCGGCTTATGGAACGCCACAGCGCACAGCCAACGGATTTGATACGAAGCGACTGAATATGATATTGGCAGTTCTGGAGAAACGGTGTGGGTTTCGATTAGCGAGTAAAGATGTGTTTTTAAACATTGCTGGTGGAATTAGGGTAGATGATCCAGCGCTCGACTTAGCTGTTGTTGCAGCAATTCTAAGTTCCAATATAGATATTCCTATCGAACATAAAACGGTTTTATGTGGAGAGGTGGCTCTGACAGGTGAAATCAGAAGTATAACTAAATTGGACCAACGGATTTCAGAAGCAATCAAATTAGGGTACAATCAAATTATCACCCCAAATTCTAAAAAAATGATTGAATTTAATACGAATGAGATACATCACATTCCTATTGCAACCATCTTAAATCTGGCCAAAAGTTTGTTTAAATAAGGAAATATGCCAAGAATACCTCTGAAAATGTTACCTTTGCAAATCAAACTATTTCGATTGTAACTTTATGTGGGTATTTATTGCGAACTACATTCTTCGAAATCGATTTTTTATAATCGGAATTATCACCTTGTTGACGGTATTTTTTGGTTATCATGCTTTTACAAGTATTGAACTTGAAAACAAGTATGGCCTTGCCTTACCAAAGGATAGCGAGACAAATCAGAATTACGAAGCATTTAAAAAAAGATTTGGAGAAGACGGTAATACTATGGTTATTGCCATTCAAACAGATTCTTTATTTACAAAAACCAATTTTAAAAAATGGAAAGAACTTGGTGATTCTATTTTAGGAATGGATGGGGTAGAAGGCCGCGAATCGGAAGCTACTTTATACCGATTGCTTAATGATACTTTGAATCAAAAATTCAAACTCGATAAAATTTATGACGAAAAGAAACCAATAGATTCCATTAAAAGTCAAATTCGAGATAATCCAGCTTTTAACAATTTATTATTCAATAGGAAATCGAATGTGTCATTAATGATGATTCGTATAAATGATGAGGTATTAAGAGATAAAACGAAATGGCCATTAATATATAAAATTGAAAATTTGGCTAGGTCGTATGAAAAACACTTTGGAAAAATCCACATCGCTGGTTTACCTTATTTAAAAATTGTAATTGCTTCCAGGATACAAGGCGAAATGTTCTTGTTTATTGGTATATCTATGTTAGTTACATCGATATTGTTATATCTGTTTTTTAGGTCATTTAGGGTAGTTGGTATTTCCATTACAGTGGTTGCTATTGCAGTGATTTGGGCAATGGGAATGATCGGATTCTTGGGTTATAGATTGTCTCCACTTATGGCGCTTATCCCTCCACTTATGATCGTGATTGGAGTGCCAAATTGTGTTTTTCTACTCACCAAATTTCATCAGGAAGTAAAAGAACATGGAAACAAAATAAAAGCTCTTTCGCGTGTCATTCAAAAGATCGGTACGGCAACTTTTATGACCAATTTCACTACTGCGCTTGGATTTGGTACATTCATTTTTACGAACTCTGAAAAATTAATGGAATTTGGAATTGCCGCTTCTATTAATATTATGATGGTTTTTGTTTTGTCTTTGACCATTTTACCTATTATTAGTTCATTTACTCCTCAGCCTAAAGAAAGACATTTAAAGCACTTGGACCGTAAATTTGCTCGTGGAATTATAAGTACGGTTCTACATATCACCCAGTACAAACGAAATTGGGTGTATGCTGTAAGCATAGTTTTAGTGGTAATCGGTTCTATTGGAATCACTAAAATTAAAACAACGGGTAATTTAACAAGTGATTTACCTGCTGCCGATCCTTTAAAAAAGGATATGATGTTCATGGAAAATAATTTCGGTGGGTCTATTCCATTCGAAATTATGATTAACTATAAAACCAAAGGGAGATTATTTAGTGCTACCAATAATACCACCCTGGAAAAGGTGGATTCTGTTCAGCAATTAATAAATAGAGATACCTTATTTTCGAAATCAATTTCTGTAGTTGATTTAGTGAAATTTGTAAACATGTCCTATTATGGTAATGACACCAATAGTTTCACTTTATTCAGTAACAATGAAAAGGGGCGAATTAAAAAGTATATAGATCAGTTTAACTTAAACAATCCTTCCAATCAAGGGATGTCCATGAAAGAATTAGTTGATACATCATCCACTATTTTACGAATTCGATGCCAAATTAAAGATCTAGGGTCATACGAAGTGCTTGGTTATAGAGACCTTTGGTTAAAGAAAATTGATGCAGTAATGAATCCTGAAAAGAAAATTTGGGAAAACTATTACCAGCAAATAACTTCGGGCAAAAAGGCCTATGTTGATTCAATGATGATGAACTACAACGAAATTAGAAATTCATATGTTTCTTTTATTACGAAGGGAAATCCTGATCTTGAAACTCAATTGGACACCAATGAGGTTTTATTGAAATCGTATTTTGCCAAACCTGATTTTAATTCCAATTTAAGAAAAGTTATTGATAGTCAATATTATGATGTGACTTTTACCGGGACCTCTGTAGTTGCAGCGGATGGAACCCGGTATTTGGTGAACAATTTATTTTCAAGTCTTGTATTTGCTATCGCATCCATTGCTGTTTTAATGGCTCTGTTGTTTCGCTCTTGGAGGATGGTAGTAATTTCAATGATTCCTAATTTAATTCCATTGGTTGTAACAGGAGGAATCATGGGCTATTTTGGAGTGCCTCTTAAACCATCTACGTTATTAGTATTTAGTATTGCATTTGGGATTTCAGTGGATGATACCATTCATTATTTGGCTAAGTACAGGCAAGAATTGAAGACCCAAAAATGGAATCTTAAAGAATGCGTGTTAATGGCAATAAAGGAATCTGGTTTAGGAATGTTTTATACTTCCATAGTATTGTATTGTGGTTTTTCAGTGTTTTTATTCTCGCAATTTGGAGGTACGCAGGCACTTGGATTATTAATTTCTGTTACCTTATTAGTCGCGATGATTACTAATTTGGTGGTACTTCCATCTTTACTGTTGTCTTTGGATAGATTTATCAATATAAAATCATTTAAAGAACCCTATTTTGATGCGTATGATGAAGACTATGATATCGATTGGTCATCGCTTCAATTATTATCTGATAAGGAGGAAGACGAAGAGAATCCGAAAAAATAACCGATCCAATTTTAGTATTAATTTCTTTTGAATTACTTTTGGTCTCAAAGTAAAAAATATGAAAGGAATTATTTTGGCGGGAGGTTCTGGTACACGGTTACATCCATTGACGCTAGCTGTTAGTAAGCAGTTAATGCCAGTATATGATAAACCAATGATTTATTATCCACTTTCGATTTTAATGAGTGCAGGAATTACAGAGATACTAATCATTTCAACGCCTCATGATTTGCCTAATTTTGAAAAATTACTTGGAAATGGTCATGATTTAGGATGTGAATTTTCTTATGCAGTTCAAGAAATCCCGAATGGTTTGGCTCAGGCATTTGTTATCGGTGAGGAATTTATCGGTGAAGATAAAGTAGCGTTGATTTTAGGTGATAACATATTTTATGGTGTTGGAATGGATGCCTTGCTGAAAGAAAATAACGATCCTACTGGTGGTGTGGTTTATGCGTACCATGTTAGTGACCCAGAGCGATATGGGGTAGTTGAATTTGATGCAGAAATGAATGCTATTTCAATTGAGGAAAAACCACTAAGTCCAAAATCAAATTTTGCTGTTCCAGGTTTGTATTTTTACGATAATTCTGTTGTTGAAATCGCAAAAAACTTGAAGCCATCAGCTCGCGGTGAATATGAAATAACCGATGTAAATGCAGAATATTTGAAACAAGGAAAATTAAAAGTTGCCGTTTTAGATAGAGGTACGGCTTGGCTTGATACAGGTACTTTTTCATCATTAATGCAGGCGGGTCAATTTGTTCAAGTAATTGAAGAAAGACAAGGTTTAAAAATCGGATGTATTGAAGAAGTCGCTTATCGAAATGGGTTTATTTCAAAAGATCAATTAAAACAAATAGCAGATCCGCTTGTTAAAAGTGGTTATGGTTCCTATTTATTGAACCTTCTTGATAAATGAGTAAAATAGAACGATTTAGCCAATATATTGAATCTGAATTAAACGCGATTCAATTTCCTGCCATCCCTTGTAATTTGTACGATCCCTTGTCTTACTTCCTGGGCTTAGGAGGGAAAAGACTAAGACCTGTGCTTACCTTATTAGCGGCAGAGCTTGGTGGATCAAGAAAAGAAGATGCAATTCGTTGTGCGTTGGCAATTGAAATATTTCACAATTTCTCACTAATTCATGATGACATTATGGACGAAGCTCCTTTGCGAAGAGGGAAAAAGACCGTTCATGAAAAATGGAATACCAATATAGCGATTCTTTCAGGAGATGTTCTCCTTGTTAATGCCTATCAAATGTTGGCTCAACAAGAAGCTACACATATACCCGAATTGTTGAAGTTGTTCAATAGGACAGCGGTAGAGGTTTGTGAAGGTCAACAGATGGACATGGACTTTGAATCAAATGAAATTGTTGCTGTCGAAGATTATATTGAAATGATCCGTTTAAAAACATCCGTTTTATTAGGATGTGCTCTTGAATTTGGATTTATAATTTCAAATCAGTCAATTGAGGATCGAAAGAAAATTTATGAATTTGGTGTCAATTTAGGAATTGCTTTTCAAATTCAGGATGATATTTTGGATTTGTATGGAGACCCAGAAAAGGTAGGGAAACAGGTTGGAGGTGATGTAAAATCGAATAAAAAAACAATTCTCTATTTAATAGCTGAAAAAAATGCTACAGGAGCCTTAAAGGATCAATTAAATAAGTTAAAAGCAGAAGCTAATAGTCATATTAAAATACCTGCAATTCAACAAATCTATGAAAAATTAGCAGTTCGAGAAGAAACAAATAAATACCTAACAACCTATTATAAAAGGGCAATCGATTTGTTTGAATCCATTGAAACTACAAATGATCGATCCTCTATTATGGAAATGATTAACTTCTTATTTCACCGAGAACATTAAAGAGTTTATTTCTTTTTGAACGGTTTTTTCTTTGGTGCTTTATCTTGTTCAGCTGCCATTTCCAAACATTTTTCTAATTCGAGGGATTCTATTTCAGTTCCTTTAGGTAATTTATAGTTGTTTTTCCCAATTTTTAAATAAGCACCCCATCGCCCATCTAAAATTTGAACATCTTCTCTTTCAGCAAACGTTTTTAGCACTTTGGAAGCATCTGCTATTTTTTTGTTTTCCATTAATTCAATAGCACGTTCAAACGTTATGGTCATTGGATCTTCTTCTTTTGGAATCGAAACAAATACCTTCCCAATTTGTACGTATGGACCAAATCTCCCGCTATTCGCTTTTACTATTTCCCCTTCGTGTTCACCAATAGTTCGAGGTAATTTAAATAATTCAAGCGCTTCTTCTAATGTAATTGTTTGAATTGATTGCTCTTTTTTTAATGAAGCATAAGATGGTTTTTCACCTTCTTCTTTTTCATCTCCTCCTAGCATAATCATAGGTCCAAAGCGCCCAATTCTGGCAGATACGCGTTTCCCTGTTTTTGGATCAACGCCTAATTCTCTTTCGCCTGTAGCTCTCTCTGATGTCTCTAAAGTATGAGTAACATTTTGATGGAAAGGATTATAAAAAGATCGAATCATGTCAGTCCACCCTTCTAATCCTTGTGCAATATGATCGAATTCTTCTTCCACTTTCGCAGTAAATTGGTAATCCATGATACGCGAAAAATGGTCAACAAGAAAATCAGTAACAACAACACCGATATCTGTAGGAGTTAATTTGTTCCTATCTCTCCCTGTTATTTCTGATTTGGTAACACTATTAATCACATTATTTGATAATGTAAGAACAACAAATTTCCTTTCTGTTCCTTCTCTTTCTACTTTTTCAACGTATCCTCTTTTTTGAATGGTTGAAATGGTTGGTGCGTAGGTAGATGGTCTTCCAATTCCTAATTCCTCGAGTTTTTTAACCAAAGAAGCTTCTACATAGCGCGCTGGTGGTCTTGAAAATCTTTCTGTTGCAATTATGTCTTGACGATTAACACCTTCTCCAACGGTTACTGCAGGCAATAATCCTTCACTGTTTGATTCATCATCATCTTCCTCCACATTAGATTCAATGTATACCTTTAAAAACCCATCGAAACGAATAACCTCACCTCTTGCAACAAATGTATCAGTTGTATTGGAGTTAGCGATTTTCATAGTTGTTCTTTCCAACTTAGCATGAGCCATTTGACTAGCTATCGATCGTTTCCAAATTAATTCATATAATTTTTGTTCTTCACGTTCAGCTTCTATTGACGAAACAGTGAAGTCAGTAGGACGAATTGCTTCATGGGCTTCCTGAGCATTCGCGTTTTTATTTTTATATTTAGTTGGATTAGAATATTGATCACCAAACATAGACAGGATCGCATTTTTTGCTCCTTCAACCGCTGTGTCTGATAGATTCACAGAGTCAGTTCTCATATAAGTGATTTTCCCTGATTCATATAAACGTTGAGCCACAGACATGGTTCTAGAAACTGAAAAACCGAGTTTTAAACTAGCCTCTTGCTGCAGGGTAGAGGTTGTAAAAGGAGCAGCTGGTGTTTTTGTTGCTGGTTTTTGTTGAACGTCTGATATAGAAAAATTAGCTGTTTTTAAATTTTCTAATAATGTTTGAGCATCTGTCTCAGCATTCAGTTGTTGATCTAATTCCGCTTTAATAATGCCATTTAGAGATTTGAAATTACCTACAACCTTAAAGAAGTTTTTTGAGTTGTGTTTTTCAATTTCTTTTTCTCGCTCAACGATTAATCGAACAGCAACAGATTGAACCCGACCAGCGGATAAGTTTGGACGGACTTTTTTCCATAAAACAGGAGAAAGTTCAAATCCAACAATACGGTCAAGCACTCTTCGAGCTTGTTGTGCATCTACTAATTCTTTGTTTATTTTTCTTGGATTATCAATTGCCTTTAAAATGGCAGTTTTCGTTATCTCGTTGAAGGTAATTCGTTTTGTGTCTTTTTTTTCTAGATTTAACGCTTCAAATAAATGCCAAGAAATAGCTTCTCCTTCACGGTCCTCATCCGTTGCGAGCCATACCGTTTCGGCAGCAGATGCAAGTTTCTTTAATTCACTGACCAATTGCTTCTTATCAGCTGATACTTCATAATTGGGTAGAAAATTGTTCTCTAGGTCAATAGACAATCCTTTTTTAGGCAAATCTCTAACATGGCCAAAACTAGATTTTACCACATAATCCTTCCCCAAATATCCTTCAATGGTTTTTGCTTTTGCAGGAGATTCGACGATAACCAGATTCTTTGCCATATACGGGGATTGTTAAAAATTAAGTTTGCAAAAGTAACTTTAAATTTTTCTAATGTCAAAAAATGATTTTTTATTTTTATCAAAATCATTGTAAACCATGCAAAAATTACAAATCAGCGAGTTTTGTAAGCTGTCCTTTAACCTTTTGGTTTAATTGAACATTGATTTTAGCATCTAATGGTAGAAAAATATCTATCCTAGATCCGAATTTTATAAATCCAAACTCTTTACCACCATCAACAAGTTGCCCGGGTTGAACATAATAACATATTCTTCTTGCTAATGCTCCGGCAATTTGTCTAAATAATATTTCCTTTCCTGATGAAGTTTTTGTTACAATCGTTGTTCGTTCATTATCAGTACTACTTTTAGGATGCCATGCAACAAGGAAAAGTCCCGGATGATATTTGGCGTATTGTATCACTCCTGAAACAGGATTGAAATTGGCATGAACATTAAGTGGCGACATGAAAACGGAAATTTGGATCCTTCTGTCCTTAAAATACTCTGTTTCTTCGACTTCCTCTATTACCACTACCTTTCCATCTGCAGGACAAAGTACCTCACCTTCATTATAAGTAAAATCTCGTGATGGTAATCTGAAAAACTGTACCACAAGAATGAATAATCCCAGTGGAATTAGACTAAGTGAAAGGATAGAAGTTATTTCCCATGAAGTGAGTCCAACAAATAAAATTAGGGTTTCAATGATGGAACAAATGACAAACGTACCTAGTATTAAACCGAATCCTTCTTTATGTAATTTCATGTAAGTATTGGTTTTACAATGTGTTAAAAATTAAAAGCCAAAGATAAAAAAAAGGAACAGTAAATAACACAGCATCGAAACGGTCTAATATTCCTCCATGTCCTGGTAAAATATTTCCGGAGTCTTTGATATGTAAACTTCGCTTGAACAGAGATTCTAACAAATCACCATAAATAGACGCTGGTGCAACAATGCAGGCTGCAATAAGCCAAAATGTAATTGAGTAGGTTTCACTAAAGTAATAGATTAAAATACCAGTCGCTAAAGTAAATCCAATTCCTCCAATTGTTCCTTCCCATGTTTTTTTTGGTGATATACGCTCAAATAATGGAGTTTTGCCTAGTTTTCTTCCTGTTAAATAAGCGAACGTATCGTTTGACCAAATGAGTAATATCATACCAATTAATGAAGGAAATGAATTATTTTCCATTACCATCATATTATTCATGAACCAAAATGGAATTACTAAATAGACAATACCAAATGTAAAAATACCAAGGCTAGCAATAGGGTTTTCTTGTTTTCTCCAGAGTTCGATTATAAAGTATAGGAAGAGAAGTGCAATTAATGAATAATTGAAGATCACTGATTCTATTACTGTTAAATTAAAAAGCACCTGGACACAATAGATTGATATACCGACTGTAACGCTTACAACTGGGATTTGCTTAAAGGTAGTTTGATTAAATAATTGAGCATATTCCCATAAGCCAAGTAAAAGGAAAATCCCAAATACAGTCGATTGAATGATATCACCTAACAAGATGGATCCTATTACGACTAATGCAAAGAAAAACCCTGTTATAGCTCTTGTAACCAAATTAGACATAGAAACTACCTTGTCTTATTCTTTTGAAGATTCATTGGCATCCTCTTCCTTATCAAGTTCATTCGTCTCGTCAGGAGTAATTTCTGTTTTTTCAGAATCACCTTCTTCAGTGGTTTCAGCAATCTCAGGTGTATCCGTAACGACTTCTGTGGCAACAATATCCTCCACAATTGGTTCTTCTTTGTCCCATAAACGCTTTCCAAAAATAGATTCTAAATCTTCTTTGAAAATAACCTCTGCAGTTAACAGTTTATTGGCTAATTGTTCCAGTTTATCTTTGTTCTCTTTTAGAATTGCTAAAGCACGTTGGTATTGATCTTCGATTAATTTACTAACCTCCTCATCAATGATTTTTGCCGTATCTTCCGAATAAGGTTTTGTAAATGTATCACGACCTTGAGAATCATAGAATGAGATATTACCTACTTTTTTGTTTAGACCATAAATCGAAACCATAGCATAGGCTTGTTTGGTAACTTTTTCTAGATCAGATAAGGCACCAGTACTGATTTTACCAAAAACCACCTCTTCAGCCGCGCGTCCCCCAAGTGCAGAACACATTTGATCAAGGATTTGTTCTGTAGTGGTAATAGTGCGTTCTTCAGGTAAATACCAAGCTGCTCCAAGAGATTGACCACGAGGAACAATCGTGACTTTCACAAGTGGGTGCGCATATTGCAATAACCAAGAAATAGTAGCATGTCCAGCCTCGTGAAAAGCAATTACTTCTTTTTCTTCAGCAGTAATGATTTTATTTTTCTTTTCTAATCCACCGATTATACGATCTACAGCATCTAAGAAATCTTGTTTTTCTACCTGCTTTTTATCTTTACGTGCAGCAATTAATGCCGCTTCATTACAAAGGTTGGCAATGTCCGCTCCAGAAAATCCTGGGGTTTGTTTAGAAAGGAAATCTATATCCAACCCTTCAGCTAATTTTAATGGTTTTAAATGAACTAAGAAAATAGCTTTACGTTCATTTAAATCAGGCATATCAACATAAATTTGTCGATCAAATCGTCCTGCACGCATCAATGCACTGTCTAATACATCCGCTCGGTTTGTTGCAGCCAGAATAATAACGCCTGAGTTTGTTCCGAAACCATCCATTTCAGTAAGGAGTTGATTCAGTGTGTTTTCTCGTTCGTCATTTGAGTTAAACCCATTGTTTTTACCACGAGCTCTACCAATCGCATCTATTTCATCAATGAAAATGATAGCCGGAGCTTTCTCTTTCGCTTGTTTGAATAGGTCTCTTACACGTGAAGCACCCACTCCGACAAACATTTCAACGAAATCTGATCCTGAAAGAGAGAAAAACGGCACTTTAGCTTCACCAGCAACTGCTTTTGCCAAGAGCGTTTTCCCCGTTCCCGGAGGTCCTACAAGTAACGCTCCTTTTGGTATTTTTGCACCTAGCTCCGTATATTTTTTCGGGTTTTTTAAGAATTCAACGATTTCAACAATCTCTTCTTTTGCCCCTTCTAAACCTGCTACGTCTTGAAACGTAATATTCGTAGATTTACCTTTTTCATATACTTGAGCACGGGATTTACCGATATTGAAAATTTGGCTTCCACCGCCGCCACCGCCGCCACCGCCGGTCATTCTTCTCATAACAAACATCCAAATGGCAACTAGTATTAATATGGGCAGTAAGAAGGAAAGTATTTGACCCAGCCAATCTGTTTCCTTGTCTGCTTCATAAGATAAAGCTGGATCTCTTGATTTTATCTCATTTTCAAAATTCCCTAAATCGCCAATTTCTTCCAAAACGAAAACAACCTTTTTGTCTTTTTTCGGTGATTCTTTGGTTAGTGCTTTGGCCATTGCTTTGAAATCACTGTCAGCACCCGATGAAACTAATTGGATTCCTGTTTGATTTAGTTCAAATTTTACCTTTTCGCGGTTGATGATTCTAACTTTTTGAACACCTTTTTTCTCAACAAGTGTGAAAAATGACTGTTTGGTATTGATTTTAGTTTCCCCACCGCCATTCATGAAAAGTTGAAAAGCAATTATAGCTACACCAATAATAGCATAGATATAATAAATGGAAAAAGGACTTTTTTTATCGTTGTTTGCCATGTTTTTTTTAATTCAAATTAGGGATATCCGTGCGAATTGCATCTGACCAAAGGTCTTCAATGTCAAAGAATGAACGAGTGTCTTTGTAGAAAACGTGCGCAACAACATCAATGTAATCCAATAATACCCACTCACTTTTTGTTTTTCCTTCTACGTGCCATGGGCGTTGTTTGAGGTGCTTGCGTGTGTAACGACTAATCGATTCGGCAATTCCGTCCACTTGGGTAGAGGATTCACCACTGCAAATCACAAAAAAGTCACAAACAGCACTGCCTATTTCTCTTAAATCTAACACCACAATGTCTTTTGCTTTATTATCTTGCATTCCCTCAACTATTGCATCACACAACTTACTTGATTCGCTTTGTTTTTTCGTTTTGCTCATGTATCTTTGATTCTTACAAATCTACGCAATATTATTTTCGTTAACCCTTGTTATCTCAATCAAATTGAAAAAAAACGCTAAAATTGGTAACTCAATCATTTACTTAGATAGTACGGATTCAACCAACAACTATGTTGCCAAGCTTGTAAAAGATCAAAAAGCGGAATTTGGCCAGGTCATTCTGGCAGACCAACAAACAGCGGGGAAAGGACAAAGAGATGCTAAATGGGTATCTGAAAAGGGTAAAAACCTACTTTTCTCCGTTTACATTTCGCTGGACAATTTGTCAGTGACAAGACAATTAGCCATCATGCAATATACAGCCGTTTCCATTTGTGAAGGCTTAAAAGAAATAGGAGTTGAGGCACAAATAAAATGGCCGAATGATTTGTATGTGCGTGGAAAAAAAATGGGTGGGATTTTAGTTGAAAATCAAATCATTGGAAGTAATATCGTGAGCTCAATTATTGGTATAGGAGTGAATGTAAATCAGGTCAATTTTGACTCAATCATAGCATCAAGTATCGCCGAACAATTAGGAAAAGAGCAAAATAGAATTCAAGTACTGGAAATCCTTTTAGGCAAATTAAATTTCTTTTATCCATTCATTGAAAATTCGAGTGAATTATTGCAATCGAAATACATGGAGAACCTGTATAAACTGAACACTGTCGCAACTTTTTACGCTGATTCATTGGGTGAATTTATAGGCGTAATAACGGGAGTTGATGAATATGGGAAGTTATGTATAAAACACAACAACGAGGTTCATCGCTTTGAAGTAAAAGAAATTAAGTTTCTGTAGAAACCTAATAAATGAGGTTAGTTCAACTCAGCTATTTTTTCTTGTAATACAGCTATTTTATTTAGCGCATCCGCTTCTTTCTTGCGTTCTCCTGCTACCACTTGATCAGGCGCTCCTGCCATGAATTTTTCGTTGGTAAGTTTTTTTCTCACGCTTTCTAAAAATCCAATTGTATAGGTTAAATCTGCCTTGAGTTTTTCTTTTTCACTTTCAATGTCTATGGTGTCTCCAAACGGAATGAAGAACTCATTCGAGTCTACAATAAATGAGTTACTTTGTGGTGTTTTTTCATTCACGTATTCCAGAATAGATAAATTGGCCATTTTTCGAATTACAGCATCAAAACGAGTGTCAATTTGTTGATTTTTCTTGATGTAAAGCTCTAATTTTATTTTATTGGCTATATTTTGATCTTTGCGAATGGTTCTAATTTGACTTACAACCTTCTCCATATAATCAAATTGTGACAGAATATCCTCTTGAATAGGTTGTAATGCAGGCCATTTTGCAATGACAATATCGTCTCCTTCCGCACGTTGCTCCAATAAATGCCAAAGTTCTTCAGAAACAAATGGCGTAAATGGTTGCATGATTTTAAGTAATTCCCCAAAATAGAATTTGGTAACAGTAATGGTTTTAGCGTCAATTGGTTGCTCGTAACCGGGTTTAATCATCTCCAAATACCAAGAACAGAAGTCGTCCCAAACTAATTTGTAAATGGACATTAAAGCTTCTGAAATCCTGAATTTATCAAATGCATCATTTATTTCAGCAAGGGATTTATTGAATTTCGCCTCAAACCATTCTATTGCTCTTTGTGATGATTCAGGTTGTTCAAAATCACGTATTTCCCATGAAGAAACAAGTCTATAGGCATTCCAAACTTTATTAGTAAAATTTCTTCCTTGTTCACATTGCGAGCTATCAAACGGTAAATCATTTCCAGCGGGGGAGGATATTAATATTCCAACGCGAACGCCATCTGCACCATAATTTTCAATTAAATCCAATGGATCCGGCGAGTTTCCAAGGGATTTAGACATTTTTCTTCCTAGTTTATCTCGAACAATTCCAGTGTAATAAACATTTTTAAACGGAAGGTCACCCAAGTATTCATAACCAGCAATAATCATTCGCGCTACCCAAAAAAACATGATTTCAGGAGCTGTAACTAAGTCATTGGTTGGATAATAATATTTTATTTCCTCATTACCTGGCTGTGTTAGTCCATTGAAAACAGAAATAGGCCAAAGCCAGCTCGAAAACCAAGTGTCTAGTACATCTTCATCTTGTTTTAAATCTGAAATCTGTATTTCTTTTCCTGATTTTTTCTTAGCTAATTCAAACGCTTCCTCTTGGGTTCTTGCTACTACAAAATCTTCTGTATTGGAACCATAATACCAAGCTGGAATTCGATGTCCCCACCAAAGTTGCCTGGAAATACACCAGTCTTTAATGTTTTCCATCCAATGTCTGTACGTGTTTTTGAACTTCTCAGGATAAAATTGAATATTTCCATTTTGAACGTTCTCTAAGGCGGGTTCAGCCAATTCTTTCATGCTAACAAACCATTGCAAGGATAGCCTTGGTTCAATTACTGCATTTGTTCTTTCGGAAAAACCAACCTTATTTACGTGATCTTCTGTTTTTACCAAATACCCTTTTTCATCTAGTTCTTTTTCTATCAATTTACGCACCTCAAAGCGATCACTTCCTTCGTAATGCAGTCCGTGTGCGTTGAGTGTACCATTTGCATTAAAAATGTCGATGGTTTCTAGGTTGTATTTTTTGCCTAAATCATAATCATTGGTATCATGGGCTGGGGTTACTTTTAAGCAACCAGTACCAAAATCCATTTCAACGTATTCGTCTGCAATGATTGGAATTACCCTGTTAGCAATTGGAACAATTACGTTTTTACCAATATACTTTTTATATCGTTCATCTGTTGGGTTTACGCAAATAGCAGAGTCTCCCAAAATGGTTTCAGGTCGAGTAGTGGCAATAGTTAACCAATCATCTTCTGAATTTTCAATTTTATATCGAACGAAAAATAATTTGGAATTTACTTCCTTATAAAGTACTTCCTCATCAGAAAGAGCCGTTAATGCTTCAGGATCCCAATTCACCATGCGTAAACCTCGATAGATCTTTCCTTTTTCAAATAAATCGATAAAAACAGAAATAACTGATTCAGAATATTCTTTATCCATGGTGAAATGGGTTCTGTCCCAATCGCATGATGCCCCCAATTTTTTTAATTGTTCAAGGATAATTCCCCCATGCTTATCTTTCCATTCGAAGGCATGTTTCAGGAATTCATCCCGCGATAAATCCGATTTTTTGATTCCTTGCTCTCGTAATTTTTGCACAACCTTTGCTTCAGTTGCAATAGAAGCATGATCTGTCCCTGGAACCCAGCAAGCATTTTTACCTAACATTCGGGCCCTACGAACCAAGACATCTTGGATGGTGTTATTCAACATATGTCCCATGTGAAGAACCCCAGTTACATTGGGTGGTGGAATAACAACGGTGTATGCTTCCCGCTCATCTGGAGTTGATGAAAAGTAGCCCTTTTCTATCCAGTATTGATACCATTTATTTTCCGCACTTCTTGGGTCGTATGTTTTAGGAATTTCCATCGAATGTCTTTTTTTTTGCAAAGATAAAAAAAAGCCCGTCAGTGACAGGCTTTAACGCAGTAAAAGATATGTTTGTAAATTATTTTCCTTGCGGATTTGATAAGGTTGGTTGAATCTCTGTGTGAGATAAATGCTGATTTTGGGATTTGTATTTGGCTGATTGAGAAAAACCAATATATCCCACTAAACAAGTGATAGAAAGCATTGTAACAAATAAAATGTCTTTCGGTGTGGCTACAGTTTTCATAACAATGAGTTTAAGGATTTTAATTCATAACGTTAAAACGATGAAAAAATAACAGTGTTTAATTGAATTTGTTAAAATAGTTAAAGACCAATTAAATTGTATTTTTGTATCGCAATTCTATTAGAATAAAATTAACCAATAGCCATGACAATTATTTTCAATTTTATGCGTTTCTTTTGCATGAAAATTATTGGGTTCATACTTTTTATTACGAATGCAAGTCAGCTAGTTGCTCAAACGGGTGGAGGATTTTCCTTTCCATTTTTGTCATTGGATTATAATGCGCGTACCGCTGCGGCAGGAGGATATTTTATTTCAAACATGGATGATGATATCAATTTAGGAATTGTAAACCCATCAGGTTTGAATGATAAAATGCATCAAGCAGTTGCCTTTAATCAAGCGTTTTTGGCAGGTGGTATTAATTATGGAATGGCTGCCTATGCTCAAAAAGGGTTGAAAGGAGTTATTTCAGGAAATGTAAGGTATGTGGACTATGGAACCTTTCAAGGAACAGATGTAAATGGAACACCAACAAACTCATTTCGACCTTTCGAATATGCCATTGGAGTTGGGTATGGCAAGCAATTAAATCCTGTTATTTCTGTTGGAGGGAATCTTAACTTTATTGGATCAAACCTTGAAACTTATAGTGCATATGGGATGTCCATGGATTTAAGTGGTACGTTCAATCATCCCAATAAGCTCTTTTCGGCCACTGCCATTTTTAAAAATGCAGGAATCAAATTAGCCAATTATACACAAGCAGACAGAGGGGTACTTCCATCGGATATGCAACTTGGATTTTCTTATAAATTGGCTCATGCCCCTTTTCGTTTTCATGTAGTTTTACATCATTTAAATAGGTGGGATTTAACCTATAATGACCCAAATGCGCTACCAACGTATGATGCACTTACTGGGGATACAATTCCGGTTCCTAAAGCAAATTTTGTTGAAAAAATGGCGCGACATCTTACCGTTTCCACGGAATTGTCCGTTTCTAAAAGTTTGTTTTTACGAATGGGGTTTAATTACCAACGAAGGCAAGAGATGAAGATTGAAACACGTCCCGGAATGGCAGGTTTTAGCTTAGGAGTTGGAGTAAAAACGAAGCGTTTTCGATTGGATTATGGGTATGTGATTTATTCAAAAGCCGGTTCAAATAATGTAATTAGTTTATCTAGTTCATTGGGTAAATGGAAAAAAAGGTAGTTTTGTTGCATGCAAACTAAAAAGCTCACTATTGCAATCGATGGATTTTCTTCCTGCGGAAAAAGTACACTTGCCAAAGAACTAGCCTCTCGACTTCATTATATCTTTATTGATTCCGGTGCCATGTATCGTGCGGTGACCTTGTATTGCTTGCGCCATAATTGGATTTTAGGAGATCAAGTCCAATTGACAGAAATTATCAATGCACTTCCATCTATCACCATTGAATTTAAAATGGATGATCAGGGAAATAAAGCAATTTATTTAAACGGAGAGAATTGTGAAAATGAAATTCGACAAGGATTCGTGGCGAGCGCGGTATCTCGAGTTGCTGAAATTAAAGAGGTTCGAGAAAAACTAGTGCATGAACAACAAAAAATGGGGGAGAAGGGAGGTATTGTGATGGATGGAAGAGACATTGGTACCGTAGTTTTTCCTCATGCAGACCTAAAGTTATTTGTAACCGCTTCCATTGAAGTAAGAACCCAACGGCGTTATTTGGAATTAACTCAAAAAGGAATTGAAATAACCTTAGAGGAGGTGAAAGATAATTTGGTTGAGCGTGATTTTATCGACTCAAATCGCAAAGAAAGTCCATTAGTTCAGGCTGAAGATGCTGTTTTATTGGATAATTCAACTATGACACGCGAAGAGCAATTGCAATGGGTACTGGAATTAGTTGTAAGTAAAGCGAGATAATAGTAAATTATCAAAGCATCGAAAATAGAGGGATTGCATATAGTGTATTATTCAGTTGATTGTAATTCTACAAGTATTTTAAATATCGAAAAGAGCAATTAAAAAAAAGACGGAATCACCAGGCAATTCCGTCTTTTCTAATTAAAACAAAACACGATTAATCCTCTGTTCGAGATAAGGCATATATTACCAATCCAAAACCAATTTTGTTTATAGCATCTGCAATATTATAAACGATATCCATCGCTTTTAATGCTGCAGCTGTGTCAGCAACTGGTTGCCATCCAAATAATCCACCTGGAGTACCTAGGATATAACCCAACGGATAAATTGCCCAACCAACTAGAACAAACCAAGCAAGTATTTTAGTTGCTTTTGCTACTTGAGGACCTGCGGTTTGAGCTAATTTAGCTACTTTACCAAACCAGATGATGTACACAATGTAGAAGTAAGCTGCACCAGACAAAACTCCCCACAAAACGCTTCCGTCTCTGTCTAGAACTTCACCAGCATAACCTGTTAACAACATTACAAGGGAAGCAGCAATCAATTTCCATAATAAGCCAATTTTTGCACCCGCTTTTTTCGTGATCAAATAAAACTCAACACACATTAAAGGAACTGTCAAGATCCAGTCAACATATCGGAAAAAGGTTGGTGAATCACCCGTCTCTAAGTTATAACCCCTCATGTAGTAATAATGTACTGCTGCAATGAAGGTGATTAAACCCGAAACGAGAACAGAAGTTCTCCATTTTTGAGACGTGTTGCTCAATTCAAAAAAGAAAAAAACAGAAGCGGCCATCATAGCCATAGTACCGATAAAAAACGTAAAGGCTACGTAATTATCACTCGCAATTTTTAAGTGTTCCATAATATAAAAAA
>CAZTFG010000027.1:0-27407 GCA_964612725.1 uncultured Lishizhenia sp. | reverse complement strand
TAGCAACTGATGCTCCAGCAGCCCAAACTACAGTAGCCGGATTAGAAGGATTAGGAATCACGATAGCTGATAACTGTACCTTAGATGCAGACTTAGTAGTAACGTTTACAGAAACTTCAACAGGTACATGTCCACTGGTAATCACTCGAACATACACGATTACAGATGCATGTAACAACCAAACTACGGTAACTGAAACGATCAGTGTTAGTGATGTTATTAATCCATCATTTGTTAATTTTCCATCGGATGCTACAGTAAATTGTGATGCGGTTCCGCCAATTGCGTCGATTGTAATTACTGGCTCTGATAACTGTACCGCCAATCCTGTAGTAACATTTATTAGTGAAACAGGAACACCTAGTAGTTGTGGTTATACGTTGATTAGAACTTGGACCGTAACAGATGATTGCGGTAATTCAATAACAAATTCTCAAACAATTACAGTATTACCAGCAACAACGCCAATGGTTACAGTACCGCCAACTTTACCAACCACTTTAATTTATACGGATGCAATTACTTTGACAACAGTACCAGATGCAACTTATGCAAATGGAAGCACTGGAAGTTGTGATAATAGCGGAGTGATCCCTGGAGTGTTAACTCCAAATTTTGATCCATGTTTGGGAGGAACGATTACAATAAACTATTCAGGAAATGATAATTGTAATAACCCACTTTCTGCATCATATACAATTTCTGTAACGCCAATAGTGCCTTCTGTGTCCATTTTTTCAACTTTAGGTACAGTTGATATTAATCAGCCAACAACGTTAACGGCTACAGGTAATCCAACAGGAGGAACCTATACATGGAGCCCTGCTGGAAGTTTGAATTCATCAACTGGAAGTTCAGTTATAGCTACACCTAGTACGCCAACAACATATACCGTAACATATGATTTGTTTGGATGTATCGCAACAAATACTGTTTTCATTGCCGTGAATCCATTAACCGTTTCAGTTAATACTGCAACAATTTGTAGTGGAGATAACGCCACATTAACCGCTACACCAAGTGTACCGGGAGGAACGTATTTATGGTCTCCGGGTGGAGCAACAACTCCGAGCATCACGGTAAATCCAACTACTAATGCGGTTTACTCTGTTGTCTATACGCTCAATGGTGTTTCCTCTCCCTCAGCTTTAGGAACAATTACCGTCAATCCTGCACCACAAGTAACAGTTAACAACCCAACCATATGTTCAGGATCTAATGCTACATTAACAGCAGTTGGTAATCCTGCAGGTGGGAACTATTTATGGTCTCCAGGAGGACAAACAACTTCATCAATAACGGTAAATCCGATTACTTCTGCCACCTATACCGTTTCATATACCTTGAATGGATGTATAGGAACCGCATCAAGTAACGTTACAGTTAATACCACACCAACCGTTGCTGTTTCGAGTACAACAATTTGTGCTGGTCAAAATGCAACAATTACAGCAACGCCATCCGTTACAGGGGGTACTTATTTATGGAATAATTCTCAACTCACAAATTCAATTACAATAAATCCAATCACGACCACATCATATACGGTGATGTATTCGCTAAATGGATGTAATGCTACAGGAACTGGGATAGTTACCGTAAATCCGATGCCAACAGTTGTGTTGAACAATGCAACAATTTGTGCTGGAGACAATACGACATTAACTGCAACAGGATCTCCTATAGGAGGAACGTTTACTTGGACAGGCAGTACCAACACCACATCCTCCTTGACTGTTTCTCCCGTGTCAACAACAACCTATACTGTAAGTTATACTTTAAATGGATGTACAAATTCAGCAACTGGAACAGTTACAGTGAATGTAGTTCCAACCGTAGTTGTTACAAACCCAACAATTTGTGAAGGTCAAAATGCAACTATTACGGCTACTCCTTCGGTGAATGGAGGAACTTATTTATGGACTCCAACAGGAGAAACAACTTCAAGTATTCAGGTAACCCCAGCAGCGACATCTAATTTTGGGGTACAATACACTGCAAATGGATGTACTAGTCCAATTGCTACAAGTACAGTTACCGTAAATACAATTCCGGTACTTACATTCGATGCGGATCAATTAACTGGTTGTGCACCATTAAGTGTCAATTTTATTAATACATCTGCTTCGGTAGGATCAGCTAGTTCAAGTGTTTGGACTTTAGGAAATGGAGCTCAATTGAATGGAAATTCTGCCAATTATTTATTTACCACTGGTGGTTGTTATGATATCACATTAACTTCTACAGTTGGTGGATGTATTGGAACGACTACAATACAGGATTTTATTTGTGTAGAAAATCCACCTGTTGCAGCTTTCCAAACAAACACAGGGATTTTTACATCACCAACTCAAAATGTTACGTTTGTAAATAACTCAGTAGGTGCAGCAACGTATACGTGGGATTTTGGAGATGGAAATACATCTACGGATGTTAATCCTGTTCATTTATTTGGAAATACATCAAATGGGTACTCTATTACATTAACTGCAATTTCTGCTTTGGGTTGTATTGATACGTATGAATTAGCTATTGAATACCAAGAGGAGGAAATATTCTATATTCCTAATTCATTTACACCGGACGGAGATAATTTTAATCAATCTTTCAAACCGATATTCACAGCTGGATTTGATCCGTACAATTTTGAAATGTATATTTTCAATCGTTGGGGAGAAATTATATTTGAGTCGCATGACGCAAGTGTTGGATGGGATGGCTCATTTAGTAACTTAGCTCGCCCTGTACAGGATGGTGTTTATAGCTATAAAATCATTTATAAGGATCCAAAGGTTGACAAGCGAAAAATTGTTGCAGGTCACGTAACGTTGATTCGTTAATTTAAAAATACGCAATGTACCCAAGGTGAATTTTGCCTTGGGAAAGTTGAATAGTGTTTTGCAACTGTTTTCCTAAGGCGTATGTAATTGAAAAAATACCGAGTTTTGTTCCAAAAGAAAAACCTGTGCCAAAGCCATATGGTGTATCATTTCTGTAAGTTCCTACCGAATTATCTTCATACCATGATTGATTGTAAAATACAAATACGTTAGAATTTCGATCAAGTAAAAAACGATATTCAAATAAGCCAGTTAACATACTTGTGGCATAAAGTTCTTCTTCATTGAATCCACGCAAGGAATTCAACCCGCCAAATCGAATTCGCTCGTTCGCGTAGGTTTTTTCATTAAACAACCATTCGCTGTATAGCCCCAATTTTAGAATTTGCCTTTTCGTTATTTTATTATATCGTTCAATCGTAAATCCACCACGAGCAGAATAATTATTTTGTTGGTTAATAGATGTTTTTCGATTTCCAATTGCGACTTCAAATGAAAATAAAATACCTTTAGCTGGATTGGGAATGTAATCGAGTGTTTTACGATTAATTGAAATTCCATATAAACTACTTCTTGTGCTATTCAATTGATTATTAACTACTGGATTTAATATATCACTTGAGTTGAACAAATAGACTCCTTTTAGAAAAAAATTATTTTTTAATTGATATGAAATTCCAAGTGTAGCTTTAATTTCTAAAAAAGAACTATCTCGTTTATATAAAGTGAATTTTCCATCCAACCCAAATCTGCTTTTAAATAAAAAAGGAAGATTACTAATTATTGTAAGATTTTGAGTGCCTGGTTGAATACTTCTCCAATTTAAATCAATTAGCTCTCCTCTTTTTAACCCGTTTTGCAGTTTTAATTGAATTTGTCCTGTTAATGACGTTCGCTGTGTTACAGGGTTTTGTTGAATTCCAATAGCACCATTAACCGAACTATTTGGCTTAGATTTTAAATAGAAATAAACATCGACTTCTTTTTTTGTAAATAAAAATTCTGGTTTTTTGAATTGTTCCAAGTAGGGGTAGGAACTTAATTCTTTGTCGAGATTTTTAATGAGCGATTCATCATACATTTTTTTTGATTTAACGCCACTGATGTTTTGAATTAATGAAGGTGAAATGGTAGAATCACCTTTAACAATAATCTTACCCCAATTGTATTTTTCACCTCTATTAATCATTAATTTACCTCTTAAGCAATTATTAGGTAAAAGTGTTGTTTGTGTTAATTCAACCCGTACAAATGGATATCCGCTATTTAAATAGGTGTCTTGTATTCGTGTAAGATAATTGTGGTAAGCTTTTGGTCGAAATTTTATTTGTTCTTCAAGAATCCCTTTTCCTTTTAAAAAATAGCGTTCGGTTGAATCAATTGATAATAGAATTTGGTCAAATTTTGGACCTACATATACGGATACATGAAGGGTAGTATCTGTTGTTTTTTTGGTCGAATTAAAGGAGGTTAATAAAAATCCATTATCAATTAGCTTATTTTGGAGAGATGTAACATATTTCTTAGCTTCTTGTGCGGAGGGGAAAATGGAGTCGGGTAATTGTTTGTTCGGCCATTTATCCATATAATTATATTGAATAAAAAAGGTCTGTCCCACAATAGGAACAGACCAAGTAAATAATATGCAAATCAGAAAAAGACGCATCTTTTCTAAACGTCTATACAAACAATTTATTCTTTATTCAATTGTTCATATACCGTTACTAATCTTTCTAATGCTTCTATTTCAGTATTGATTTTTTGTTTTTCAATCGGATCAATTTCAGCTTGTTCCAATTTTTGCATTTCCGTTTCAATTTTTTGAGCTAAAATATTAGAAATATATTGAATTATTTGACCATAATACATTTGCGTCATTGAGTTTCCTTCTTTTTTCAAGTAATCAAAAATCGTATATGATTTTTCAATCACTTTGGAGTTTGTATTAAAACACAAGTTCAAAAGGCTTCCAACAACCGTTAGCTCATCAAAACTTTGAAATTTATTATTCAAAAAAATGGTTTCAAAAAACCCAAAATTTTCTTCTGTTCCATGTTCGCCATAAACTGCTGAAATAGCGACCAACAATTTTGGTGTTTTTTCTTTTGAAAGGGCATCTGCTTTTTGTAAACCTAGTTCTTTATTTAATTTACTTAAATTAGATAATGCGCTTATTATTACTGTATACGATTTTTCATCTTTAATACGTGAGTTGCATATGTCTATATAAGTTGGCTCATCGATACGCGAACTTAAAAAATCGATAGCTGCAGCGCGAACTAGAGATTTAGAGTCCTCCGAAACCATTTTTTGTGTTTGAAGAATAGCTTCAGATAAATAAGTTCCTGTTAATGATTCGCTTGCTTTTATAGCGAGTAATCGAATATTCCAAAAAGGATCTTTAAGTGCTTTTACAATAATTTCTTGAGTTTCTTTGGTGCTGTTTCTACCTGCATATTTTAAGGCTTGTGCTCTTAGTTTATATGAGTTGGATAAATCATATTGATTTAAAAACTGTTCGTTGGGTTTATCTACGTAGATAGTACCGAGAATTACTTGATTCACATCAAAAAGAACATTTTTCAAATTTCCGGAGTAATTGAATGTGAATGCTTGATTTTGTTGTGTGATTAGAATTCTTTCCGTACGTTTTCCGTTTTCATCAATCAATTGAACATCAACGGGAAGTTTAAAAAGTGGATATTCATCTAATTTTTGTTTTTGGTTAATTGTAAGTGTTACTTGCTTATTTTCTTTGTTTTCGGTTTGATAAACTTGTAAAATTGGATGACCTTTACCTAAAAACCATTGATTGAAAAACCAATTTAAGTCTTCACCTGATACCTCTTCAAAAGCCAAACGCAGATGATGTACCTCGGCTGCTTTAAATTTGTTTTGAGTTAAATAAACGTTTATTCCTTTGAAAAATGCTTCATCACCTAAGTAATTACGAAGCATATGAAGTATTCGTCCTCCTTTATTGTAGGAATGACCATCAAACATCTCTTCCTTGTCAAAATAGGAGTAATTAATTAGATTGTGGTGATTTCCACCTTGCGCTGAATTAAAATATCCTTGTGCTTCTTGTTCCGCTTGATAATTAGCTTCATCTAAACCGTATCGGTGCTCATCCCATAAATATTGAGAATAATTGGCAAACGATTCATTTAATGGAAGATTTGCCCATGATTCGCAGGTAACATAATCTCCAAACCAGTGATGAAATAATTCATGTGCAATGGTAGATTGATCATTTGCATCGAGCAACTCTCTATCTGTTTTATAAACAAAATCACCAAAAATTACGGCTCCTGTATTTTCCATTGCTCCGGATACATAATCTCTTACAACAATTTGATGGTATTTATCCCAAGGATATTCAACTCCTAACAATTGAGAAAAGTGTTTGATCATCGCTGGAGTCTCACCGAAAATAGCTTTAGCATATTGCTCATATTCTGGTTCAACGTAGTAATTCACCTCCATTTTACTTCCATCTGGACGGGTATAAAAATCTTTTACTACCTTGAATTCTCCAACGGCCATCATAAAAAGATAAGGCGCATGTGCTAATTCTTGTTTCCAATGATCCGTTCTAGTTCCATTCGGGTTTTTCTTTGAGGTAACTAATTTTCCATTGGAAAGTGTTGTGTATTTATCTTCTACTGTAATAAAAATTTCTTGAGTTGATTTAGCATTTGGTGAATCAATTGTTGGAAACCATACGGAATTAGCTTCTGTTTCACCTTGGGTCCATATTTGAGGCATTTTGTTTTTTACTTCATTTTTTGGATTAATAAAATACAACCCTTTATCCGATGAAATTGCCATACTACCAGAAGTTTCTCGCTCTTCTGGTTTTGCAACGTAGGTAATAATTACGGTGTAATTTTCAGTTCTTTTATATTTTTTATCCAGTTTGATTTGAATTTGTAGACTATCGTATGTATACGTAAGATCTTTGCCGTTCAATGAAATGTTTTTTATATCCATTCCTTTAGCGTCAAGAATGAGGCTATCGGTTTCGTAAAAATGGGGCTTAGCTGTGATAGTGGCAATTCCATTCATTGTTGAGTTTGACCAATCGAAATTCACTTCAAGTTTCGTGTGAATAATGTCATTTTTTAAGGTTCTACTCGAATTATATATTGGATCTAAATCCTCTATGTCAATCGGCCCATCATAAGGTTCTTCTCCTTCAAATTCTTCCTCCGCAGCCGATATTGCTTCTGCCGAGTTGTCTACACTCGTTTCAGAGAAATTATTTGCCACCTCTTTTTGATTGTTACAGCCAACAAAAAGCCATAGAATGAAGATTAAATTAATGTATTTCATATTAAATTTTTAGGAGTGTAATATTACTGATTATTTTTAAGTTACGTGATTGAAACATTGGTTAAAGGTAGTTCTATGGTAAAAACTGTGCCAGCATCCTCAGTTGTTTCGAATTTAATTGTTCCGTTATGATTTTCTATAATTTGCTTTGTAATTGAAAGACCAATTCCCGTTCCAGTTGATTTGGTTGTAAAATAAGGCGTAAAAATTTTATTTTGTTCGTGCAAAGAAATTCCACTTCCGTTGTCTTTGATTTGAATGCTACACGTATTCAACGTAACTTCTACCAATACGTTAATTTCTCCTTTTCGATGAGGGACAAATGATTGAATGGAATTTTTTAGTAAGTTATTGATCGCCCGAATTAATTGATCTTTATCTGCAGAAACAATTACACGTTTTTGATTGGATGTAAATGTAATTAAAAATTCTTCCTGACTAAATACAGCAATAACATTCCTACAAATTTCAATAAGTTCTATTTTCTCAAGCACGGGTGAAGGCATTTTGGCGAAACTTGAGAATTCATTAGCGATTTTTGTTAGACCATCAATTTGTTCAATCAATGAATTGGCGAGGCGTTCTATTTTTACTTTAGCTTCTGGATTTTCTTTTTCAAATACGCGCATCATTTGCTGGATGCTCAGTTTCATAGGAGTAAGGGGGTTTTTTATTTCATGCGCCACTTGTTTCGCCATATCTCGCCATGCTGACTCCCGTTCACTTTTAGCTAATTGATCAGCTGTTTGCTCCAATTCCTTCAGTTTGTTATTATATTCCTTTACGAGAACACCGATTTCATCATTTTTGTCATAATCAATCATTTGATTTTTTTTACCAAATCGGATGAGTGAAAGATTGGTTTGAAGTAGTCTAAGCGGTTTGGTTACCCAATTTGACATAATAATCGCCAAAATAATGGATATGGCAAGCAATAACATGAATACATTGATAATTGCGACCAAAAATTGTTGAATCTGATTTTCAACCTCTTGTTGTTGTCCAAAATGCTGCAAATTTACAAAAGCAAGGAGTTTTCCATCCGAATTAAAAAAAGGTAAATACGCTGAAATATAATTGAGTTCACCTATATTCTCTTGATGAATATACTCGCTTTTATTTTGAATTTTCAATTGGTTAAACGCTTGTGTATTCATCTGTTCACCAATCAATCCAATATTAAAAACCTTGGGTCTGGAAGTGGCTAATATGTGCCCATTTGGATCATATAAATTTATATCAGTCACAAAAACCTTGGATAATTTAGTTAATAAATAGCTTACATAATTTCCATTTTCATCCACGTCAAGGTAATTCATGTCACCAATTTTGTTTCGTAACTCGGTTTCGAGTGAAACTAGTTTTTCATTAATTATATTATTGGTGAATTTATTATATTGATTTCGTACAAAAATGCCACTTCCCCAACCAAAGGCAAAAAGCGAAAAGAAAACAATGCCAACTAAAAGCAATTGAATTTTTAGTGCGAGAGAAATGGTGTTTTTAAAGAAAAACTTCCCATTCCGTGATAAATAAAATGGCAGTAAAACCAATCCAAAAAATGTAAAGACATAAGAGAATGAGGTTAAAACATCGAGAAAAGTATATATTTTACAAGAAATGATAATCGCATCATTTTTAGTTTGTTTGAATACATAATGAGTATATCCTCCGAAGGTAATGTATCCTTTTTTAGCTTTTTCCGGAAGTAGAAAAGGTGAGGAAGGATAACCAAATTCACCATATTTTGACACCAATTTTCTATTGTGATACTTGGCTATTGAAAACTTTTCTAAGGACTCCAATACACTAGCCTTTGAGGAGATTAGCAAGCGTGGAAAGCCAATTCCTTCTGGTATTTTTTTTGATTTTAAAGTAGCTGATAGGTAGAATTTATTACTATCCGCATTAAAGAAAGGTTGCAAAATGACATAGCTCAGTTGACTCGTGTAATCGGTGACATAAAAAATATTACTATCAATTTTGGATCGTTCACAATGGTCTCGAATCAAGAGTGATAAATCTTTGAATTGTAAATTATCTTTGGTAATAACCGACCGCCCATTCGAATCAAAAAGATTGAAATTCATATCGTACTTTTCCCAATACCCGGTAAAGATTTTTCGTTCCATTGAATATTCAAAATCCCTTAAATCCATTCCATCTGTGGACTTTGATATTCGATTTAAAAATGGTTCGGAACTTATTTTTCTTGCTATTTCAACATATTCTTTTTCTGTTTCTACTTGTTTTTCCGAAGCCAATTGTTGAGCCAAGACTTCTCGATCCTGTTTCATTTTTACTTCATTAGACCAGGTGAGATTAACTGCAATGAAAATAGCAGCGACCATTAAAAGAAACAATCCATTTATTTCAGTGGTGATAAAAACAGGTTTTTTACGAAGAGTGAAAACCAACCAAAGTGAAACGATTAGCGGAATGAAAATCCCCACAAGGTGATATTTTGTGAAAACTAAACTGCTGATGACAAATAAAACGCCTATTAAAAATAGGAAACGTCCTAGATGGCTTCGCTTATACCCAATTCGCTCAAATGCATCAACGGAATACGCTAGGATGGAGTAATAATTAAAAAATAATATACCAATTGAAAATAGTGCTAGATAGGATAAGAGGTTTAGTTTAAAAAACTGATCCGTTAACAAATGAATAGTTGAGTTAATAACTAGGCTATCCGTTACAAATAGGATAAAAAACCAAAACGCGAAGGATCCAATTAATAATATAAATAATCCGCTAACTGTAAAAAACGTATTCCGTTTAATTTGCTTAATGTAATAAACGAGGCAACTTGTCAAGAAAGTAATGACAAATACGTTAATTAAATATTCATAGAAATTTGGAAAAAGGGGATTCATATAAAATAGACTTTCACTAAAAATCGCAACATCATTGGTGAAGAAACTTTTTGAAAATCCGAGTGATATAATTCTGAGTAGGACCAGGATGAGTGGGAAAATCCACGCATATTTTAATTTACTTTGTTTGAAGCTTGAAAAAAGAGCGATGACCAAAAAACCGATGGCTGCAATTAATAAGAAAAGAAGAATGAATGATTGACTATCTTGCGGAATTTGTTCTTCAAACGGTTCGATACTAAAGAGGTAATTTTTTTTACTGTCTACAATTCGAAGAGGAGATTCTTTATCTATAACCATGTGAGCGGCAATTGGAATCTTCAACTCCTTCGAAAATCCATTTATTAAATGCTCATTTTGATAGGGGTATTCCGTTTTAATCAAAAAAGAAGCAGCTACGATATACCCATTAGCAGATTTCGTTTTAGTTAAATACCATCCATTTTGTAAATGATTAATGCCTTCACTAGGGAAATGTATGTCTGCAAATCTGCTTACTGGCAATTGATTGGTATTCCAATAAAGTAAAGAATCATTCTTGTAAATATGAATGGCATATCGACTGTCGGTGTTTTGTTCAAGCCACGATTTATGGGTTCCGTAGCGGACAATTTCCTTCAATTTAAGTTCAGCAATACGATCTAGTTTGGTCTCAATTTCATTGAGCTTGGTGGTCAATCGCTGGGTTGTTTCCTGGTTATTTTGGTAAAATATGATTGAGTAACTTATGGCATAAGCAATAAAGAACGCAAGCGAAATAAAGTATGATTTATATTTTATTATAAGACTTCTCAATGTGTCTTCATAGTTGATTTGTCTCTTAATTGAGAATAAATTCCCATTTTAAGGAGTTCAAAATCTTCTTCAATGTATTCATCATTCCGAAAGAAATAATGAGCATGCTGTTGATAGGGGTGAATGTAATTCTCATAGCAGGGTAATACATGATTTTCCCATTGATACAAGATGTCATCCAGTGCATAGCCACGTGTTTCACTATCACGTAATATCCTGCGTTGTAATTGAATTTCTGGGTCGAGTTTAACGAAAATAGTAAGGTCTAAAAACTTCCTAATTTCTTCATAATGTAAAATAAAAAGCCCCTCAATAATGAGAATTTCTGATGGATGAATCGTAATGTAATTGATTAAATCCGGCGGTGAATTAAAATGATATTCTTTTAAGGTTATGCTTTCACCATTTCTAATTTTAGTCAAATCACTACTTATTCTTTCGCGATCAAGAGCAGTAGGTAAATCAAAGTTAACTTTTCCGTTTTCATCCTTTTCTTGTTGTTCTATCGGTAAATAGTAATTGTCCAAAGAAATAACCGATGGGTTTGAATGATGAAATTCTTCTTTTAACCGATTTAATAGAGTAGTTTTTCCTGAACCACTTCCTCCGCAAATGCCAATAATCATACTTGATGGATATGGCACGAATTTACAAAATAAAAGCCTTTTTTAACTTAGTTTTTAGTCAAATCCTTAAAATATTCTTCGAGCGATTTGGCCTCTAATTTTAAGGTAAGCGGCAATATTCCATTTTGTTGTGCAAATTCGGCAATGTTTAGACGTAAATCCACTTGCTCACTTGCTTCAAGTAACCAACCTTGCTCAAATTTACGAACAGCTTGAACTCCTTTAATTTTTTGAAGCTCAGTTTTACTTACTGATTTATTGAATTCAACAAAAACGGTTTGTTTATTATCTGTATATTTTATTTCGCTTGAGATATTATCTGCAACAAGAACACCTTGTTTTATAATCAACACGCGTTGGCAAATAGCTTCCACCTCTTGCATGATATGCGTGGAAAGCAATACCGTTTTTTCCTTTCCGATATTTTTGATTAGTTCACGAATTTCAACAAGTTGATTTGGATCTAAACCTGAAGTGGGTTCGTCTAAAATCAATACTTCGGGATCATGAATAATTGCCTGTGCAAGTCCAACGCGTTGTTTATATCCTTTTGAAAGCGCTTCAATTTTTTTATGTTGTTCAACACCAAGACCAACTAGGTCGATCATTTCACTAACCCGTTGATTCAGGTTTTTGATTTTGTAAATTCTACCCACAAATTCTAAGTATTCTCGAACATACATATCCGTATATAAGGGATTACTCTCCGGTAAATATCCTATTTTTTGTCTGGTTTTTAAATTGGATGTGTCAACTGGAATTCCACAAACCGAAACACTTCCTTCAGAAGCAGGTATAAAGCCTGTAATGATTTTCATTGTGGTAGATTTTCCCGCCCCATTTGGACCTAAAAACCCTACTACTTGGCCTTTCGGAATAGAAAAACTTACATTTTTAACTGCAGCTTGTTGTCCGTAATATTTGAACAGATTATTAATTTCAATTGACATGCATGATGTGTATTATGACAACTTCAAAATTAATCTTTTTCCTGTGGAATGAAAGGGATTGTTTTAGATATTCTTTACAATGGAATGTTATTAATTCATCCGATAACAGTAATGCCTGGTTTATTTGTCTTTACTTTTTATCTAATTACATGGATGTATCCATTTTTCTCGCCCTTTTCATAGCTTAATTTGTATAAATAAACCCCATCCACTAAGGTTGCTGCATCAAGGGTTAATCCTTCAAATGGCGTTCCTGTATTCTGTTGTTGATAAACCAAATTACCCCATCTGTTGAATACGTAAAATGTGTATTCTTGGCACGTCTCAAAATAGTTTTCTAGGTCTAAATTATCATTAATTCCATCCCCATTTGGTGTAATAACATTGGGGAATTCAAAATCATCAAAGGTGAAAATTTTCAAAATCGATAAATCAATGGATGAATTAGGTGATTCACAGCCATTCACGGTGACAGTTGAACTGTAAATACCCATATCTTCAATATCAAATGAGAATGAATTGGAGATAGTGGAGGATATAAAATTATTGGGTCCAGTCCATGAGAATGTTCCACCGCTAACACTGTCCGCTTGGAAATTAATAATATCTCCAGGACATTCCACGGGACTGTTTGAAGACAATATAGGAGGTGCAGGAATTGGATAAACAATTAAATTATATGTAATGGTAGAATCGCATCCAAGTGTAGTTTGAAGATAAAAAGGATAAGTTCCAGTACTATTTAATGTCTGACCTTGGTATGTAAACGATTCCCCTTCGCACAAGGAAGTGTCTCTTACAAATGAATAAGCAGGATTAACATGTAGGGTTAAATGAATAATGGAATCACAACCTGCAATTGTTTGCAAGGCTAGGGTATAGGTGCCAGGCAAATTTAAGTTTTGATTTCCAAGTGAATAACTTTCATTTGAACAAATTGTAGTGTCAATATTGATGTCATAAATTGGATTAACTGTTATGGGTTGAACCAACGTGTCGCTATTGCATCCATTGAGGGTGAAAAACGCACTGTAATTACCACTATTTATGACTGAAGCATTCGGAATAATTGTATCTAAAATGGAAGTTGAAAAATTATTGGGTCCAGTCCACGTGCAACTTGCATTCGGCAGAGAATCAATACTCAAAATAAGACTGTCTGTTTCGCACAATGGACTAGGGTAATGAATCACAGGAGTGGGGACTTGGGCCGGTTGACCAATAGTAAAAGGCTGTGAAACAATACATCCTTGAGGGCTTTTCACATAGGCAGTGTAAGTTCCGGCGGGTAAATTGGAGAAGGTGCTTGCCGAACCATAGGTAACTCCATCAATGGAATAGGTAAGTGCTCCTGTACCTGCTGCTGTAATTACAACTGATCCATCATAAAAACCAAAACAAGTGGCATCCGTAGCAACTGCTGAAATTAAAATTAGTGGAATAAAAAGAGGTGCTTCTACATCAAATGAAGGTGTGCCTTGTGGGGTTCCGTTGAATGCTACATTCCCTTGACTATTCACGTAATTGTTATTAAATTTATAATATACCAATAACCCGGGTTGAGTTGTTGGAAGAAGAAAATTCATGTTTTGTTGTATTTCCGTTTCGGTTCTAACGATGTTCCAAATACGCACTTCGTCAATATTTCCTCTAAAATGTTCAACGGGAACAGCATTTCCTGGACGCGCACCAATGGCAGTAATTAAATTATTCTGTACCAAATCACCTGTTGCTGGTAATTCGTTTACTTTACAGCCGTTCACGTAGTATTTTATCAATGTTCCATCATAAGTTGCTGCAATATGGTACCATTCATTTAAAGGTAACACAATGGGATTTGTGCAAAAATAAAAACCTGTAGTTGTGGTAATACCGAATAGAGTAGGACGAAATAAATAATTTGCATCTGCCGCACCTGTGTGTTTGGAGATGATGTTTGAAACAGTAGTATTTGATTTTCGAATAATGGCCTCCACCGTTATTTGAGAGCCTGAAATATCTAAATCTCCTATATCAACATACCGTGCACCTGCACCGATGGTATTAAGTGAGTTTTGACCAAATAGAAGAATGGGAAAAACGATTAGAAATAAGGAAATAAGTATTTTCATAAATGTCTTTTCAATTTTTTGTTAAGATTTTTTTATCTCGTAGGTTCATTATAGGTTTTTCAAAATAATGATAAAGAAGATAAGATGCTAAAATGATACAAAACCAGGCGATTAGGTATTGAATTATTCCGCTGGTAGAGTTGTAATTAATATGAATGATTTCAATAACTAACGCAAGGTTAATTAGATACATGGAGTACGATATCTTACTAATGAAGGTGGCAAAATGCGTGAATAGATTTTTCTTAATTTCAATTGAATAGAAAAAAGGAATGGACAAACTTAGTGCCATAGGAGATAAAGTTAAATAAACCACTTGCGCATATGTAGACGTAACATCTAAGTCAATAGTTCGCTGATAATATAAAATTAATATTGCAAGGAGAAGAAGTATGTACTTGTACCGTAAAAACAATTCAGAATAATAGGAATATAGCCATGCGAAAAATAGGCCGAATGCAATACTATCCAACCTCATAAGAACCACTTTTTTAAACGTAATGTCAAAGAAAAATGAGTCCATGTTTGGGGTTGTGTGTGTATAACGAAAAAGTATACTGGAAGCTATCATCAGGATGATCGTGAGTAAAAACGCACTTTTTTTCGAAAGGAATTTTAAAAATAAAAAGAACAGAATGGGTGAGGTTAAATAGAACCATTCTTCCACACTTAAACTCCAAGATTCCCAGAAAAAATCTACAAATGGCTCGTATAAATTCTGCATAAATAATACAAACGACCAATTTGCTTGACGAATATCGCCTTTTATCCAACCGTTTTGTACAACCAGGTAATTCAAGCCTAGGATTAAAAAATACAAGGGTAGGGTTCTGAACCATCTTCTTTTCCAGAAAGTAAAAAGTGTAGACAAGCCATCGGACTTGTTGAATTCTCGGAGCATAATTCCCCCAATTAAAAACCCACTTAAAACAAAAAATAAATCAACACCATCTACTGGTTTGAAAAATGGAAAATCTTTAAGTGCTGTTCCTTCTAATAGAATGGAAGTATGACCTAGTACTACAATAAGTATTGCAGCCATGCGCATTATATCTAAACCAATTCTACGTTCCAAGGAGCCAATTAAAATTCAATGAATGAATACAGTTAAACCTCCCAAAGGTACAAATAGTTTATGGTTACTTTGCTTTATCGTAGGATATGAATAAAACCTGATTTTTCGTATTGATCGAATACTAATTTATAAAAGTAGATTCCATCCTCTAATTTTTTACCGTCTATTGTATTTCCTTTGAACGAATCACCCCCATTCTCTTGTTCAAAAACAAGATTTCCCCATCGATTAACAAGTTGAAAATGAAAGGGAATACAACTTGAAAACAAGGTGTTAAATTCAATCTCTTCATTTACTCCATCGTTGTTTGGAGTAAGTACATTCGGCACAACAAAATTATCCGAAACGCCAGAATTGGCAATGCTTATTACCTCTAGTGCATTGGGTGATTGACAACCATTCAGATAGATACTTACAAAGTAAGTTCCGGTATTTTGATTGTCAATTATTAAAGATACTTCATTGTCCGTAGAAGAAAAATTTCCCGGACCACTCCAACTATATGAGGCACCCACTATCGGTTCCGCCACCATAATTAGCGCATCACCTGGACATTCTAGGGGACTATTAGATATAATGGATGGAGGGCTAGGAATTGGATTTACGATTAAGTTTAATGTAACAATTGAGTCACAGCCATTTACTGCCTGAAGGGTGTGGTTGTAGGAGCCTGCTACGGATAGTGTTTGCCCATAAAAGGTAACAGATTCGCCATCACAAATGGTTTCGATTTGGGTTGAACTAAGAATAGGGTTTACAGTAAGGGTAAGGTTCACAATTGAATCGCAACCAGCAACTGATTGAAGGGTTTGAGAATAATTTCCTGTGTTAGTTAACGTTTGATTTCCAAATGTATAACTTGAACCTTGACAAATGCTCTCTGTTAAATCTGTTTGAATATTCGGAATAAGCGTCAGATTTAGTGTTATGGTAGAATCACACCCGTTTACACCATTTACAACCGCTTGATGAATACCAGCTGTTGAAAATGACTGCCCTCCAATGGTATAACTTGCTCCATTACAAATGCTTGCGTCTACGGTACTTGTCGTATTTGGAAGAATAGTAACTACTACACTATCTTGGGTAGGACAAGAATTTGGATTTGATGCTAATGTGGTTGTTACGGTATATGTTTCTGTAATAGGAGTAGTTCCATTATTTGTCAACGTCACTGAAGGATTAGAAATCGAAGACGAGCTAAGTCCTGGGGTTGCGCCCCAGTCATATAGGTAATTTGGATTGTTAAGGGCTCCAATTTGTACTGCTTCTCCGGTGCAAGTCGATACGTCAATTCCTGCATCTGAAGTGGCTACATCAGCAGAAACTATTACGTTGCGAATGGAATGCCTATCATTGGACCCACCCGTACTAGCTGTAAAACCTAAGTAGCCCACAAAATTTAAATTATAGTTTCCCACTAAATATTGCTGACCATTTACATTTACCGTAAGGCTCCCATAACTATAATTAATAATAGCCGTTTTATATGAGGCATCGGTTATGAAGTCTAAATTTCCTCCACTTGTATTTGTGACACGAATAACATTGGGATCACATTCATTGTAACCAAGCCCGTTCATTATTTGGATCTCGGGATTCATTCCACACCCATTATCATATGAATCAAAAACAACTTTTACTCCATTGGCTGTAGATGGAATTCCAACCCCTCCGCCACTAACATATCCCGTTGGTGGTACATCCAAAAAGCAAAAAGCAATTCCATCAGCATTGTTTCCATCCGCCATGCGGAAATCAAATTGAACGTTCCATTCATAACAAGTTGCTAAATCTAAAGGTTGACTATAAAAAATGGCGCCACTTGAATTACCAATATTATCTGTTAAAATCAATTCATCATTATCTGCATTTGCATCTCCTCCTGTATCTCCCGCATAGGATGCTCCTGCTAAATTCCAACCTGTTGTGTTCATTGTTGGAGAACCAGTTAATTCAGCAAAAACTAAGGTTTGGGCGCGTAAATCAAATTGAAACAGCAAACAAATAACAAAAAGCCAGCGAAAAAACACCATAAACTAATTTTTTTCAAATATCGGAATTTTTTTTAACTTGATTAACAGCTTGTTAATGAGTTGATAGATGCTGTATACGATTAAAAAATCAACTTCAAATACCATTTTTATGTTTCTTGAAAGTGTATTTTTGTAAAAAAGAAATAGTGTCATTTAGTTTGTCTTCTCGTTCGAAAATAGCCTTGCATACTATCTTGTTTGGATTGTTCTTCCTATTATTTCTTTACCAAGTTAGAAGAATGCCTATCCGTTTGGAGTTTTATGCCAATTGGATATGGTTAGCACCTGTAATCATTTTGATGCCTGTGAATTGGTTTATGGAATTTAAGAAATGGCAATTGCAATTGAATTTTTTAAAACTTCCTAGTACTCATTTAGTGGAATCTTTTACGGCTGGTATGGTTTCTGATTTCGTGATTCCAGGAATCCCAACAAATTTTGTAGGTCGAATCATGTATTTTGATCCGGCTGTCAGGGTGTCGTTTATTGCTTGGAATCAGATTACGAATGGCATTCAATTTATAATCACCATTTTGTGTGGAATGCTTGCGATTGTTGTGTTAGGTCAGGGGTCGCTTTTTATCATAAGTACAGTAATTGGAGTTTTGATTTTGGCTTGTATGATTTGGCTGCTCCCGAGATTTCGTTCTTATTTAAGAAACAAAATTCCAGCCCTTTTTTATACCGAAATAAAATCGAGTGCTGCGTTTCAATACCTGCTGAAAATTGGATTTTTAAGTACAGTAAGAATGATTGTTTTTACTACACAGTTTGTATTTATCCTGCAAGTTTTTGGGGTTGTCTTTTCTTTAGAATTGCTCCTTTGGATTTGGTTGAGTTATCTTTCGGTAACCTTGTCTCCCTCCTTGTTTTTGGGAAAGTTATTTATTAGAGAATCTATAACCGTTGCGGTTTTTCAATTAGGTAATTATGCAGCACATCCAATTTTACTGGCTTCATTTTTTGTTTGGATTATTAATGGCTTGTTTCCAACAATAATTGCTTGGTTGATAAATATCTTTAAGAAATGACTTTTATTTCATTATTTATAGTTGGGTTTTTATTTATTCATGCAAGTTTTATGATTGGGTGGATTTATGTGGGTCAACTAAAATTTAAGAATAAAAAACAGGATGAACTTGGTAACATTAACTTAGACCAATTAACCGTAATAATTCCATTTAGAAATGAAGCATCACGAATTTTACCTTTATTAAAGGCTATTCAAGCATCTTCGATACAACCAGCGAACTATATTTTTATAAATGATCATTCAACGGATGAATCTGATCGATTAATTGTTGAAAATATCAATGTGAAAGGGTTCCAAGTGATTCATTTACCAAAAGATCAACAAGGCAAAAAAAGAGCTATCTCCTATGGAATTAAACATGCTTGCACAGAGTTTGTCTTAACAATGGACGCTGATGTTTGGTTCAATTCAACCTATTTTCAATATATTTCAGAGACCGCACCGGCTGATTTGATCATCTTTCCCGTTGAGCATGTTGCAAAGAATTTTTTTGCTCAACTTTTTCAGCAAGATGTCGTGTTGGCCAACCATGTTAATATTGCCGCGGCTGGATGCAAAAGACCTATTCTATGTAGTGGGGCTAATTTACTTTTTCGAAAAGAGGCTTATCTAGAAGTGGTTGAACACTCAGATTATTTTGAAAAATCGAGTGGTGACGATATTTATTTACTTAAAGCCATGCATGCAGCGGGTAAAAATATTTGGATGAATTCTTCTATCCACCTCGAGGTAAAAACACCAGCGGCAAATTCGATTAAAGAATTTATTTCACAACGCACGCGATGGATTAGTAAAACTAGGCATGTGGCTGATACATTTTCTAATCGATTGATTTTGATTCAATTTTTTTTATCCATTGGTTTTTGGGCTGGTTTGTACCTTTCTTTCGCATATTTTTCTTTGCGAATAGCACTCCTTTTCGCCCTAATCAAAATAATAATAGATGGGTTTTGCTTATTTCCTTTTTATTACGCTAAAAAAGAATTGAGAATATGGTTATTCTTACCCATTTTCATTTTACTTCTCCCCATTATAAATAGCGTTTTATTTATTACTACTTTATTTCAAACGCCGAGTTGGAAGAATAGATTAATTGAATAAAAAAGCATAAAAGTTCAATGAAAAAGCAATACACAACCAAATGAGGTAGGGGGTAATTAACAGTATGCTCTTATCGTTCCATTTAAAATTTTTATGATGTGTTAGAAGTATCACAACGAATAAAGCTATCAAAATCACAAGTCCGGAGAATAGTTGATGAAATTGAAAAAATACCGGATTCCAGCCAATGTTTAAAAGTAAATGAATTGCATAGATTAATCCATTTTGCTTAGTTGGGTTTTTTCTAAAAATGACCGTCATGTACAAGGCGAAAAGTATCATAATGGTTGTCCATGCTGCCCCGAAAACCCATCCTGGAGGGGTCCAAGGAGCTAAATTTAATTCCTGATACCATGTGTTTTCAAGCGGACTACTCCCCATCAAGACACTTCCAATGCCAAGCGCTCCAAAATTGAATACAAGGAAGGTTAAAAAAATCCGAATATTCTTTAGCATATTATTGAATTATTATTCCTTTTGCACCTAAAAGGCTTATTTCCTTCAAGTTTTTTTCACAAATAGTTTCTGGCGGGAATACAAATTTCTTGTCATACAAGACGTCATCTACCCAAAAACTTACCCAATATTCATTAAAAATCCCAAAAACATCTTCCATAATAGGCTCAATTTTTGCCGCCTCATTCGGTAAAAGTACCTCGATGCAATGGCGTAATGTGGAAGTTTTAATTTTCTCACCAGTATTGGCATTTTCTCCATACCCAGTGCTATTGATGATAATTCCTTCCATTATATCCTCACGCAGATTTAAAAGATATACCAAATACTCAGGATGATTTTCTGTATTTATTTGCTGCACCACGGCAACTGCAACATTTTCAACAATCGGGCTTTTTAATTCTTCTCTCATTTTATTGAATTAATAATGGAATATGCATGATTAATGTACGTAAATACATCTGGTGAATGACCAATTTTTTCTTGAATTTGTTTGGGTAATTCCTTTCTGTTGGTTTGAATTTCATTTATTTTGTAATCGTCTTCTCTTTTCATTCCGAGTCGAACAATGATTAAGTCATCTTTCGGAACGGTCATAATGTATTGCCCGCGGAATCCACGAAAATAATAAACGGGAT
Organism: uncultured Lishizhenia sp.; assembly: GCA_964612725.1. Taxonomy (GTDB): domain Bacteria; phylum Bacteroidota; class Bacteroidia; order Flavobacteriales_D; family Crocinitomicaceae; genus UBA952. The sequence continues at coordinate 6,532 of CAZTFG010000027.1, read as the reverse complement.
TATTGTTGTTCTGGTACACCCAGGTGTGTAAACCATAACGAAAATTTGGAATTCCTTCTTTCATTTTTAAATTTGGAAGAGAGATTAATTCGTCCATGTATTTGGCTGAAATTAGTTGTTTACCTTGCCAATTACCCTTGTTCAATAATAAACGTCCAAGTAAGGCATAGTCACGCGCTGTTGCATAAAAACAACAGAAAGATTTTTCTACGCCATTTTCTTGATCGGTGCTCCAATAAGCAAAAGAACTTGCTCCAATGGGTTTCCAAAGTCTGGTTTCCATATATTTGGACAAATTCATTTTGGTTGCATTTGCAATTATAATTCCCAAAAGTTGGGAGTTGCCACTCTGATAATTGAATCGTTTTCCAGGCTCTTCAACCACTAATTGTCGGGTAACTAATGGGTATAAATCAGAGGTGAAATAGCCTTCAGCAGCTTCAGAAATGGGGTTGCTACCGCTTTCTTCCCAATCTAATCCGGAAGACATTTGCAAGAGATGTCGAATCGTCACTTTATGCCTACCTAACTTGTTGAATTCAGGTATGTAGTTACCCACTGGTTCATCCAAGCTTTTAATATGTCCTTCATCTAATGCAATACCAATTAATAAAGCTACGATAGTTTTGGCTGCTGAAAAAGAATTTGAAACTGTTGTTTTATTGTGTTCACCCCAATATTTTTCATAGAGAATCGAATCTTTATGAATAACTAAAAAGGCGGTTGTACCCCATTTTTCATGATAAACCAATTCTTCATTATTCCATTTGTAGGGGTTTATTTTACTGTGGTTTTTCCAAATGAAAGGTGTGTTTTTTGTATGAATCGTAGTTTTTGAAAATAAGTCAAGGTCATAAATTCCAGGACCTGATTCACCCCGTAAATAGGTCTTAGCAATCGCACTATACAAATAATATCTTCCGGATAATACAATAAAAAGATTACCTACAATAAGGAAAAATAAAAATGAAAACCCAAGAATACGCCCTATTTTTTTTGCATACTTTTTCATGCTTTTACATTTATTTCAAAGCCAAAGAGTTCAGATAATTCCTTTAATAATAGTGGAATAATTTCCTGAACTGAAACCGATTGGTTTAATTCTTTTTCGAGCGATGTCACAGCCTTATCTTGAATGCCACAAGGTACAATGTGATTAAAATAACTTAAATCGGTACATACATTAAAACCAATACCATGCATAGTCATCCACCTTGAACTTTTGACTCCCATTGCACAGATTTTGCGAGCTTGAGGAGTTGATGGTTCCAGCCATACTCCCGTCAATCCATCGAAGCGATCACCTTGAACACCATATTTAGCAATTGTACGAATGACTGCTTCTTCCAAATAGCGCATGTACTTGTGAATATCAGTGAAAAACTGTTCCAAATCAAATATAGGATATACAACCAATTGACCTGGTCCATGATAAGTAATATCCCCGCCACGATTTATTTGATAAAATTGAGCTTCTTTATCATCTAATTCTGTTTGATCAATCAATAAATTTTCGCGATCTCCACTTTTACCTAGGGTAAATACATGTGGGTGTTCACAAAAAATTAAATGATTTTGCGGAGGCTGAGAACTTTCCCCATTTCGAATAGCAATTTTTTGTTGAATGCCTTCTTGAAATAGTTTTTCTTGAAACTCCCATGCCTCTTTGTAATCAATTTCCCCTAAATAATGACAGGTTACGCTAGGCAACATTCTTTAGAATTTAGAAAGTTCACCTTTTAAGTAATCAATTATTTCAATATCAATAATATCCTGATTATTTGCTTCGCATAGATAATACGATGCCCAATCAACAATATGAATCAAATAAAGTGATTGTTCAACCATTGAATCTCCTTTGGATGATATGGAAAGAATTTTCCCACACTTATCTTCCGTTGCTTTTTTGGTGATTTCAAAACGTTTTTTATTTCTGGGATGAACATCACTCGTTTCAAAAAATATAGGTGCAAAACGAGCATCTCCTCCTCCCCAACCAACTAATTCATTGTGATTCATCTCAGGAATCGTGTGATGCCAACAAAGGTATTTAGAGTTCTCATTAAACTGTTGGCGTGCTCTTACGATAACACCTTCATATTTTGTTTCACCGTATAGAATCCCTATTTTACCATATAAATGTGCAGATACCTCTTGGGCAACCGTCTGAATTTCTGTTAAATTTTCAGTTAAAAGGTTTTTTGCCGCTTTCATTTGGTTTAATGTATCTATTCCTATAAAGCCAAGTGAGTGTAGCATGTTTAACAATTGAACTAATGAAAATGCTAAAGTACTTCTAGGTGGATTTCCACCTGGTACAAGAACGCAATCATAGTTGTTTTCACGACAAAATTGTTCCATTTTCCCTCCACTACACACACACATAATGTGAGCGCCTAATGCTTTTGCTTCTTCAAGTGACATCATGGTTTCTTCCGTGTTTCCAGAATAGGATGAGCCAATGACAAGTGAGTTAACTGATGCGAAACTTGGTAAGGTATAATCTGTTACTAACGTTATTGGAAGTTTAATTTCATTTTGCACCCAGTTGGAAACGATTTTAGCTCCAATTCCTGAACCGCCCATACCACAAATAATGATATTGTGAATAGCAGTAGTTGGTTGTTGAAAAGTTGATTTTTCAGCAATTGCGAATGCTTCCTCAATGTGTCTTGGGAAGTCATGAATAAGTTGTTTCATATACAGGTTAAGATTAGGTAATTACTAATTTGCTTTGCGTGTTGATTGCTGCGTTGCAAAAGTAATGAAATGGCTCGAAAAAAAGTTACATCCTTTTTTTAAGAATGATTAAATTACCCTTTTTTTAATTTTTCCTTAATAAACAATTCAATGGCTCCTACCATCGAAGGTGCATTAGGCTGAGGAGCGTGTAAATCAAGTCGAAGGTTGTTTTTCAGTACAGCTTGTGCAGTAGTAGTTCCGAACGCAGCAATACATGTTTTTTCTTGAACAAAATCAGGAAAGTTCTTGAAAAGAGATTCGATACCTCCTGGACTAAAAAACACCAATAAATCGTATTTTACATCTTCTAAATCTGAAAGATCCGCCGCAACAGTCTTATATAAAATAACTTTAGAAAATTCAATTTTTTGTTCTTCAAGAGTTATTGGAATGTTGTCTCTTAAAATATCGGTACAAGGCAGAAGAAATTTTTCATTCTTATGTTTTTTCATTACATCTGCCAGTTGCTCAATTGTTTGTTTCCCAAAGAAAATTTTACGTTTTCTATAGGTAACATATTTTTGAAGATATAATGCTACTGCTTCAGAAATACAGAAATACTTTAAATCATCGGGGACCTCGTATCTAATTTCTTCAGCAATTCTAAAAAAATGGTCTACAGCAACCTTTGATGTGAGAATAATTCCGGAAAAATCAGAAAAATTAATTCGTTGCGCTCTGAATTCTTTTGAGTCAACTCCCTCCACTTTTATGAACGGCCTAAAATCTATTTTGATTTTATATTTTTCCGCCAAGTCATAATAAGGAGACTTATCTCCTTCGGGCTTAGGCTGGGATACTAAAATTGATTTGATAGCCAATTTTCTAAATATTAACCGTTATCTAAACAATGAAATTCTTCCAAAAAACAGCAACACTTACGTAAACTGGAAGGATTTCAAGGGTGCAAAGATATAAAATTAAATAATAAAATGGAATTTTTTCTCGTAAAGCAACAGATAAAATTTTAAGCAAGCGCCAAATATAAAGCGCGCCTAAAGACACCATTGCTACAATAGTGAAAGAATTACTTAATTGAGGGTTAATAATCCATGGTATTGAAATAATACAAGCTATTATTCCTGCAATATGTAGAAAATTAACAGTGAAAATCTGGTTGATTTGTATACGGCCTAATGCTCCGCTGATAAAACCAACTATATAAATACCGGTGAGATGGATTAGAAGCAGTAACAATGAGATTCCTATCGAAAATAGATAATGTGCAGTTGTATCTTGTATAAGTGATTTTGTGGATAGAAAGGTAATTAATGCCATTCCAACTAGAAAATTAATAATAAGTGCAAAAGACCCAACTGGGTGCATTTTTACTGAATCGTTAAATGAAATTTCGGTTTTCATCGAAAAAAGTGTTCCGAAAGCGGTTTCAAGTGTTTTTTGATGGCTAATTTTAGCAAGTCCAATAAGAAAAATAGAAACGAATAATGAAATCAATACAGGTAAATCGAATGGAGTTTTCCTAAGAATTAGCTCGCCTGTTTGTATTAAAGAAATCATATGCAAAAGTAATAAGATATTCCTATTACAATGAATAGGATGACGATTACTAAAATAAAAGAGAACATTTAAATTTTACCCCTGAAAACTTTTGAATGGGTAACGTGGTTAGAACAAAATATCCTTATTTTTGTCTACATTTTAAAATATATTATGAAAACTGACCAATACGTACATCCAGATTATTATATGTTAGACGATTTATTGTCTGAAGAACATAAGTTAGTAAGAGATGCTGCTCGTGCATGGGTTAAACGTGAAGTTTCTCCGATTATTGATGAGCATTATGAAAATGCAACTTTCCCAAATCATTTATTATCGGGACTTGGTGAAATTGGTGCGTTTGGACCGTACATTCCTGAAGAGTATGGAGGTGCTGGGTTAGATCAAATTTCATATGGTTTAATTATGCAAGAATTAGAGCGTTGCGATTCAGGGTTGCGATCAACCGCTTCTGTTCAGTCTTCGTTAGTAATGTATCCTATTTGGAAATACGGTTCAGAGGAGCATAAACAAAAGTTTTTACCCAAATTAGCAACTGGTGAAATGATGGGTTGTTTCGGATTGACAGAGCCAGATCATGGGTCTAATCCGGGTGGTATGATTACTAATTTTAAAGATGCGGGAGATCACGTAATTTTAAACGGAGCGAAAATGTGGATTTCAAATGCTCCTTTTGCTGATGTGGCGGTTGTTTGGGCGAAGGATGAAGCAGGAAGAATTCATGGAGTATTAGTAGAACGAGGAATGGAAGGTTTTTCTACACCCGAAATGCATGGTAAATTATCGCTTAGAGCTTCTTCTACAGGCGAATTGATATTTGATAATGTAAAAGTTCCTAAATCGAACATTTTACCGGGAAGAAGTGGGTTAGGAGCCCCGTTAAGTTGCTTAGATTCTGCAAGATTTGGAATTGCATGGGGAGCATTGGGTGCTGCCATGGATTGTTATGATCAAGCTTTGCGCTATTCAAAAGAACGAACTCAATTCAATGTTCCAATCGGGGCATTCCAACTTATTCAAAAGAAATTGGCTGAAATGATTACTGAAATTACGAAAGCTCAATTATTAACTTTTCGTTTGGGTCAATTGAGAAATGAAGGCCGTGCGACTAGCGCTCAAATTTCAATGGCAAAAAGAAACAATGTGGAGATTGCTTTGAATATTGCACGCGAAGCACGTCAAATTCACGGTGGTATGGGAATAACGAGTGAATATTCAATGATGCGCCACATGGCGAATTTGGAGTCGGTAGTTACGTATGAGGGAACTCATGACATTCATTTACTTATAACAGGAATGGATGTAACTGGAATTCCAGCATTTACGAGAGAAATGCCAAATTTATAATCGAAACTCAAATCAAATCTTAAACTGCTTCGCAAAGATGGCAGTTTAAGATTTAAAAAATATTAGACATAAAAAAAGGAAGTTAAATACTTCCTTTTTTTATATCATATAGGATCTAATTACTCAGCTAGAATAATTACTTTATTGTTGGTTAATTCCGCAACACCACCAGCGATTGATATTTCAATCTTTTTTGCATCGGAGGTAGCGTGAATCAAATTGCTTTTATTTATTTCTGCGTTGAAATTCACTGGAAGTTCAACAATGAGTTTACCTTCTTTTAACGCTGAAATAATCGGTGCGTGGTTATTCAAAATCTGAAATGTACCATCTAAACCGGGCAAAGTTACACAAACAGCCTCGCCGCTAAAGATATTCGATTCAGGTGTTAATATATCAACTAATAACATGGTATTATACTTCTGTTAACATTTTATCACCTGCCTCAATAACATCCGCAATTCCACCTTTTAAGTTAAAAGCAGCTTCAGGATATTTGTCATATTCACCATCAAGAATCGCGTTAAATGCTTTAATTGTTTCTTTGATGTCAACTAAAACCCCTGGTATACCAGTAAATTGCTCAGCAACATGGAAAGGTTGAGATAAGAAACGTTGAACACGTCTAGCTCGGTGAACAACTAATTTATCTTCTTCAGATAACTCATCCATACCTAAGATAGCAATGATATCTTGTAATTCTTTATATCGTTGCAGTGTGTTTTTCACACGTTGCGCACAATCATAATGTTCGTCACCTACAATTTCTGGCGTCAAAATTCGTGAAGTAGAATCTAATGGATCCACAGCAGGATAAATCCCTAATTCAGCAATTTTTCTAGAAAGTACGGTAGTTGCATCCAAGTGAGCAAATGTAGTTGCTGGTGCCGGGTCAGTTAAGTCATCCGCAGGTACGTAAACC
>CAZTFG010000026.1:19254-28811 GCA_964612725.1 uncultured Lishizhenia sp. | reverse complement strand
AAAAAAAGCCGAATCAAATTGACCCGGCTTAGTTGAAAAAAAATACTACTTCTTAATCGATTTTTGAACCTCTTTTACGTTCTGCTTCGCGTAACAAGATTTTTCTTATTCGAAGATTTTTCGGTGTAACCTCTACGTATTCATCGTCTTGAATAAACTCCAACGCTTCTTCCAAGGTAAATACTTTTGGTGGTGCAATACGTACTTTATCGTCTGAACCGGAAGCACGCATATTGGTCAATTTTTTCGTTTTTGTAACGTTGACACACAAATCTCCTGCTCTTGAGTTTTCACCAATTACCTGTCCTTCGTAAATATTCTCATTCGGGTGAATGAAGAATGTTCCACGATCTTGTAAGTTATTAATCGAATAAGGAATTGCTGTACCCTGCTCCAACGAAATCAAAGAACCGTTTTGTCTTCCCGGTATTTCTCCTTTCATTGGTTGGTATTCCAAAAAGCGATGAGTCATAATTGCCTCTCCCGCAGTTTGAGTTAACAAATAACTTCTCAATCCGATGATACCACGGGATGGAATATTAAAACGAACGATTACGCGTTCCCCTTTTGTTTCCATTTGCAATAAATCACCTTTTCTTCGTGTAACCGCCTCAACAGCAATACCACTCATATTTTCAGGTAAATCAATTGTCAATTCTTCAATTGGCTCTGATTTTACTCCGTCAATCTCTTTGATAATAACCTGAGGCTGACCAACTTGTAACTCATACCCTTCACGACGCATGGTTTCTATCAATACAGATAAATGCAATACCCCACGACCAAATACCATCCATTTATCAGCTTTGTCTGTAGGTTCAACGCGCATCGCTAGATTTTTTTCTAACTCTTTTTCTAAACGCTCTTGAATGTGACGAGAAGTAATGAATTTTCCTTCCTTACCAAAGAATGGTGAATCATTGATAGAGAACAACATGGACATCGTTGGTTCATCCAAACTAATTGTTGGCAACGGTTCAGGATTTTCAGCATCACAAATAGAGTCGCCAATATCAAATCCTTCTATTCCTGTAATCGCACAAATATCACCCGGTTGAACTGACTCTACTTTTTTACGCTCTAATCCTTCAAACACATACACTTCTTTTATGCGGTGTTTTTCCATTGTTCCGTCGCGCTTCGCCAATTGAATTGGCATATTTTCTTTAATTACACCACGAGTCAAACGACCAATTGCAATTCGACCAACAAAAGAAGAATAATCCAACGATGTGATTAACAACTGTGTATTTCCTTCCTCTATTTCGATCGGTTTGAAATAATCGATGATTTTATCTAATAAAGGTGTGATGCTATCTGTTTGATTTTTCCAATCATCAGACATCCAACCATTTTTTGCTGAACCATAAATAGCAGGAAAATCTAATTGCTCTTCTGATGCATCAAGTTCAAACATTAAGTCAAATACTTTTTCATGCACTTCTTCCGGCGTACAATTCTCTTTATCCACTTTATTGATTACCACCAATGGATTTAATCCCAAAGACAACGCTTTTCCAAGTACAAATCGTGTTTGCGGCATTGGGCCTTCAAAGGCATCTACTAACAAACAAACACCATCAGCCATGTTCAATACTCGCTCTACTTCACCACCAAAATCGGCGTGACCAGGAGTATCAATAATGTTAATTTTTGTTCCTTTATAAGCAACTGATACGTTTTTAGAAACGATAGTGATTCCGCGCTCTCGCTCTAAATCATTGTTATCTAAAATCAATTCACCAGTTGGACGATTTCTTTCATTAATGAAGTTCCCAGCTTCAATCATTCTGTCTACCAAAGTTGTTTTACCGTGGTCAACGTGGGCAATAATAGCAATGTTTCTAATTTCCATATTGGATTTTTACATTTGCGCTGTTCTGATTAATAATAAACGCAAAAAATTTAGTTAATATTTAGGTTTTCTTCCGAATCCGCCTGGTTTTCTATCTCGAGATCCTGAATTACCGCGATCTGATCCAAAAGATCTTTTTTCACCAAATGGTTTTCTATCTCCTGTTGATTTTCGTTCTCTATCACGACGTTCTCCAAAGCTACTTCCACCGCCAAAAGATCTACCACCTCCGGAGAATCCACCTGAAGAGCGTCCACCACCTGAGCGTGAAGCTCCACCTCCATCACGTTCCTTAGTTACCTCAACGCGAAGCGTGTTTCCTTCATAGTTTTGACCATTTACGTTTTTCAATATCGCATTCGTGTGTTCTGAATCGGCTTCAAAGAATGAAAATCCACCCATCACCTGAATTCGACCGATTAAATTAGAACGCAATCCAGTAGCATCACAAATTACACGAACCATCGCTCCGGGATTAAAATTTTGTTCTCTTCCGATGCTTACAAAAAATCGAGTTTTACCGGCTTCTGTTTCATTTCCGACACGACCACCACGGTCATTTCGATCGTTTCTATCTCTTCGTTCTCTACCTCCACGTTCAAAACCACCGCCATCAAAATCGCGATCACGGTCTCTACCGCGTCCACCTTTATCTCGCTCATCGATGTTTAAGTCTCCTGCTCGCTCGTAATATTCTATAAAGCGATTGAACTCCATCGAAATGAATTTCTTGATCACTTCCTCTTTAGAAAGATTTTCAAATTTCTCTAACAACATCGGAACGAAACCAGCGATATCTTTCTCTTTTACCTCAATTTGTTCTACACGAGAAACCAATTGCATTAATTGTACTTCACAAATTTCAGCAGCGGAAGGAATTAATCCTTTTGTTACCGGAACACGCAATTGTCTTTCCAATTGACGAATTTTTCCTGTTTCGCGTGCATTGATAAAAATCAATGATTTACCCGTTTTACCTGCTCGAGCTGTACGACCACTTCGATGCGTATAGTTCTCGATATCGTCAGGTAAATTATAATTGATAACGTGTGTAATATTGTCGATATCTAATCCACGTGCAGCAACATCTGTAGCAACAAGTAATTGGATTTCTCTTTTTCTGAATCGATCCATTACACGATCACGCATAGCTTGCGTTAAATCACCGTGCAAAGGCTCTGCATTATAACCATCTTTCGCTAATTTTTCTGCAACACTAGCAGTTTCCATTCGCGTACGACAAAAAACCAATCCAAAAATCGTTGGATTAAAATCTATTAATCGCTTAACAGCTTCAAAACGGTCTTTTTCTTTTACTTGATAATAGGTGTGTTCAATATTCTCGTTACTTTGATTTTTATGACCAACCGATACTTCAAAAGGATCAGACATATAATTCGATGCAATTCGAGATACTTCTGTTGGCATCGTTGCCGAAAACAACCAAACATTTTTTTCAGATGGTGTTTGTTTCAAAATAGAATCCAAATCCTCTTTGAATCCCATGTTTAACATTTCATCTGCTTCGTCCAGAATCACTATTTTAACATCATCCAAAGCAATCGCTCTACGATTGATTAAATCCATTAAACGACCGGGTGTAGCAACAATTATTGAAGCACCTCTTTTTATATCCGACATTTGTTTTCGAATATCTGTACCTCCATAAACTGAAACAATACTTAATTCCATAAATTTGGAAAAGCTCTCCAAATCTTTTGTAATTTGTAAACACAATTCACGAGTTGGACAAAGCACTAACCCTTGAGGAATGCTCTTTTTCGCGTTGATATTATTAATTAAGGGAAGACCAAAAGCCGCTGTTTTACCTGTTCCTGTTTGTGCTAAACCAACTAAGTCTCTTTGTTGATTTAATAAGGCGGGAACTGCCTGTTCTTGAATCGGGGTTGGTGTTTCGAAACCTAATTCGGCTAATGCCTTCAAAACCGCACCATCCAATCCGAGTTCTTCAAATGTCATATACTATATTAAAAATTAGTGGCAAAGGTAGGGATAAAAAAAGGATAAAATAGTGTAAAACCTAGTAAATTCAAATTGATTAGGCTTTCTTAACGTATTGAATTATAAAAACAGGAATAAAAAAACATTAATAATTTTCAAAAATCATAGGGATTTGCAAATGAAATGGAATAAAAACCTTTAATGATTACAATAAAAAAAATCGAAGTCAAGTTACCTCAACTCCGATTATATGCAGCTTTTAAAATTATTTTAAAGTGTAAAGAACACTCAATTGATTGACAACTTGAGTCAATAGATATAAAAAAATTAGTTCTTTTTTACATTAACAGCATTCCATCCTTTTGGCCCTCTAGCCATTTCGAATGTAACACTATCATTTTCAGCTATTTCACCAGAAACAGCATTGATATGTACAAAAATATTTTCTTGGGTTTCTAAATCTTTGATAAAACCATATCCCTTGGAAGAATTGAAAAAAGCCACTTTACCCATACGTTTTCCATCATTAGGGATATCTTCCCTTTTTGGAATCCCTATTTCGATAGATTCGGCACTAATTGCTTTGCGCACTTTTGGATCCATCGGAGTATCTGAAATATTTCCATTTTCATCCACATATGCCATCATATTTTCCAAGCCACCACCTTTCGTGTTTGCTTTGCGCTCCTCTTTTTTGATTAACTTTTCTTGGCGTTTTTTAAGTTTATTCTTGTCTTTTTCCTTTTTGTTAAAAGTTTCTTGTGATCTCCCCATTTAAATTCAATTTCGGATTAATGTGTTAGTACTGTTGGAATCATAAATGGAAGAGAAAATAGATAAAAATTGATTTTTCGAAAAATCCGAAGTAGCAAGAATAAATCTGCAAAACTGCCATTTTTATAAAATTAATCAAAATCTTGGATTTCGAAGGTATTTATTTACAAAATAACAAGAATTGATTGCATGATTAACATATTTCAACATTTGTGAACTGAAATTTTTTAGGATATCAAACCATTTTAATCAATGGCTGTTAAATATTGATTTATTTAATATAAAAAAAGCAACGTAGCTCCCTTTTTTTTCGTTTTTTTACAACATAAATGAAATTGTCACACGTTATACCCCATTTACTTTCAAAATCAATATTGATAAGCGTCTTATTATCAATGATTTCAACCTTTTCACACAGCCAAATTGTTTCTCCTTTCAATATTCGATATCAAACAAATCAAAAAGGTGGAATAATGTATTTATCGAATGTTGCTTTGACTTGCAACTCAAATAATGCAAATTGTTCTACGTACCAAAATCAATTACCACCCGCTGGAAATCATAATCAAGATGGTGGAATTACATTAGGATATGTTGACACAGACAATAGTTCTGCCACATGGATGTCTAGTAGTGATAGTTTGAATCTTGATATGTGCAGCGAAATCACATGGGCAGGTCTTTACTGGAGTGCGCGAATCAATACAAATACAACCAATTATGCTTTTCGGAACCAAGTTAAACTTAAAGTAAATAATGGTTCATACGTAAATCTTGTTGCTGATAATTTACTTGATGTAACGACTATTCCAGGCAATAACAATTTTGCCATGCCCGGATATTTTTGTTTTAAAAATATTACATCCCTTGTTCAGCCCACCAATGGTAATGGCAGATTTACTGTTGCAAACATTGTTTCTCAAACGGGTTCCAATAATTTATTTGGAGCTTGGACAATTGTGGTTGTTTACAAAAATTCCTTGCAATCCATGCGTAATTTGACAGTATTCGATGGTATGGCCTATGTGAGTAACACAAACAATCTAGATATTCCAATTTCAGGTTTTACCACCCCTTCTGTTGGACCTGTCAGTTTTGAATTGGGAGTGGTTGCATTTGAAGGTGACCGTTCGATACAGGGTGATAAATTACAATTTAATGGTAATGGAACTTTTTTAAACGTGCCAGATCCATTAAGAAATGCCAACGATTTTTTTAATAGCACCTTAACATACAATGGCGCATTAACTCCTTTTAGAATTCCTAGTTATAATAACACACTTGGATTCGATACAGGAATTTTTTCCCCAAACAATTCAACCCAAACCTATTTACCAAATAGTGCCACAACCGCTACTGTGCGCGTAGCAACAACTCAAGATGCTATATTACCAAGGGTTATTACTTCTGCTATTGATATTTATGAGCCGGATTTACGTGCCACGGTCTACATTAATGATTTAAATGGTGCTCCTGCACAACCTAATGATATTTTGGAATATACCATTGTAGGTAAAAACATTGGGTCTGATCAGTCCTTCAATACCTTTATTAATGATACGCTTGATATTCGTACGGATTATGTACCAAACTCAATCAGTTATTTAAATGGGCCATTTACAGGAACCAAAACAGATGCCGCAGGTGATGATCAAGCTGAGTACGATCCAATCAATCGGATAATCAAAGCTCGCGTGAACTCAGGAGCAACCAATTCAATTGGTGGATTAATGTTGAATTCTTCCACCGGGGCAGACAGCGCAGTGATTCGTTTTCGAGTGAGGGTAGTGAACGATTGTGTCATTTTAAGTTGTGATAGCACCCTTGAAAATAAAGCCTATATATTTGGAACAGGAGGAATATCGAGTAATTCGTATAATAATGGTGGTGCTTCAGATTTATATGATGCGAATGGTTGCCCTTCAACATCTAGTAATTTAATTTCAGTATTTGCCCCAAATTGTCCTCAAATTGCCATTACCGATAATGCCCCATTTTGTATAGGGGACAATCTCTTACTATCCGCCCCGTACTCTTCCTATGCTAATTATTCTTGGACAGGCCCGAATGGTTTCATTTCTGACTCATCATCTATTTCCATTCCCAATGCTACTGCTATTAATTCAGGAATGTACTCTTTGAGTGTTTCATTGCAAGATGGTTCCTGCACTTACAACAATTTACTTGACAGTGTTATTATTTATAACAATCCGAGTATTCAATTACAGAATTTATCAAACAGTTTGTGCTTCAATTCCAACAACGGTTCGATAACAGTGGCTGGAATTGGAAATAGTCCCTTCACCTATTTATGGAACAATAATTCAACGAATCCCACAATAACTAATTTAACACCTGGAATTTATACCGTAACTGCTACAGATATTCATACGTGTACTGCAACAGAAACATATACCATCACACAGCCAACAGCATTATCAGCACTGGCGAGTATCACCTCTAATTATAACGGAAAAAACATTAGTTGTTTTGGCGCTTCTGACGGATCTGCCTCAGTTTCCTATTCTGGAGGAACTACACCCTATTTGATTAGTTGGTCACCAGGAGGAGCCACTACTCCTTCCATTTCTAATTTAGGACCTGGAACCTACACAGCTACAATAACGGATGCAAACGGCTGTATTAAAACCAGCTCGGTTACTTTGACACAACCTACAGCTATCACATTGACAAACACAAAAATCAATGTTTCTTGTTTTGGCGGATCAACAGGTTCAATTAACTTGACCTCCTCAGGTGGCACTCCCGGATATATTTATTCTTGGTCACCAACTGGACAAACAACTGAAGATATAAACTCTCTTTCAGCCGGTTCATATACGGTCACTGCCACCGACTTGAATGGGTGTATCAAACAATCAACTATCAGTATTACACAACCGGCAGCGCCTTTATCCTTAACACAAACCCATGTAAATGTTCTCTGTTATGGAAATAGTACAGGAAGTATAGATTTAACTGTTGCAGGAGGCACAAGTCCTTATACCTATGCATGGTCTAGTGGACAATCAACCCAAGATATTTCCAATTTAGTTGCAGGTAATTATACAGTATTAGTTACTGATTCTAAAGGATGTACCGCAACATTGATTGTTTCAATTTCACAACCCCTAGCCCCTTTATCTGCTCAAATTAATCCCTCGCCGGTATTGTGTCATGGGGGAAATTCAGGCTCTATTAATCTTATTCCCACTGGAGGAACAAGTCCATATAGTTTTCAATGGTCAAATTCAGCAGTTACAGAAGATTTAACCGGTTTGACAATAGGAAATTATACTGTTCAAATTAAAGATGCAAATAATTGTCTCTATACCATTTCAACAGTCATAACTCAGCCCATTGCTCCTCTATCTTTATCCTTATCTATGGACGAGCCTGATTGCTTTGGGGGTATAGATGGAAATATTGATGCTTCTATAGCTGGCGGAACAATTCCTTATAATTATTCATGGAATAACGGAGCATCAACTGAAGACCTACCTGCCATTGGTTCTGGTTTTTATCAACTAACAGTAACAGATTTAAATGGATGTATTCTGGTTGGAGACACAGTAATTACAGAGCCTGCTCCAATTAGTTTAATTCATTCTCAGATAGACGTTTTGTGTTATGGAAATTCAACCGGAGCAATTAACCTGATGACCAATGGAGGAACAGCTCCATATTCATACCAATGGTCGAATGGTTCGTTACAAGAAGACTTGTTGAATGTACCATCTGGAATATACGATGTTACTGTAACAGATAGTAATGGTTGTATCGGAAATAGAACAATCAATATTCAGCAACCTCTTACACCCCTTACTCTAACCGAAACACATACGGATGCTGTTTGTGTGGGCGGACTACAAGGAACAATTGATTTAACCGTAACTGGAGGAACAGGTCCATATACGTACAATTGGAATAACAATCAAACGATTCAAGACATACAGAATTTAGTAGCAGGAACTTATTTTTGTACTGTAACAGATGATCATTTATGCTCTGATTCAATAGCTATTACAATTCTAGACCCTTCTAACACCCTTGTATTATCGACGAATCACACGGACGTTTCCTGCTTTGGTGGATCAAATGGAATGGTTGACCTAAATGTTTCAGGAGGCACTCCATCCTATTCCTACTCATGGTCAAATGGACAGGTTAGTCAGGATGCTACGGGATTGACAATTGGGAACTATTTTGTCATAGTAACGGATGCTAATACTTGTCAATCATTCATATCCGTATTAATTGATGAACCAGACAGTGCGTTAACGGCTACTGCAGTTATCACTGATGTACCATGTTTTGGACAATCAACAGGTTCTATTCAACTAACAACCTCTGGTGGAACCGCACCTTATAGTTATTCTTGGTCAAATGGAGCAACGACTGAAGATTTAGTAAACCTTGTTGCAGGCAATTATGCATTAACAATAACAGATGCTAATGGCTGTCAGTTTAGTTTTTCAACTTTAATATACCAACCATTAAATTTGGTAATTGGCCAAGGGCACATTGATGTTGATTGTTTTTCTAATAATACAGGATCTATTGATATTACTCCAGCAGGAGGAGTGGGTAACTATCAATATAGTTGGAGTAATTCGGCAACCACTCAGGACATTAACAATCTCATTGCTGGAAACTATACAGTAACTTTAACAGATGGAAACAATTGTACCACCTCATCAACGATTGTAATTAATCAGCCGGCAGCCATTGTTAGTCTGGTGGGCACGGTTGTACCTGTTTCTTGTTTTGGAGGTAATAATGGTTCAATTAATATTACTGCAAGTGGTGGAAATGGAAATTACACCTATAACTGGTCAAATTCATCCGTTGTTGAAGATCAATATAATTTAAGTGCTGGTAATTACACGGTTACAGCCACAGACTTCAAAGGTTGTTCTGCTACGCAATCCTACACCATTACTCAACCACTTTCGGCATTAACCTC
>CAZTFG010000026.1:0-19154 GCA_964612725.1 uncultured Lishizhenia sp. | reverse complement strand
CTTAAATCCAACAAACGTATTATGTTATGGAAACTCGTCCGGAAGCATTTCTTCCACGGTTCAAGGAGGTGTTCTACCTTATACGTATGCATGGAGTAATCTTGGCATCACACCGGGGATAAATAACCTAATCGCAGGACAATATTCCACAATAGTTACCGATGCAAATGGATGTACAGCCTATGATACGACCCAAATCAATCAACCGTCAGCGCCGTTGACTTATAGTTTAACGACAACAAACAATCTTTGCTTTGGAAATGCATTGGGAAGTATTGATTTAACTGTTTTCGGAGGTACTCCAACGTATAATTATTCTTGGTCAAACACACAAAACACACCTGATCTTGCCAATTTAACAGCAGGTAATTATCAAGTGACTATTAGTGACGCTAATGGCTGTCAATTAACTGTAGACACGACAATTTATCAATCAACTCAAATTCAATCTACAGCATTAATGAGCCCTGTTAAATGTTTCGGTGGCAGCGATGGATTTTTAAACATTACCGTTTCCGGAGGAATTAGTCCATACTCCTATCTATGGTCTAATGGTGAAACAACTCAAGACATTGACTCACTATCAACGGGGAGTTATTCTGTTCAAATTACAGATTCAAATGGTTGCATACGAAATTTCACCTATGCCGTTTCACAACCAGCTCAACCCATAACACTTTCATTAACTCAAACTAATGTTGCTTGTTTTGGTGAATCGACAGCCTCAATCAATTTAACGGTTATAGGAGGCACACCAACTTATTCATATTCTTGGAATAACGGTCAACCCACTCAAGATATTTTCTTGCTCGACACTGGTATTTATCAAGTTATTGTAACGGATATAAATAATTGTCAAGACTCTATTTCTACACTCATTACTCAGCCCGCAGAACCCATTCAACTAGCCGAGAGCCATCAAGACATACTTTGTTTTGGTGCAGCTACCGGTTCGATTGATTTATCGGTAAGCGGTGGAACGCCAATTTATAGTTACAATTGGTCAAACAACCAACAAACAGAAGATATTTCAACCCTTGTTGCAGGGAATTATCAAGTTGTTGTAACTGATTTAGCAGGATGTGACGATACCTTGGTTGTAACCTTAAGTCAACCTCAAGCTCCAATTGACGTCGCGTTTACGATTCAAAACGTAAATTGCTTTGGTGATAGTACAGGAAGTATTGAAGCAAGTATTTTTGGTGGAACAGCACCTTATCAATTCTCTTGGTCTACATCTGATACCACCCTATTTATTGATTCACTTCCTATTGGAGTCTATGCAATACAAGTCATTGATTCTAATAGTTGCACATACGTAGAAACGGCAATTATTTTTCAACCAGCAGTGCCACTCAACGCTACATACTCAACTATAGAACCTCAGTGCTTTGGTTACTCCGATGGTCAATTAATTGTTTCGACAACTGGAGGTACACCCGGGTATCAATACAACTGGTCAACAACTGATTCAACTTCAACGATTGATTCCATTCCTACGGGTAATTATTCAGTTCAAATTACGGATGCCAATGGATGTATTTTCGATTTGGATTGTTTCCTTGACCAACCAGCACAAATCCAACCTTCCTTTGATTCGGACATCCTTGTTGGTTGTTCTCCACTAGTTGTTGAGTTTTTTAATACTTCTGACGCTAATTTTAATTGCGAGTGGACATTTGGTGATTCATTGAGTTATACTGGATGCGATGATGTTATAATAACATTTGATACGGGTGGAGTATACGATGTAAATCTGATTGCCTATGATGCCAACGGATGTTTTAACGACATAACGTATAGCAACTACATAACAGTAAATCAAACCCCATCAGCGAGTTTGACTGCTGACCCTATTATTTTGTTCCCTGAAACTCCTGTAACTACGATTTTAAACACTTCAATTGGGGGTGATTTCTACATTTGGAATATGGGGGTTGGTGATCATGATGAAATGTATTTTGAACCTGGAGCATATGAATACCCAGCCAATATTGCAGATACATTTATGATAACACTATATGCTGTAACAACGGAGGGTTGTGCCGATACAGCTTATCAGCAAATCTTGTTTAACAATGATCCATTCTATTACATTCCAAATACGTTTATCCCTGATGGAGACAACCGAAATGATGTGTGGCTACCTATTTTTTCTAATTTAGACAATATAAAAAAATACAAGGTTCAAGTATTTAATCGCTGGGGGGAACTCGTATTTGAAACGACGGACCCATCTAAAGGATGGGATGGTAACTACCATGGAAATAATTGTCAAGACGGAACATATACTTGGAAAATGCAATTTACTTGGTATGATTATCGGGTATATGACAAAGCAGGACACGTCAACCTTCTTCGGTAAATAAATACTGATCTATATTCAACGTAAACTAAATCCTTTTCAACCCCACTCGTTTTCTTGCGGCATCCACTTCTAATACTTGAACTTGAACGTGTTCATGCAAGGCAATAAACTTGGCTGGATCTTCAACATACACGTCAGCTAAATTTGATTTATGAATTAATCCATTTTCTTTGATTCCAATATTAACAAAAGCTCCAAAAGCCGTAACATTGGTGACAATTCCAGGTAAAATCATTCCGGTACGCAAATCATCAATAGTTCGTATGGTAGAATCAAATTCCAATACTTTCGCTTTTTTTCTCGGATCCCTTCCCGGTTTTTTTAGTTCCTTAACCAAATCATCGAAAGTGAAACTATCTAATTCTGGAAAATCGGTTTTATTCAGTTGCCCAACCAAAGATTCATTTCCAATTAGATCTTTTACTTCCACGTTAAGTTTTTTTGACATTTTCTTTACCACCGAATAGGATTCTGGATGCACCGCCGAATTATCCAATGGATTTTCTGTATTCCGAACCCGTAAAAAGCCTGCAGCCTGCTCATATGCTTTATCCCCTAAACGCTTCACTTTTTTCAATTCCTCTCTAGAATTGAATGCCCCTATTTCTGACCGATAAGCAACAATGTTTTCAGCAAGCGTTGGACCCAATCCAGAAATATAACTCAATAAATAAGGGGAAGCCGTATTTAAATCTACTCCAACAGCATTCACGCATGAAACAACCACATCATCTAACGCATCTTTCAACAAAGTTTGATTTACCTCATGCTGATATTGTCCTACTCCTATCGATTTCGGGTCAATTTTCACCAATTCAGCTAAGGGATCCATCAACCTGCGACCAATTGAAACCGAACCTCTAACCGTAACATCATAATTTGGAAATTCCTTTCTGGCTATGGAACTTGCTGAATAAATGGATGCCCCATCTTCACGAACAACATACACTTCTAACTCACGATCAAATCGAACTTGCTTCACTAAACTTTCTGTTTCCCTTCCAGCTGTACCGTCTCCAATGGCAATGGCATCAATTTTATATGCTTGGACCCATTGAGCTAATTTCGATTTTGCAGCGGAACTCTCATTTTGTGGGGCATGAGGATAAATCGTCTGGTTCATCAACAATTCACCAGATTCATCCAAACATACCACTTTACATCCCGTGCGAAATCCTGGATCAATTGCCAAAATACGTTTCGAGCCCAGAGGTGGTGCCAACAATAACTGACGTAAATTGGTGGAAAATACTTTAATGGCTTCTTTATCAGCTTTCTCTTTGGCTTCGTTCAAAATTTCATTTTCTAACGATGGACACATCAATCGTTTGTACGATTCTTTACAGGCCTCTGCTACTATAATTGAACAATCATCGTTACCTCTTACAAAAAATTGCTCCAAGGAGTCAATAGCTTCTTCTACATCTGGTTGAGCTTTTAAGGAAAGAAATCCTTCGCGTTCTGCGCGGATTAATGCAAGTAATCGGTGGGATGCACAACGAAACAAAGGCTCAGAAAAATTGAAATAATCTCGGTATTTTGAAGCCTCTTCCTCTTTTCCCTTTACCAATTTTGACACCAATATTGATTTCCGTTGAAAGAGTTGACGCATTCTAGAGCGAGCCACCGAATTTTCATGTATCCATTCAGCAATGATATCTTTCGCGCCCGAAATCGCCATATCCTCATCTTCAACCTCTCCCTTCACAAATTGTCGAGCCATTGCATCAGGATTACCTCCACGTTGAGCCATGATCATTTTCGCCAATGGTTCCAACCCACGTTTTTTAGCTTTATCACCTTTGGTTTGACGCTTTTGTTTGAATGGTAAATATAAATCTTCTAATAAGATAGGATCAAAACATTGTTCTATTTTTTCTCTCAATTCATTGGATAATTTACCTTGCTCCTCAATAGAAGACAAAACCGTTTTTTGACGAGCAAGTAGGTCATCAAATTTCTTAGCCAAATCTCGAATGAATGCTATTTCTACCTCATCCAAACCATTGGTCATTTCCTTACGATAACGAGCTATAAAAGGAACAGTAGCCCCACCCTCCAACAAATTGAGTGTATTTTGAATTGATTTGGGTTGCAGGCCCAAATTCGCTTGTATGTAATCGTTTTTTTGCATGAACAAATCTCGGTATTTACTATTCAGATTGCAAGAAATTGTATTTCTTTTTTCCAATCCAACTTATATTAATATCTTTGATTATTCATCGATTTTATTAAAAATGGGAATTTTTATCTCCTTAGTTTTTATTTCATTACTAATCGGATTGCTTTTTCGAAAAAAAGGAGATGGATTATTGGATACCATGCAGTCTGGGTGTTGGATTTTACTAGTTATTGCTGCTATTATTTTCGGTTATTTCCTTTATATCGGCAGCAATTAAAAAAACGATATGAAACTAATCATTCATCCATTCAATTCTTCCAAAACTATTTCTTGGGCAAGCGGAACCAGTACTGAATTATTTGTATGTCCACCTGATGGAGATTTTCAAACTCGAGCTTTTGATTACAGAATCAGCACCGCAACTGTTGAAGCTGAAGAAACTCATTTTTCAGACTTTACTGGGTTAACTCGTATCTTGTTAATTCTCAAAGGAAAATTAACCTTGATACATGCAGGAAGATATTCTAAAGAATTAGACACATTTGATCAAGATAGATTTAATGGTTCATGGAATACAAGTAGTAAAGGAAAAGTACAAGATTTCAATGTCATGTTTAATGAAAATTATGATGCAAGCGTGGTTCATTTATTTCTTCAAAAGAATAAAAGTCTTGAAATTTCATTAGATGAAAGAAAAACTTTCCTTTTTATTTTTAATGGCAAATTTGAAATCAATGATCACCTTGTTTCAGCCGGTGACCTGATTGAAATTGAAACTAATAATTCAGACAAAACGGATGTTTATTGCATCGAATCAGGTAATATTATTAAAACAGTAATTGAACGAATTTAAACCTATGCTCATACAATTAGATTTTGACGGAACGGTCGTTGAATTTGATTATCCCAACATCGGATTATTGAATCCGGGATCCGTTGAGGTAATTGATAAACTTAGAAAAGCTGGTCATGATATCGTATTAAATACATACCGAGCTGACTTAAATGATGGAACATTAGAAGATGCTCATGCCTTTTTGAAAGAAATTGGAATTTTTCCGAGCAAGGATCGAATTCCAACCAATGAGAAAAAAGTAAAATCTCCCGCTTGGAATTTAGCCAAATTCAGGGAAGACAATGTTTTATTTATTGATGATGACACCGAAAACATTCCGCTAAGGCCTTGTATTGGCTGTCATTTATTGATGGTTGATTGGCTAGAATTGGATAAGCAGTTTAGAGAAACGGGAATTTATTAAAACATAAAAAATCCCGATTGTGTTTAACAACCGGGATTCTATCATCTAAAATCGTTTACTTTTTGATAAAATGTGCTTTCACTCCATTTACCTCAAGCACATACATTCCTTGATTTAAATCACTTACATTCAATATATTCTCATTCGATTGGAATAGTAACTTTCCTGTCAAATCAAAAATACGCTTAACTCCCTCCTTAATAACATGCAATTCATCAACAGTAGGATTTGGATAGATCGAAATAGACTCATTAATTTCTGAAACACCTGCTGATGAACGTACATCAAAAACAACTGTTCCTGGAGAAACGCCCGCGTCAAAATTACTAATCTCATTGTTTTGTGAATCAAATAAATGAACTTTACCAAAAGAGAAAAAATCTGTTTCACTTGCATACAAATTCCCTGAAACTGGTTCTTGAGCTAATTCATAATAATTGGTTGTATGTCCGCTAATTGGACCAACATTATTCATCATATTAATATCAAATTCGTTCAAAGTAGTTTCCATTGAAATTTGATACACCAATTTATCATCACGTAAGGCCGATGTTCCACAACCAGTTGATGCAGTTGCCAAATTCACTGTGGAATTAGACGTTCCATCCAATGCTATTTTTGAAACAGATGCACCCGACCAATCCTTGTTGTTTACAGAATAAAGGAATGAACCCACTTTTAATAAATTATCCGGATTTTTTCCTTCTGGGCCCAAATCTATTTCATTTCCATAGCTCATGGAATTCAAATCTAATTTTCCAATGATACCTTTTTCATTCCCCCATTCGTACCCATTGTTTACTGCGATATATGCCGAAGAACCATCCATAACCACATTTTGGGAAGCCCATTTTGGACCTTGTACGGTATCAATAGCTGCGATTAATGACATGCTTGTAGCATCATAAACATGTAAATATGAGTCATACGTCGTCAAATACTCTCCTCGTGTGGCAACTAATTTATTTTGATATATCCCCAAATTTCTAACACCTGGACACAAAACGGAAGAAATTTCTTGATGCGTGTTCAAATCCAATTTGAAAATTCTGGAATCAGCAGCGACATAGTAATAATCCCCTTCTATAATTAAATCAGAGGCAAAACGCATTCCTTCTAGGGTATCTACCACTTGATAAAGTTGAGAAGTCGGATTGTAGCTGCCAATCGTAACTGGAACTAGGATTTCATTCGTTTGATAATCAAAATATCCTTCATTCAAAATAATTGCTTGATGTACATAATTTTGCGCCTGCACAAGCGTAGAAAAGCCGAAGCCAATTGTAAATAAAACCTTTTTCATTCGTTCTGTTTTAAACGGTTAATAAATAAACTAAAACATGAAGAAGAAAAAAGAGGGCAAGGCATGGATAAAACTCTCCCATAACCGAGTCCGACTTTAATCTGAAGTCTTCTCTCCGCTCATTGGCAAGTCTTCTGGCTCACACCAACGCTAGTTACCTTCCCGTTTTCACAGTGGTTATCAACCGCTTACAGTGCTTACAGCTGCAGATACAGCTCCGGATTTACACCGGATTCCTTATTAATCCCAATTTAATGGAAACCAAAGAACACGGCAAAAATACAACTTTTTTTCATTTTAAATGATCTGGATATAAATATATATCGTAATATTGCAATATATAAATACAAATGGGGGTTACAAAAACAAATAATTAC
Source organism: uncultured Lishizhenia sp. (assembly GCA_964612725.1). Taxonomy (GTDB): domain Bacteria; phylum Bacteroidota; class Bacteroidia; order Flavobacteriales_D; family Crocinitomicaceae; genus UBA952. The sequence continues at coordinate 11,725 of CAZTFG010000026.1, read as the reverse complement.
ACTGCGTTGCAAATAGAAACTGCTAATCAATTAAAAGCGCTTGGACATCCAGCCAGAATAGCTATCGTCCAATTTTTACTCAATCAAAAAGAATGTATTTGCAATGATATTGTTAACGAATTACCCCTTGCACAACCAACAATTTCTCAACATTTAAAAGAGTTAAAAAACGCTGGAATCATTCAAGGGACAATTGAGGGAAAAGCAATATGTTATTGCATAAATCCAAAAGTTATCAAAGATTTAGTAAGCTTTTTCAATTCAATTTTATCGAATTTACACCCTGAAGATCAATGCTGTTAATTACAATTAAATCAAAAAATCATGAAATTACACCAATTTAAAGAAATTTTAACCGATATCAATTCTATTAGATTTCAGTTACCTAATGGAAACCTTGTACCCATTCACTTTCATGTAACAGAAGTTGGGGTAACCAAAAAAAATTACATCGATTGCGGAGGTAAGATTCGGGAGGAGCAGGTAATAAATTTTCAATTATGGGAAGCTGATGATTTTGATCATCGCATAGCACCACAGAAACTAAAATCGATTGTTGAATCGGCAGAGAAAGCCTTGCATTTACCAGATACTGAAATTGAAGTAGAATATCAAAGTGAAACCATTGGGAAATACGGCCTAGAATTTAATGGGATTACATTTTTGCTAACGAATAAGCAAACGGCTTGTTTAGCAGAAGATGCATGCGGCATTCCTTCCCAGAAACAAAAAGTGAATCTCTCAGAATTAGAAACTAAAAATAGTTGTTGCGATCCAAAAAGCGAATGTTGTTAAAATAATAACCATGAATAATAAAATTAAGTCCTTGTGCGAATCATTGAGCACTCAATTTGATTCAATCCCTGAAAAAAGAAAGGAAATATTAGCGAAAATAACGGATTACATTCAGCAAAGAAAAGACTCGAATAAGCCTATTTCCTTAGTTTATATCTGCACGCACAACGCAAGAAGAAGTTTCTTTGGGCAAATTTGGGCACAGACTGCCGCGAGTTTCTACGGTATTAATAATTGCACAACATACTCAGGTGGAATGGAAGTTACACGATGTCATCCGAATGCAATCAAAGCATTACAAAATCAAGGATTTGAGGCACATAGTGGCTCCGATTCAACTAATCCATTGTATGAGATAAATTATGGTGGAAATGATAATCTGCTTTGTTTCTCCAAGCTTTTTAATGATTCAAAGAACCCAACACAGGATTTTGCCGCTATTATGGTTTGTTCCGATGCAGAAACGAATTGCCCCTATATTCCAGAAGCTGCATTGCGCATCTCAACAACCTATGATGATCCCAAAGAGTTTGATGGAACTCCATTGGAAAAAGAAAAATATCTAGAAAGAGCCAACCAAATTGCTCTTGAATGTCTCTATGTTTTTTCAAAAGTAAATAAGTAAAATATGAAAGAAAAACGCTTAGGATTCATAGACCAGTTTCTTACTTTATGGATTTTCTTAGCCATGTTAATTGGTGTTTCAATCGGCTATTTTGTTCCAAGTGTAGAATCCTTGTTCAGCCAGCTCTCCTACAACACAACCAATATCCCCTTAGCCATCGGCTTAATTATCATGATGTATCCACCATTGGTAAAAGTTGATTTCACAAAACTTCATTCCATTTTAAATAAACCAAAATTACTTTCTTTATCCTTTTTTATAACTTGGATTTTTGGACCTTTTCTAATGTTTCTTTTGGCTATTACTTTTTTAAAAGACAATCCTACCTATATGACAGGTTTGATTATCATAGGTTTGGCTCCTTGCATTGCCATGGTTGTGGTTTGGAATGAATTAGCACAAGGCAATCGCGAATTGGTAGCTGGACTCGTTGGAATAAATAGTTTACTTCAAGTGTTCTTTTTCAGTTCCTACGCCTATTTCTATTTAAAAATCATGTTGCCATTGTTTGGATTTGAATCTCAAGTTTTTGATATCGCATTTTCTGATATCGCGCTAACCGTTGGAATTTACTTAGGAATTCCATTTTTACTCGCTGTATCCTCACGAATTATAATAATTAAAACAAAGGGTATTGATTGGCTGAATCGAAAATTTATTCCGACAATTTCTCCCATAACATTAATTGCTTTACTTTTTACCATCATAATTATGTTCAGTTTGAAAGGAGCAATGATTGTTTCTATCCCTATTGACGTAATTCAGGTTGCAATTCCTTTGGTGATTTTCTTCGCAATAATGTTTATCCTTATGTTTTACTTAGCGAAAAAATCAGGTGCAGATTACGCAGAAAATGTAGCTCTTTCTTTCACTGCATCAGGGAACAATTTCGAATTAGCAATAGCCGTATCCATTGGAGTTTTTGGCATCAACAGTGGACAAGCCTTTGTGGGAGTTATTGGTCCTCTTGTAGAGGTACCTGCATTAATCTTAATGGTTCGACTGGCTTTTTGGTTAAAACAAAAGTGGTATTCAAACTAATCACAACCATCTATTGAACACGTTCCACCTATAGTAGTTTTTGAGGGAATTCCTGATTTTATCATTTCAGTTTGCAATACTTGTTCAAATACTTGATCCGGCTGAGCACCTGAAATAGCCGTTTGATTATTAATTAAAAAAAACGGAACCCCTCTCACCCCTATTTGACTTGCAGCATAATAATCTGCTTCAACCTCATCCTTGTATTTTTCGCTAGATAATATTAGCAATGCTTCGTCTTCATCTAACCCTACTTTTGTTACTAAATGAGCTACATTCTGACTAACACTCAAATCAATTCCATCTGTAAAATATGCTTTCAACAACACCTCTTTCAATTCATTAGACTTTCCAAAATGGTTGCTCCAATGTAATAATTGATGTGCCGAGCTGGTATTAAACGAAAGTGCTGTATCAAAGTTAAAATCAATTCCATATTCCACCGCTTGATCACTCAATTGATGTTGAATAGCTTGAATTTGATTTAACGGATATCCTTTTTTATCTGACAAATATTGAGTCGAAGGAACTGAAATTCCTGTCGGAAAATCAGGATCCAATTGAAAACTTCTCCAAACTATATCCACTTGTCCATTCAATCCTAGGGATTCGATTGCTTTTTCCAATTTCTTCTTACCTAGGTAACAGAACGGACAAACAATATCACTCCAAATTTCAATTAGCATAACTTTTAAATAATAAACTACAAATATACAAGGTTGATTTATTGCTTTGGACGAGCATAAGGAAGTCTTTTCAAAAGAGAAGGTTGCGCATAACCATCCAAACCATTAATTGAAACGACTTGTCCCAAATCCAATTGTACAAATCCATCTTCAAGCAACATATTTTCATCAACAAATATTTTTTCAATAGACGCAATGATATGTATTGTGCCATTCTCGATTATTTCGTACTCGTTAACGTATTTACACAGCAATTTCAACGGACTTTCTCCTACAAACGGAACTTGAATATTGTCGAGGTATTCCATCGATAAATTTGCCTTATCGAACTTGGAAATTTCCTTCGAATAACTCGCTGAAGTATGATGAGCAGATTCAATCATTGGAGAAGAAATCGCATTAACTGTAAAAAAATGAGTCTCTTTGATATTGGAGTATGTGTGGCGTGGGACGGTTGTTGGCCTCAAGATAAATCCCAACAATGCTGGATCACTTCCCAAATGGGTAAGGCTTGAAAATATGGCCAAATTAGTAGTTCCATCTGCCGATTTTGTACCAATTAAATTAGCTGATTTATATCCCATACAACTATTAATCAAATTGATTTTGGGAATTTTTTTCCAGCTGCAAAATTCCTCTTTCGAAATTTCAATCATCGTTTACTGATTTTATTACTAGATATTGTTCGTTGACGCGAGCATTTGAACCGATTTATTTGCGCCACTCGTGACTTTGCATGTTTGGTCTTAGAGGATTCAACACGAGCACGCCACAAGCGATAACTACTAAATTTCAATTCCTTTTTCATTAAATTTCGGACAGCTTGTTCATTCAATCCAAATTGTGCCTTTATGGCATCAAAAGGGGTTCGGTCTTCCCAAGCCATTTCGATAATTCGATTTTTATCATTCAAATCAAGCATATCCAAATTTATCATGAGGATTTAAATTTTTAAGGTAGACATTCCACCATCCAAATGCATAATTTGACCGGTCATCCAAGCTGAGGTATCATTCAACAAAAAATCTAAAGCATTTGATAAATCCTCACTTTTACCTATCTTTTTTAGCGGATGTTTTAGCGACATCGCATCAACTTTTTCTTCCGAATTCAGTAAACGACTAGCTAATTTCGTTTGAGTTAGAGAGGGCGCGATACAATTCACTCGGATTTTCGGTGCGAACTCAGCTGCTAATGCACGGGTTAATCCTTCAATAGCCCCTTTTGAAACTGCAACCGAACTATGATAAGGCATACCAGTTTGAACAGCAACAGTACTCATGAAAACAATACTCGCACCCGTTCTCAATTTGGGTAAATAATAATGAAGTGAATTTATTGCACCCAACACGTTCAATTCGAAATCAGATTGAAAATCCATCTTTTTCAAAGAGCGAAAAGGTTTTAGCGTAATACTTCCAGGAAAATAAACCAACCCATCTATTTCTGTATCAATCTCTGGTAATTCATTGATTACTGGATCTCCGATTAGAAAATCATCATAAATTAAATTAGATGTCCTCGAAATTGGTATAACTCGATTTCCTTTTTCCTCTTGTTTTCTTCTTGCCTCAATTGCAATATCAGAATTGGCTCCAATGAATAAAAATGTTTTCATATTCTAGGAACAATCTGAAAGAGTATAATGTTTAGTCATCAATCAACTTCTTCAACTAAAACACAACACTTTTGTAGCTTTTGTTACAAATGAAAAAGCTAGGATTACCTAATTTTGCAGTATGAGTAATTTTAATCAAATCATTCAATCCGACGTTCCAACGTTAGTTGATTTTTATGCAACATGGTGTGGCCCTTGTAAGACAATGCATCCGATTTTAGATCAATTAAAAAATAAATACGGAGAAAAACTTCGTATTTTGAAGATTGATGTCGACAAAAATCAAGGGGTAGCTAACCAATTTAAAATACGCAGTGTTCCGACTTTGCTTTTCTTTAAATCAGGTAAGACGATTTGGAGAGAGAGTGGCGCATTTCCATTGTCCGTTTTGGAAGGAAAAATTAAAACTTATTTGTAGGATTTTCTTTCTTGTATTTTTTTTTGGCAAAATACCACATTGAACCGCTATAAATTAATCCGGTAATGATACCTGAAAGAATAAGAGCAATGAAATTAATCTTATTGCCTTCTTGCCATTTCATGAAAATTTGGATGAGTGTAAAGGGTAAACCAAAAAGTAAAAGCCCCCTAAACAAGAAAAAATATAAGAATCCTTTTTTACGGGTTGATTCCCATTTTCTTTTTTAACTTTCATTACTTAGAAAACAACTTCAAGGACAAACTCAATTTCTCACGGATTTCAGTACGATCAATTATATAATCCAAGAATCCATGTTCCAATAAAAATTCTGAAGTTTGAAAACCATCAGGTAAATCACGACCTATGGTTTCTTTTACTACTCGTGGTCCGGCAAATGCTATCAATGCTCCCGGTTCAGCTATATTAATATCACCTAACATGGCAAAAGAAGCTGTAACTCCTCCCGTTGTTGGATCCGTTAAATAGGAAATATAAGGTAGTTTTTTTTCAGCCAACTGACCCAATTTACCCGAAACTTTCGCCATTTGCATAAGTGAAAATCCCGCTTCCATCATGCGCGCTCCACCTGATTTGGAAATAATCATAAATGGACAGTTCAATTTTATCGCTTCGTCGATTGCCCGACTAATTTTTTCACCCATGACAGATCCCATCGATCCTCCTATGAAACCAAAATCCATTGCAGCAATAACAAAATCATTTCCGTCTAATTTACCATGAGCGGTTCTCACGGCATCTTTTAATCCCGTTGCTTTCTGGGTTGAACTCACGCGATCAACATACTTTTTTGTATCTTCAAATTCAAGTGGATCTCCAGAAGTTAAGTCACGATCTAATTCGGTGAATTTTTTGTCATCAAAAATCAATTGAAAATAATCACCCGCACTAATTCTTTCATGATGAGAACATCGATCACAAACAAAGTTGTTTTTAGCAAAATCATCCGATGTAAAAAGGGTCTTACAATTAGAGCATTTCACCCATAATCCTTCTGGCGTTTCTTTCTTTTCCTTTGTAGAAGTGGTTATTCCTTCTTTATTTCGTTTGAACCAACTCATTTTTTTTCTTTTTAATCAATTTACTACTTTGCTAATGAATTCACATTGTTCAAATCTGAAAATGCTCGTTCTAAACGCTTTATAAATGTCAATTCTGATTCTCTAATCCATTTCCGGGGATCATAATATTTTTTATTTGGTTGGTCTTCTCCCTCAGGATTCCCAATTTGAGTGTGCAGATAGTCTATCTTTGATGAAATATAATCTCTTGTTCCTTCTGTATAAGCAAATTGTAAATCTGTATCGATATTCATTTTGATCACACCGTATGAAATTGCTTCCCTTATTTCTTGGAGCGTTGAACCCGAACCACCGTGAAATACAAAATCTACTGGATTTGATTCAGTTTTATATTTATTTTGAACGTATTCCTGAGAGTTTTTCAAAATAATCGGAGTCAATTTCACATTTCCAGGCTTGTATACCCCATGCACATTACCAAAAGCTGCAGCGATAGTAAAACGAGGCGAAATTTTCATTAATTCCTCATAGGCATGTGCCACTTCTTCTGGTTGTGTATATAATTTAGAAGAATCAACATCCGAATTATCTACCCCGTCTTCTTCTCCTCCTGTAATTCCAAGTTCGATTTCTAATGTCATTCCCATTTTTGACATGCGCTCTAAATATTCCTTACAAATTTCCAAATTTTCTGAAAGTGGCTCTTCAGACAAATCTATCATGTGTGAACTGAAAAGAGGCTTACCCGTTTGAGCAAAATGTTTTTCACTCGCATCCAATAATCCATCGATCCAAGGCAATAATTTTTTAGCGCAATGGTCTGTATGTAGTATCACCGTCGCACCATATGCTTCAGCCAATGTGTGAATATGTAAGGCACCAGAAATACCACCCAAAATTGCTGATTGTTCATTTTCGTTCGACAAGCCTTTTCCAGCATTAAAAGAGGCACCACCATTGGAAAACTGAATGATAACGGGAGAATTCAACTTTGCTGCTGTTTCCATTACCGCATTTACTGTGCTTGAGCTAGATACATTTATAGCAGGTAATGCATACCCATGTTTTTTTGCATGTTGAAAAATGGCTTGTACTTCATCGCCAGTTGCAACTCCAGATTTGATTGACATAAGAATCTATTTTGTAGGCAAAGATAATATTTTGAACGATTCGATTACCAACGAATCCAAGGATAATTTTGTTTAAATCCATTTAACACTTGAAGCGTTTTTTCATCTAAACTCATGATTTGGTCGGACTTATGAGCCAACCGTTTTCTAATTTGCATAATTTGCTGAACGATGGATTTTGTTTCATCCGAAAAATAAACAGATGAAAAACTGTCCCAAACATATTGTATAGCCTCTTCATTGGGATGTATTCTGTCTTTTTTAAAAAATCGATAATCCCTCAATACATCCAAGACAATCTCATAAGAAGGAAAATACATTACCCGTGGGTTATTTACCAATTCGGAAACCGCATCTATTAAGCGCGCCTTGCTTCGGTTATTTTCCACTAAACCTTCCCTTAAATGTCTAACAGGACTTACGGTAAAAATAATTTTCAATGAAGGATTCCATTCTTGAAGATTGCTAATTACTTGTTTCCATAGATTAAGTATTTCCTCTTTAGTTACTAGTTCTTTATGGAAAAAATGACCGGGTTGTTTATGGCAGTTAGCTACAACTTCTCCTTGATTCAATCGATATAAAAAGGCCGTGCCGAAAGTAACAATTAGAAATCCCGGTTTACTTAATTGCAGTGCTAGTCCCTCTCTTTTATGAACGATTAACTTCTTAATTTCTTCGGGTGAATTAGCTACAATTTTCGTTGAAGCCTCCCATGTATAATATCGATTTTCCCTTTCTAAAATAGCTACTTCCTGACTTTTACCTATCGATTTAAGTAGTTGATCACCTAAAGAAATTGGATTAAAAATAGTACCAAAAGGATTGATTAAGGTATCAAATCCTGATAATTCAGCAACTGTGCCAATTTCATCCGAGAAACAACTACCCAGAAAAGTAAATGAGTTAGAGTGGTTGATTTTACTAGTTGATAAAGGTATTGAAAAAGGTAAAAAAAACTGGTTCACTTAGTTAGAAATTAAATTCTTAGCATTTTCAATGGCCGCATCAGTAATGACTTCTCCACTCATTAATCTAGCGATTTCATTTACTTTTTCACTCTCCGAAAGCCACTCAACGCGTGAAATAATCCTATCTCCTTTTTGAGATTTACTCACTTTTGCATGATGATTCGCTTTAGCTGCAACTTGCGGTAAATGGGTAATAGCAAACAACTGAGCTTTATCGCTCATAGATCCGAGCAAAGAGGCAATTTTATGAGCAACCTCACCAGATACACCTGTATCAATTTCATCAAACAGGATTGTTGGTAATTGCCTTTTTTCAGAAATCAATTTTTGTAAGGCTAACATGACTCTTGACAATTCTCCTCCACTGGCTGCTTTTTCTATTAAAACAGGCGAAATCCCTTTATTAGCGGAAAACAACAATTGAATTTCAGTATTACCCGTTGAAGAAAGTGAATCCAGTTGATTTAACTGAAACATCAAGACGGTATCAGGCATCTTTAATTCACTCAAAATACCTTGGATTGCCTTTGAAATTGGACCAACTGCTGTTATCCTATTGTTATGAAGTATTCCAGCTCGAATAATAAGCTCATCATATTCTTGCTCCACTTTTCTTGATAGTAACTCCAAGTCATTTCTTAAGGTATCCGTATCATCAACAGATTGACCAAGTTCATTCATTAATTGAATCAATTCATCCTGCGACTTTTTTTGATGCTTTATCAACAATCGATTAAACCCATCTAATTGTGTTGTAAGTTGAATGATTTTCGCAGGATTCATTTCTAGATTTTCCGCCAAGCTCTCAGCTTCCTCTCCTATATCTTTAATCTCAGGTAGTAAATTTGACAATCGAATTTTCAACTCGTCTAGTTTGGTGTTACTAATAGTATTTCGTTCCAATTCTGCTTTCAATGAAATAAGACTAGAATAGATGCCTGTATCAGCTTGAAAAACATGAGCGAGATGAAAAAAACTAGCCTTTAAAGATTCTACATTCTCCAAAGTATTCAATTCATTTTCAATCAAATTAAAATCAACTTGTGTCAAATTCAACTCTGCTAATTCGTTGAATTGAAATTGATTGTAATCAATCGTCTTCAATCGATCCTCGTATATTTTAGTTTGAGACTCTAATTCCTGTTTGTTTATTTTATATTGAGAAAATCGGCTCAAATATTCCACCTTATCCTTCTCCAAACCGGCCAAGCAATCCAAAATATCCAATTGGTACATTTTATCTTTTAACTCAAGTGTATTGTACTGAGAATGAATGTTTACTAATTGAGCTGTTATACTTTTTAATTGCTGCAATGAAACAGGCGTATCATTTACAAATGCACGAGATTTTCCTTGAATGCTAATTTCTCTTCGAATAATTGTAGTAGGTAGAAAATCCAAATCGTTGGCCTCAAAAAAAGAAAGAAATGTTTCTGTCAATAGAAACTCTGCCTCAACATAACATTTAGAATTATCTGGGCCAATAACAGAAAAATCAGCTCTTTCACCAAGGATTAAATCCAATGCGCCTAATAAAATAGATTTACCTGAACCTGTTTCCCCTGTAATGACAGTGAACCCATTTTTGAATTCCAATTCAACATAGTCAATTAAAGCAAAATTTGAAATTCGGAGACAAGCCAACATTATTGTAAAATTTCCTCGTATTTGGATGCATTTGACGGATCAATTTTCTTCATCAAATTAACAATATCTGTTTTATCTTTCTGCTCTGCATCAACTGCTAGTTCTTTAATTTCAATCCGTTTCGCTTGCACAAAATTGATTAAGTTTATTGAATTTGGTCGCGATTGTGTAACCTGATTTAATTTGGCTAAGGCATCAAACATTTGTTTTCGACCCGCCACTTTATCTTCATACAATTTATCAACCCCTTTTCGGTGGTATAAATAATTACATTCTCGCAGTGGTTCAAAAAGCTGATGTAGAACATTATCCACCAACCAAAACCTATTTTTTTTCGACGTTTCGTTGGATTTCCATCCTGTCGCACCCGAACTTTGAGCAAGTGAAACGATTTGCTGAGCCTCATTAAAATAAGGAGTACCACCTTTTAATGAAAAAGAATCATAATCCATACCGATAATAAAATAGGCATAAAAGGCCAATATAGAGGTTAAATTATCCCTGTATTGATTCGGGGCATACACCAAAAGTGCATTTCTTGAATAGCTAAAAGTGACATTCTCATCCAAGAAATTCAATAAAGTCGAATTATAAGATGAATTGAAGGCAGGTCGCGTGGATTGTACCTGCAATGATCCTGAATAGGTACCTGTGGAAGGTTTTTCTTTTATTTGTAATTGAAGCACACAATTAATTCGTTCCTCCACCTTAAACTTATCCTTGGTCCATTGCGTATTATTCATCATGTCCGTGATTGTTTGCTTTAATTGGGCAATTATATCTTGATCAACAGTTGTTAACTCAAGCTTAGCGTCAGCTACAATAGTTACTTGGCAATTTAATTCTTGAGAATAAAAATGCGTTGTAAAAAAAGACAGAATTAATACTAAAATATTTTTCATTTTCATTGGCTAATCATTTCTTCTATATGCAAAACGATTTCTTGTGCAATTTCGTATTTCGACTTTAAAGAAAACTCGGTACATGTTTTTCTCTTATCCAAGATAGTAACTTTATTTGTATCTGTTGCAAAACCAGCACCTGAATCTTGTAAAGAATTTAAAACGATACAATCCAACTTTTTCTTTTCTAATTTGAGTGAGGCATTTTCAATTTCATTATTCGTCTCTAAAGCGAATCCTACTAAAAATTGATTGCCTTTTTTAGATTCACCAGCCCATTGAAGTATATCAGGATTTTTTACTAATTCCAATGAAAATTCATCCGAGTTTTTCTTAATTTTTTCAGAAACCACCTCCTTGGGTCGATAATCAGCTACTGCAGCAGCAAAAACTCCCAACTCTTGGCTTTCCCAATTTTTTTTCACTTCTTCAAACATATCCTGTGCGGATTGAACAGGAATTAAATTAAGATGTTCATGTGATAAAGTTAAATGAGTAGGACCTGAAATCAATGTGACCATCGCTCCATTTTTCAAGAATACCTCCGCTAAAGCAAAGCCCATTTTTCCACTGGAATGATTTCCAATAAAACGAACCGGATCAATCGCCTCATACGTGGGGCCTGCCGTGATTAAAACACGTTTCCCTTTAAACAAACTTATTGATTCTGCAAAGTGTTTCTGCTTAACAGCTTGAACTATTGCTTCAGGCTCAGCCATTCTACCCTGACCAACTAAACCACTGGCTAGTTCACCAAATTCTGCAGGAATTACATGAACTCCATCCTTTTGAACGCAATCTAAATTTCGTAAAACAGTTGGGTGTTGATACATATCTAAATCCATGGCA
>CAZTFG010000025.1:0-28894 GCA_964612725.1 uncultured Lishizhenia sp. | reverse complement strand
CCAAAGGAAAAAAAACATTCCAGTCATTTGATCCAAAAAACAATTGTCCAAATACCTCTTATTTTTTTGTAGCCACTGAGGAAGAAATTGATTTGGCTTTAACCCAGTCTTCTAAGAGTTTTTATTCATTTTGCTCCGCCTCACCCGCTGAACGAGCCTTACTTTTGGAACAAATCGCTGAGCAGTTAATTGAATTAAGATCAGAAATCTCGCAAGCCTTTTGTAAAGAATCCGGACTTTCATTATCAAGATTTGAGACCGAATTTAAACGAACAGTTGATCAGTTATTATTATTTGCCTCCTATTTAAAAAATCCTAAGGTAGATTTCATTTCTGAAACGCGCGCAAATCAAGCGAGCTCATTGCCCCATTTGCTAAAAAAGAAAATACCCTTAGGTCCTGTTTTAGTTTTTGGGGCGAGTAACTTTCCCCTTGCCTATTCCACTATTGGAGGAGACACCGTTTCGGCATTTGCTGCAGGCTGCCCAGTAGTTGTAAAAGCACATCCCTTTCATCCGGAAACAAGTTTCCTAGTTGGTAAAGCCATTAAATCAGCCATTGATAACACAAATTTCCCTCAAGGAATATTCTCTCAACTTTTTGATGATCATTTTGATGTAGGTCAAAAATTAGCATTGGATAATCGAATAAAAGCGATTGGTTTTACAGGAAGTTATACCGGAGGAAAAGCACTTTTTGATCTAGCCAATTCACGCCAAATACCAATACCAGTATTTGCAGAAATGGGTAGTATTAATCCCGTATTTATTTTTCCTGAATCATTAAAAAATCAAAGTGAATTTTGGGCTCAGCACTTTGCAAAATCAATATCTAATGATGCTGGACAATTTTGTACCAAACCCGGACTATTTTTTATTCCCAATACAGAAAACGGAAAATTATTTATTTCAATACTTAAAGATAAGTTAGTCCAGGAGCATTCATATACTATGCTACACCCTACTATTTACAAGCGATATGAAATAAAAAAAGAACAGCTACGTAATCTGTCAAATGGAGAATTTATAGAAAAAAAGGGAAGTTTATCTCAGCTAGAAGGCAGACAGGGGCTATTAACAATAGATAAAGATGAATTTTTACAGATAGAGCTACTTAAGGAAGAGATATTTGGACCCTTTGCCATACTCTGTTTTTACGACTCTCATGATGAACTTTTAACCTATACAAAGGAACTTCAAGGACAGCTAACATCCACAATAATAGCCACACAAGAAGAAATTATCAATAATGAATACGTTATTTTCAACATAAAACAACTTGCTGGTAGAATTATTTTTAATGGAGTTCCAACAGGAGTTCGAGTTTGTGAAAGTATGCAACACGGGGGGCCATTTCCGGCCTCTACTGACGCTCGATTTACAGCTGTAGGAACAGATAGTATGCTTCGATTTATGCGTCCGATAGTTTATCAAGACAATTGTTGAATCTCTGTTGCAATTACCTCCCAAACTTTCTCGGCTGTTTTATCCCAAGAAAAAAGAGATGCTCTTTTCAATCCATTATCAATCAGTTGCTTGCGTAAGTCATCATTTAGAAATATCTGGGTCATCCCTTTTGAAATTTTATTTTCGTCAAATGGATTACAATAAATAGCTGCATCACCCGCAATTTCAGGCAGACTTGTTCTATCACCAGCTAATATTGGAATTCCGCATCGCATCGCTTCAACAAGAGGAATACCAAACCCTTCAAAATAAGGAACATATGTTAATGCATAGGCCGAAGCCATATAGTTGACTAATTCTTCTTGTGACAAATGCCCAGTAAATCGAATTTTTGATTTAATCGCACTCGGAATTTCAATTTTAAAGCCTTTCCACATTTCTTGTCCAACAATTACCAGTTCTACGTCTGGAAAATTATTTGCTTGTTGAAAGAGATAAAAAGCTTGAATTAATCGTTGAACATTTTTTCTAGGGTGAATGGACCCTACAAAAACAAAATACTTTCCAAGATTTTTTGAACGTAAAAATGCGGTTTTATCTAACTCAGAGATTGGAGTAAAGCTTTCTGAAGCGCCATTCCAAGCCACTACAATTTTGTCATTATCAACCTTGTATGCGCTAGAAATATCATTTTTGGACGCTAAAGAAACGGTTATGATTTTTTTGGATTTATTAGCGTATTTTGGAAAAAATGTTCGGTAATACCATCGCACAATAACGGGCAAATCGTTGGGAAAGTGTTCGAAATTTAAATCATGTATTACATTAATCTGAGGAATCGATGAGCTCAAGGATAAAGAACCATCTGGTGAAAAAAGTAAATCAATCTTGTGTTTTTTCATTGCTTTTCTCAAGCTAATTTCAAACCAAAAAAGATAAAGAAATGGATGCCTTGCTTTGGGGCCGATTACCACTTCCATTGCGTTTTCGCCAAATATAAATTTTGGATCAACTGGCCTATCGAAAAATAAGACAAATGAATGCTCTGGATGATTTTGAATAATCCGTTTTACCACCTCAAAGGTATACCAGCCAAACCCTTCCATTTTATTGGAGAGTAAAAACCGCGTATTAATTCCTATTCTCAATGATTAATGGTAGCTAATTGCGTTTCAATGGCATGCAAAACACCATCCCACAAATGAATACGCATTTTTAAAGCTTCAATAGATATCGAGGTTGCTTCTTTCCATTTTTGATCATCTGAACCACAAAGTTCTTCAATCATATTCAAAGCCATTGGACCATGTTCACCCCCGTCTACTTCAATATGTCTTTCTAAATAATAAACTAATTTTGAAAATGAGTTACCTGATTCAACCTCAAGTGATTTAACAATTTGTATAAACATATCTGGAATCAGATCCTCTCTGCCAAAAGTAAATAAAGCAGCTAACTTATGTAATTCATTTTGACGTATAGCCGCAAAAGTAAATTGCACAAAATTCATTGTATTTTCTTGAATTGATACCGTTTGTAAATCTATTTTCAAATCTGATTTAACACACGCGTCAATAAATTTCAAAATGGGTTGAGTATTAGCACCTATTTGAGTCATTGCATCTATATAAAGTTCAAAATGACTAGCTGCATTACCTTGAGCATCAACATCACTTTCTTCTCCCCAAACAATCTCATTGATTAATCTTCTCGTTGCAGGATTACCATTTGGCACCCATGGAAGTTCGACACAAGTCAATCCACGCTGAAGTGATTTTAACAAACTCATAAAATCCCATACAGCAAAAACATGTTCTTGCATAAAAATTCTCAAGGCATCTACAGAATTAAGCCTTGAATATAAGGGATGATTGATTAATTGAATTCGATATGCTTCAATTTCCGTTTCCAATTTTTGTAATTCCGGACTCATTTAATTTAATTTGATTCCTAGTTCTTTCATTTGAGTATCATCAATTAAGGAAGGTGCGTCAATCATGGTATCCCTTCCACTATTGTTTTTCGGAAACGCAATATAATCTCGAATAGACTCAGAACCACCCATTGTAGCAACTAATCTATCTAATCCAAACGCCAGACCACCGTGAGGAGGAGCTCCAAACTCGAATGCGTTCATTAAGAAACCAAATTGCGCTTGTGCATCCTCCGGAGAAAATCCTAATAGGTCAAACATTTTTGCTTGAAGTTCTTTATTATGGATTCGAATTGAACCACCTCCTAGCTCCACTCCATTCATAGCCAAATCATAAGCATTAGCACGAACTTTACCGGGATCGGTAGCTAAAAGTCCCATATCCTCTGGTTTTGGAGATGTAAATGGATGATGCATAGCATGCCACCTATTTGAATTCTCATCCCATTCTAACAGAGGGAAATCTAACACCCAAAGTGGTTTAAACTCCGTTGCGTTTCTCAGTCCTAACAAATTGCCCAAATGCAACCTTAATTCGTTCAGTTGTTTTCTAGTTTTATCCAACTCACCACAGAGAAGTAATAGCAAATCTCCCGGTTTCATATTTGTTTGATTAGCCCAACTTTTTAATTCATCAGCATCATAGAATTTATCTACCGACGATTTAAGTGATCCATCCAAATTATACCTCAAATAAACCAATCCTTTTGCTCCAATCTGAGGTCTTTTCACCCAATCGGTAAGTTCATCTAGCTGCTTACGCGTAAAATCAGCCGAATTCTCAACATTAATAGCTAAGACACTTGGCGAACTGTCAAATACAACAAAACCTTTACCTTGAACAAGAGAAGTTAAATCTTGAAATTCCATACCGAAACGAATATCAGGCTTATCTGATCCATATTTCTCCATTGCTTCAGCATAAGTCATCCTAGGGAAATCACCCTCAAAATCAACATTCAATACAGCTTTAAAAACATGCTTAATTAACCCTTCGAACGTTTGAAGGATATCTTCTTGTTCAACAAACGACATTTCGCAGTCAATCTGAGTAAATTCAGGTTGTCTATCTGCACGCAAATCTTCATCTCTAAAGCATTTCACGATTTGATAATACCTATCAATCCCTGAAACCATCAATAATTGTTTAAATGTTTGAGGTGATTGTGGCAATGCATAAAATTGACCTTGATTCATTCTACTTGGCACAACAAAATCGCGAGCTCCTTCTGGTGTTGATTTGATAAGAACAGGAGTTTCAACATCCATAAAATCTTTAGAATCCAAATACTTTCTGGTTTCGAGCGCTACTTTATTTCTTAATAATAACTTTTGTTGTACCGGATTTCTTCTTAAATCCAAATAACGATATTGCATTCTAAGTTCATCACCGCCATCCGTTTCATCCTCAATTGTAAATGGTGGAGTCATAGCAGCATTCAACACATTCAACTCTCTTACAACAATTTCGATTTCACCAGTTGGAATGTTTTTATTTTTACTTGAGCGCTCAACTACCGTTCCGGTTGCTTGAATGACAAACTCTCTACCCAATTTTCGAGCACTTTCACACAAGCCAGCATTTACATCCATATTGAATGCTAATTGCACTATCCCATAGCGATCTCGTAAATCAATAAAGGTCATCCCACCTAAATCACGGGACTTTTGCACCCATCCTGAAACCGTTATTTCTTTGGTAACGTCTGTCAATCGAAGTTCTCCACAAGTATGCGTTCTGTACATAATCAAAATTTGAACTGCAAAAATAGAAAAACAAAGCCGTTGGATAACCGCTTTAATTCAAAGAAGATTAATTTTTCAAGGTTTTTTGGAATATTATTTCTCTTTTTCCTTCAAAATTTGTTTGCGTAGTGCTTCTACTACTTCATCCACTGATTCTTCAAATGTTTTACATTGCTTTTTCGCAAATAATTCTTTTCCCGGAATCAACACTTTAATTTCAGCAATTTTGTTTTCTTTCTCTTTGTTTTTATCTAATCTTAAAAAAACCTCAGAAGAAATAGCCTTATGATTGAATAATTCTAATTTATGAACACGCTCTTGAATAAAATCAACTAATTTTTGATCAGCTTTAAAATGAATTGAATGAACTTTTGTTTCCATATTGTTTAGTTTTTATCACCACGAGGGTGTGCTTGTGAATATATACTTGTCAATTGCGCAAACGAATTGTGGGTATATACTTGAGTAGCAGATAAATTTGCATGCCCGAGTAAGTCTTTTAATGTTTCTAAACCAGTCCCTCGATTCAACATGTGTGTTGCGAAAGTATGCCTTAAAACATGTGGACTTCTTTTATCCAAATTTGTTGCTATACTAAGGTATTGATTTATTCTTCGGTAAACAAGCATAGGATACATTTTTTTACCCAACTTCATGGAAAACACGTAGTCACTATCTCCAAATATTTGCTTTTTTTTATCCAAATACTCTCGAATTAATAGGGATAAATTAGTTGAAATAGGAATAATTCTTTCTTTATTCCTTTTTCCTATGACTTTGATGGAATCATTGGTGAAATTAGAAACACGCAAATCGATTAATTCACTCAAACGTATTCCTGTCTGATAAAGCACTTCAAACATTAATTTATCGCGTATACCATCAATTGAGTCATTGAACAAGAAATCTAATTTTTCCGCTTGAAGTTCAGATTCTTTTGCAAATGCTGGTAAGCGCTTTTCATTTTTTGGCCCTTGGATTTTACTCATGGGATTGATAACCACTACATTTTCCTTTCTGAGCCATTTATAGAACGTTCGTAAGGCTGCCAGTTTTCGATTTATTGATTTTGCTTTTTGCTTATTCTCAAAAAGCTGAACAACCCAACCCCGAATGAATGATGAATTTAAATCTCCAAAAGCAGCCAAGCTCCCAACCTCAGCATATTGGATAAATTGCTCAAGATCATGTTGATAAGCCACAATCGTATGTGGTGAGTATCGTTTTTCAAACGTTAAATATCCAATGAAATTATCGAGCATAAAAAAAGGAGCTAATAGCTCCTTTAATACGTATTATAATAACTAATGTTACTGTTCAGCAGAAATTAAATGCTGTTTGTAGGCAGCACGAATAATTTGTTGTCTTTTAGTCACTGAAGGTTTAAGAAATTCTTTTCTAGCACGAAGTTGTTTCATAACATTCGTTTTTTCAAATTTCTTTTTATACTTTTTCAACGCTTTTTCAATGTTTTCGCCTTCTTTTATTGGAATAATCAACATACAAATTCTTTTTTATAATTGTTTAAGGGCTGCAAATATATGATATTACTATATCAAAAACAAATTATTTTAATATTTCTCTTGAAATTACTAATTTTTGAATTTCTGAGGTACCTTCACCAATCGTCATGAGTTTAGAATCGCGTAAAAATTTCTCTGCAGGATATTCTTTTGTATATCCATACCCTCCCATGATTTGTACTGCTTCGTTACCACATTTTACTGCCACTTCAGATGCAAAATACTTGGCAAATGCTCCTTGTTTAGTCAACGGTTGTTTTTTGTTTTTCAAATCTGCTGCTTGAAAAGTTAATAGTTCAGCCGCTTTTACCTCGGTTGCCATATCGGCTAATTTAAACCCAATAGCCTGAAAATGTGCTATAGGTTGTCCAAACTGTTCCCTTTCTTTTGCATATTTCACTGAAGCTTCAAAAGCGCCTCTCGCTATCCCACAACTTAATGCAGCAATTGAAATACGACCACCATCCAAAATCTGCATAGCTTGTTTAAAACCCATCCCTACTTCACCGATAACATTTTCTTCAGGAATGCGAACATTATCAAATATCAACTCAGCGGTTTCGCTTGCACGAACCCCTAATTTTTCTTTAATTTTAACTGCAGAAAATCCTGGAGTTCCTTTTTCAATAATAAAAGCCGTTATCCCATTACTATCTAACAAATCCCCTGTACGAATAAGTACTACAGCCACATCACCAGATAATCCATGAGTTATCCAGTTTTTAGAGCCATTGATTACCCATTCATTCCCTTCTTTTACAGCAGTACATTTCATCCTCATTGCATCAGATCCTGTATTTGCTTCTGTCAATCCCCAAGCACCAATCCATTCACCTGTTGCTAACTTTGGTAAATATTTTCTTTTTTGAGCTTCATTTCCATGATAATAAATGTGTCCAGTACAAAGTGAATTGTGAGCAGCAACACTTAAACCAATTCCACCACATACGCGACCCAACTCCATAAGAGCGGTTGCATATTCAAAATACCCAAAACCAGAACCACCATACTCTTCGGGTACAAAAATCCCTAAAAGACCTAGTTCACCCATTTTTTTCATTACATCAACTGGAAAATGTTCTTCGTCATCCCATTGCTTTAGGTTAGGTCTTATTTCTTTTTCCGCAAAATCCCGCACCATTTGGGCAATCATTTCCTGATTCTCACTGTATTCAAATTCCATTTTTTTTGATTGATATGTTGATTAATAACTTACTAGACTATTGATATTACTTGAATATCCATTTAACTTTTCGTTTCCATTTAAAAACGATAAATTCACTAAAAAACTAAAACCTGCGACGCGACCTCCACATTTTTGAATTAATGCCGCTGTAGCAGATGCTGATCCACCTGTAGCCAATAAATCATCGTGAATTAGGACATTTTGATTATGGCTTATTGCATCCGTATGCATTTCGATTATGGCACTCCCATATTCTAAATCATATGAATGACTAATTTTTTGATAAGGTAATTTTCCTTGTTTGCGAATTAGCACAAATGGAACTCCCAAACGCATCGCTAACGGATATCCAAAAAGGAACCCCCTACTTTCTACGCCAGCAACTGCCTCAATCCCTTTATGCTGATAAGAGTCAACTAAAAAATTTAAAACTTCTGTTGATAATTCAGCATCTAACATAATTGGCGAAATGTCCTTAAACATTATCCCTTCTTTCGGGAAATTAGGAACATCACGTATTGCCGCTTTTAATTTTTCTTCCAATGTCATGCTACAAAGATAAATAGGCTTTTAGATTTTCAAAGCATTCCTCATCAATTAATACAGATTCTTTTATTTCATAAATGGATTTAAAGCCTCCTTTTCTATCACGAATTTTAACTATTGAATTTGCTTTATTCCAATTCAGATAAGGATGTTTCTTTAATTCCTCTACACTGATGCTATTTAATTTTATCGGTTTTATAATAGATTGATCAACCCGTACATATGGTTCAATTAACGTATATTTCTCAGCATCAATCTTATATACTTCCAATAATTGTTCTTTCTTAGTGAAACCACCTAATTTTGAACGATACTCAACAATCCATTTTGCAAACGCAGGACCAATCCCATTAATTTTTGTGAGATCATCGGCTGATGCTGAATTTATTTCAACTGAAACTGGTTTCTTGGTGATTTCTGTTTTAGAATATTCTTTTTTATTTTCAAAAATTGGTTTTTCATCATAAAAAGTTGAATCCTTAATTAATTCAAATAATTCATCCGGTATTACAAAAACACGTTGTAATTCATCATTATTAAACACTCCTCGAGATGTAAATTTTAATACAACATCGGCTTGTTTTTCCGATAAACCCAATGACATCCAATCCATTTTGGAATACTTATTAGGATTAAATTTGTTTGGCGGAATTGAGAATCTACTTTTCTTCTCCCAAAAAGATCGCTTGGAAAATGATTTTATTTTTCTTTGTTTCGAAATCCTTGATTGAATCTCAGAAACTTCGGCGGCAGAAACAACAATCTCGGCTTTATCGGAAGATAATAACTGAATTACGCGAGGCACATAGGCTATTCCAATCGTCAGTACCACCACATATAGTAATGCAATGCGATTTCGCTTGGAAATGTAATTCATCGAAAAGATATCTTACCTTGGCTCGTTATCGTTTTCGGAAAATGAATCCGGCTCAGCATTTGGTTTCGAAAACAAAACCTTGAAGAAAAAATAGGCTGTTACAGCTGTAACGGTAGTCATGGTTCCAAACATCATGAAAAAAGAAGAATCACTCATAATTAAGCTGTTTTACGTTTTTTGTAAGCAATATAAACCCCATAAGCAATAGTAATCCATAATAACAATAACATCACTCTACTTATGTTTTTGTATAATACGGACTTATGCTCATGATCTAATTTTTCAAGTCGATAAGTTTCATCCTTTTTCAATTTTCGATTTTCGATGAAGTACTTAATAGAATCTTTCTGTTCCATTTTAAGTGTATCAATTTCATACAGATGAACTTTTTTGGCATCTAATTGATCAATTACATTACCAAACTTAGCCATCATCAATCCTTCTTGTTCATGATGAATACGTGTTATTTTACTTTTATCTTGGTAATACTCGATTTTCTCTTTGGATTTTCTATTCGATATATTCTCCCAAATATCCGGAAGACTATTTATTAGAATAGCACCTAAAATAACGGGGGTAACATATTTAATAATGAACTTATATGCTTGTGGAACCTTGATTTCAGCACCCATATTTATTTCTGCCCACCCTTTATCCATTCCAAAGATCCATGCAAAAAGTATGATTTCTGCAAAGGCGAAAACCACTAATGAAACCGTACCTGCCCAATAATCAAACTCATCGAATACGCCATAATTGAAGAACAAAACGGTTGGTAAACCAAGCACCAAAACTAATCCTCCAAACATCCATGCAGCATTGCTCTCCTTCCAATTAAACTCATCTCGCAAAAATGCCATTACGGGTGTACCCATAGCCAACGAAGATGTGATACCTGCAAAAAACAATAATCCAAACCAGGCAATTCCAGCCACAACAGACATTAAACCTCCCCATTGTTCGAACAAATAAGGCAATGTTTGAAATCCTAATCCAAACCCTCCTCCTTCTTTCACTAATTCTTGAACTCCTTCAATTCCTAAATAACCAATTGAAATCGGTATTAAAATCGCTGAACCCAAAACGATTTCAACAAATCCATTCATCCAGCCCGCACTCATCGCATTTAGAGCAATATCATCTTTTCTCCTAATGTAGGAAGCATAACATTGAATCGATCCCATACCAATGGATAAAGTGAAAAATATTTGTCCTGCCGCTGCCAACCAAACCTTTGTATTCCAAATTGAATCAAACTTAGGCTCCCATAAAAACTCAAGCCCTTTAAATCCATCTTCAATTGCTCCCAATTGTCCTTTTTCTATTGTAATTGCTTTATAGGCTAGAAAAGCACCAAACAGCAACAAAATAGGCATTCCGATTTTTGATGCTTTCTCAACCCCACCACTTAATCCACGTGACAAAATCCACGTATTCATGAATAAACACAATACCCAAAACACAATTGGCATAATGGAATTTAAAGACGTATACTCACCAAAAAAACCTGCAACTTGATCTTGTGTTTGTCCATTAAATGTACCAGCAATACTCTGCCACACATAAGACAATGTCCATGATTCTAAATAACAATAATATGCCGCAACTACAAGATTGGTAAAAATCCCAAAAACACCAATATATTTCCAAAGTGCTCTTTTATCCATTTCATGTAAGATGAAAGGGGTAGAGTGATTTCCTTTCGCACCACCAAAACGGCCTATTGACCATTCTACAAACAGTAACGGAATTCCCATTAATAGAAAACATACTAAATAAGGGATTATAAATGCACCCCCGCCATTTTGAATAGCTTGTATAGGAAAACGAATAAAATTACCTAATCCAACAGCATTACCAGCCATTGCCAAAATCAATCCTACTCTAGATCCCCATCCACTTGCATCTTGTCCAGACATAATTTAATTTATTTGAGAATCACGAAGATACAATTTTAGTTCAAAATTGCTAATGTTTCTTCAAGTGTTTTTGGATTGTATCCTAATTCATTTTTAGCTTTTGATAAATTAAACCCTGTCTTCGGTGGTCTTTTTGCTGGCTGGTTGAATGACACACTTGTTGAACGTTTAATCAAATCCGAATTTAAATGATAAAATCGAGCGATTCGAGAGACAATTTCAAAAATGGACATAGTTTCAGGCCCAGAGATATGGAAAATTCCATTTTTTTTCAATTCACATATTCGAATACAAGCCCATGCCAAATCATCAGCCCAAGTGGGTGAACGAAATTGATCATCAATTATACTCATTTCTTGATTATTCTCTAAGGCTTGCTTTGCCCAGCAAACAACATTATTTCTTGATAAATTTTCTCCTTGCCCATATACGATTATAGTTCTAACAATAGACCAATTAGCATCAGTGTGATGCAATAAAAGTTTCTCAGCATTAACTTTCGAATGCGCATAAACACTTAATGGATTGGGTGGATCCGATTCTGTGTAATCCCCTTTTTGCCCATCAAAAATAAAATCAGTAGACAGCAATTGAAAATGAATATTTTTAATTAAACAAATCTCCCATAGATATTTTGTTGACATCACATTCAGTTCATTACATTCAGCTGGATTCAATTCACACTGATCTACATTTGTCATGGCAGCTGTATGAATTACATGTGTGGGATTAAATTTAGTGATGCAATTATGAACCTGAACCTCGCTTCTAATATCAAGCGAGAAATAAGCATTTTTTGGACAGTTAGAATTTCTATTTTCACCTAATGACGTGGCAACAAAATCAATGTTTTTTTTTAAACATTGATTCACAATTTTTTGACCTAACAATCCATTGCTACCTGTTATCAGTAATTTCATCGACAAGCTTTGTTTAATAATGATTTACAATTCCCAAATGGTATTTTTCTTTTTACGCTCGAATTTAAAGTAGTGTTTATGCTCTAGAATCCAATGAGTAGCAAAATACAAGATTAATGGGGATCCCAAAGTAAAGAAGGAGGTGTAAATAAAACCTAATCTTACTTTAGATGAATCTAATCCCAATTTTCTTGCCCACCACTTGCAAACACCAAATGATTTAAATTCAAAATACAGCAATATTTTCTGAATGTTTTTGCTAATCATGAATTAATAATTTTCATTCCAACAACACAATTCATACATTTCTTCTTTGAACAAAATTCGTTATAAATTTCTAATATCGCCTGAGAATCAAATGAATTATTTACAACAAATCCTAATTTCCTCATTTTTAAAACTATATTGTTTTTTTCTGGAGGTAATAATTGTAAAATAGTAATTGCCTTTTCTTGTAATGAGGCAGATTCATAATTCATACCATAGACAAATAGAAAAGGTACAATGCCATTAATTAATAGTAGATTCTGCAAATCATAGGTTATCGATGCATCTAATTGATTAACTCGTTTCCTGAATTGGAAAATAAATTCCTCTGCCGTCAATTCAAGTAAATCGAATAATACAGGAATGAATGAAATGAGATGGGACAATTGAATCAATCTTTTTTCAGGAAAACTGGATGGTCTCATTCCTTTTCGTTTAAAACCAAAAAATAACTGACTGTTAGTTGCTGAATAGTTTAGGTCTAATCCATTATGAGAAGCGAATGTCATTTTTCGTTGCGGAACACTCATTTGTTCAACAAAAGAATAAGGTAAATACTGAGACATATATTCAAATGCGAATTGATTAACCTTACCACCAATTGCCTTCGACAACAACACATATATTAGTTGATAGGGATCAAGATCAATTAATTCTTTGGTTTTTCTTTCTAATCGACTCAACAAGGACGAATCCATCATCTGCCTCATGAAAATTGAATCAACCTTAGAAATCAATAGCTGACAAGGAAATGTTGCCATAGATTGTTGAAGAATTGAGAATTTTTGAAGCAAAGAAACATCTACTCTGTTTTTTAATTCCAATACTGGAATTTCCCACCCATTGATATCAATAGTACAATCATTTTCCCAAACTACATGCAAAATCACATTATTATATGCAGGATCAGAAGGATGCTTGTGCCTATACCAATCAGAAGACTTTAAATGAATTTCTATGTTCCCCGACCAGGATAGTTTTTCTAGCTTTATCGTTGCATTTAAGAAATCAGGGCCGCTTTCAATTGCATTAAAAGTTCCGTAATCTTTAATAATTAGCGACCTACCGTCTAATAGCTTTAAACTAGAATGGTTGAATAATTTTAATTTCCAAATTAACTGTAAAAACTGCTCTTTCATAATACATCTTCCGTATTATGAATATACAAAAAATCCCGCTGAAATTAGCGGGATTTGATTTAGTATTTTAAATAACTTTTATAATTTCTCTTTTTCTTCGCTTCCTCCATTGTTTCAGGCTCAGTTGTCGGATTGAAGTCTTGTCTAACTACTTCAGCTGTCGTACGTCTATTTAACTGATGAAGGTATTCAAATTTCTTAGGATCTGTTGTTTTAAATTGATTGATATATTCTTCATTTAAAAGCACTTCATTGCCTTGTTCATCTTTCCATTTTCTTGGTTCTTTTTCACCTCGTCCTTCAGGAATAATTCTCCTTGGATCTACTCCTAAATCAACTAAAGCCGAATAATAAGCACGCGCTCTGTTTTCTGACAATGTTTGATTTCGATCATCCGCGTCACGAGCATCTGTATGAGAGAATATCTTAATAACAACATTCGGGAAATTATCTAATTCTTCTTTTACTTTCGCAATTGAATCTATTGAATTACAAGTCGCATCATTGATAAACGTCCATTGACTTCTTACATATTGAACCTCATTTAAAACGATATCGCGTAACGGTAGTAACGAAATTTCCACAAGGAAACTTTTACTGCTCGTTAAACCTACAGTTGTAATGGTTGTACCTTTAACATCATTTACATACCCCTCTTTAGAAGCAGTGATTTTATAGGTTTTGTTTCCGATTATTATTCTATTCTCCCCATTTTTCTCCCAACCTGTTTTACCTTTAGCATTTGTGTTCTTTGTGTCATTAAATTCACCATCAACCTCAGTTAACACAACTGCTGCATCCTCTATTCTGGTTTTTGTGCCACGCTCATAAACGATAACATTTAAGTCATACATTACTTCTGGCATTTTGTAGCTATAGATGTCTGGTGAATAATCACCATTTGGACCTTTACGCTCTGATGTAAAATAACCTGTGGTACGATTTATATCATAGATTGCATAGTCATTGCTTTGTCCATTAATCGGTGAACCAACATTTTCAGGACTTCCAGACCAGGAGTTTGGAGTAGCATCTGGAGCGACCACAAAAATATCTAATCCCCCAAATCCTGGATGACCATCTGACGCAAAAAACAATTCGCCGTTTGCACCTAAAGTTGGAAACAATTCATTTGCAGGGGTGTTAATTTTCGGACCTAAGTTTTTAACGCCATCCACCGTAAATTTCTTTGTTTTTTTATCAATACTTAAAACAACAGACCATAAATCTCTTCCTCCATAACTTTTAATCCCACCTATTTCTTGAGCATCTGAAGCAAATATCAATAACTTTTCATCTCTTGTAACACATGGATGACCTAAAGAAACTGAATCATTTAATTTATAGCTTTGTTTGATTGGTAAAGTATCAATTTGTTTCCATTTACCTCCTGCTTTGTCATATTTTAATCCGGACATTTCAGCCACCATAATTTGACAACCTAAATTTTGCTTTCTTACATTTGGACAACGAGTAATAAAAGCAGATTTGAATTGACCGTCAAAACAAATAGTACCTTCGTTATCGCCTGTATTAATTTTTAGTGCCTTATCTAACAAAACTGGTTCTTGCCAATTTCCTTTTTTATCTTTTGCAGACATCCATAAATCCATGTAAGATTCTCCTGTTCTTGGATCCGGCTTATCACCAACGCTTCCTTTACGAGAAGAACCAAAGATAACCAATGATCTTGCAGCATCTGCAAACATAGGCGCCATATCCATTTCTCTTCTACTTAATCCAGGTTCATGTGTAACGATATGCTTGGTTTTAATCAATTTAAATTTTTCATTTTGTTCACAAATTTCAATCGCTGTTTTCGTACGCTCATCGTTTGGATTAATTTTTTGATATTGCTTGTAGCTTTTCATTGCCTTGTCATTTTCATTCATCATACGTAGCATTTCGCCGTTGTAAAATAAAATCTCAGGAACAACATCAAAGTATTTCAGTTCAATTGCTTTTTCGTACCAAGCATTCGCGTCTGCAATTCTTTCAGTCAATCGAAAACTTTCCGCAGCCTTGTATGCCATGTCTCCTTTGGTCTTAATGTCACCTTTTACCCCTAGTTTGGTAAACGCATCAGTACATTTTGTCGAGGCTTCAAAATATTTTTCCATGTTAAAAGACTTGTAGGCATCCTTCACATATTTTGGTTGAGCTAAAGCTTTAGTAGTAAAGAAAACTGTAGCTACAACAAGAAGTATAATAATTCTTTTCATAAAATGTCCTGATTATTTTATTAATTAGTTTTAGACACACAAAAATATAAAAAATATTGAATATTCAAACTTTTATTCAACGAACCTCTGTATACGAGTTCCATTTCTTAATAATTGCCTGAAATCCAACGGGTAATTCCACTTCAAATTCCATCCATTTTTTAGATTTTGGATGGGTAAACCCTAAACTCTTTGCGTGTAAAGCTTGACCTGGTATTTGTGCAAAACAATTTTCGATAAACTTGCTATACGAAGCACTTGTTGTCCCTTTTAAAATTGAGTTGCCACCGTATTCTAAATCATTAAAAAGCGGATGACCAATGGATTTCATGTGAACTCGAATTTGGTGAGTTCTACCAGTTTCAAGTTTGCATTCAATAAGTGTTACATAACCAAATCGTTGAAGAACTTTATAATGAGTAACTGCATGTTTCCCTTCGTTTTCATCTTGAAATACAGTCATTACTTTTCTGTTTTTTGGAGATCTTCCAACATTGATGTTAACTGTACCATCTTCTTCTATATCTCCCCAAACAAGGGCTATGTACTTTCTATCTGTAGTGCGATCAAAGAACTGCTGAGCTAAACTAGCTAATGCATCTTCTGTTTTGGCAACAACTAAAGTTCCGGTTGTGTGCTTGTCTATGCGATGAACTAATCCTGGACGTAGCTTAGAAATACTCGATGCGATGGGAAGTTGATCAAAATGATAAATTAGTGCATTTACTAGCGTTCCCCGGTAGTTTCCATATCCCGGATGAACAACCATATCTGCTGGTTTATTAACCACAATCAATTCATCATCTTCATAAACAATAGAAAGTGGAATATCCTCTGCAATAAGCTCAAGCTCCCTAACAGGATAAGGTAAAACTATAGAAACTTCATCGACTGGCTTTACTTTGTAATTCTGTTTAACCTTATTGCCATTAACGATTATATTTCCATTCTTAGCAGCAGTTTGAATTTTACTTCTGGAAGTATTAGGCATCCGATCTAACAGATACTTATCAATACGCACCATCTCTTGTCCCCTATCTACAATGATTTTGAAATGTTCGAATAATTCCTCTTCTTGATCCTGCTCCAAAGGAAATTCTTCTTCTATCATTGTTTAATGATTTTAAAAACCTGCGATGATAAATTTGGTATTCTTAGGTAATAAATTCCTGGTAAACAATCAATCAAATCTATTGAATCACTTGAGCCGACTAATACAGTTTGCCCTAATGAATTTAGCAACTGATAATCAGTTGAATAAGTCAAATCGTTCAACTTTATTGTTAGCTTTCCGTTTGTAGGATTGGGGTAAATTGAAAAATTCAACTCATCCACATTTTCCTTAATTCCTATAAACTGATCCAGGGCTGTTGAAAATATAGGTCGAATCATTGCTGAGCCAGAAAAAGGAGATGTTAACCATGTAAACCCAGCATCGACACTGTATCGTATTTTGGATGAATTATCAATATTTCTATCCAATCCAGCATTTAATCGATCAGCATCTAACTGTCTCCAACCAATATGAAACTTGGTTCCAACGGCAATTTTCATGGTATCTAAAAAATAATAAGTATGAAAACTATTTAACGCGTTCCCATAAGAAGGACTCCTCGGGAAAAATACATTATCCTCATATAACACATTTCCAGGAACTCCTGAATTATCGTCCCATACGGTAACCAAAAATAATTTATCTGAAACATCATTAACAGAAGGAACGAAATGAATATCGACACCAATTAACGAATCTGGTTGATAGGTGTTAAATTCTATTGCTAATCGTGCTTGAACACCCGTTGGTCCAAAAGCTGCTTCTGCAGATCCATCGTCGTAGCTGTAAAAATTGGAAAAATTTTGATAAAAAACGGTCGAGTCGTTGATAGTTAAATTAGGGAATTGTGCTGAAGCACTTGCCTTTACTTCAAAAAGTTGTTCATCCCCCATCTTTGTTTTGTCAAATTCATACCCATTTGAACAATCATTCCATGACGAATGAGTAGTTCGTGCTTGGTAATTGATATTCGACTCCGCTAATATAAAACCAGGTAATACAAATGATCCTTCCTGAATAGCATTATAAAAAATAGAAATATCCCCATTTTGATAATTCTCCGGATTATTACTTCCATTATGCAATTTTATTAAAAGTGAATCCGTCATTTTATTATCTGCGCTTTCCTTATAATGATCCCACGGAACTGACGTATATGTTTTTAATAAGGAATTCAGGGGGTAAACAAAAGCAAAGTCCTTAAAGAGTGTATCATCCACGGACGACAACGTTCTTAAATGAACATAATCCACGTGAAAATGATCCAGACTTCCGGCTAAAGATCCATAATTACGAAACCTAAATTGGAATCCTTTTTTAAAATAGCAAGTGTCCTCCAGTCGAAGGTGCACAGCCCTGAAAGGATGAACAGTATCACCTTCAATTGACCATACATGTTTCCAATTGTTTTGAGAAGGTGCATAAAACTCGAGAATTAAAGAATCTCCTTGTTCAGGAATATCGCCCAATCCTTCGGGTTGATATAAAAAAGAAAAGTAAATTGAATCAGCAGACGAAATGGAGCTTAGATCCA
This sequence comes from uncultured Lishizhenia sp., assembly GCA_964612725.1. Taxonomy (GTDB): domain Bacteria; phylum Bacteroidota; class Bacteroidia; order Flavobacteriales_D; family Crocinitomicaceae; genus UBA952. The sequence goes on along the minus strand of CAZTFG010000025.1, from coordinate 10,622 downwards.
ATGGTTTAGAAGTTAGCTTATCTGCAAAATTAGTTGCTGTTGTACCTATTTCATAAGGAAACCCTTGTTCATTTAACCCATCAAAAGTTACAACTCCCAAAGAGCGTGGATCTAAGGCAAGTTGGTAATTGTGATAAGCATAAGAATCCAACCAATGACTTGTTGGATCAGATACTAACTGAAAAAAAATACGAGCAGAATCTTGATAAAATGGAGGGTTTACAACCCAAACGGTATCCATTAAATTAGCTGGATCACCAATTGTATCAAAAAGATAAAAAGGCGGGTACAAATTCATCAAATCACTTTGAACAGGGTAACTAGCTAAATCAGATACACGCACTGATAAAGGCGAAAAAAGTGAGTCCTCATAGGCATTTGTAGCACTATTATATTTACGTTTAAATGTGATCTGATCGGTAAAGGATAGGCTGGAAGGTAACGGTTGATTTGTAATCGGATCACTCAATCTAAAGTACAAAGAGGAAGTTGTACCAGGTGCATTAAAATCTCCCAAATATTCCTGAAATTTATTTGTAGAAAAATCATCAAAAAATGGCAATTGAAGCGTGTCAGAAATAAAAACAAAAGTGCTATCTAAAGTACTTCCTAACGTTTTTAATTGATGGTTTCTTTCAATCAGCTTTACATTTTGCATGATTGGACCCATTTCTAATTTTTGTGAAATCCCACTAGAAGCAAGAAAACTAAACAGAGACGCGAGAAAAATATAATATTTCATTGAGTGAGAACGAAAAAAGTGATTAAAAATTATATCATGCCCAATACTAATCTTCATTTTTAGCCGGATCTTTCTTTAATTTCTTTTCCATTTCTTCCCGTTCCTTATTTAATAATTCCTGATTAGATCTTGAACGATTTAATTTTTCCTCATCTACCTCTGGACTTAATGAACCAGTAAACGTAATTGTTTCAGACTTGGATAATTCTTTACCACGAGAATATTCTGGACTTTGAGTAATTACAATGGCAGCCATAGTATCGGCTTTTGTTTTACAATCCGTACAACCATATTCATAACTGAATCCAATTTCATCAAGCACTCTGATTGCTTCAGCAATCGTCATTCCGTATAAATCAGGAATTTTTTCTGCATCCTCCTCAACAAATTCTCCCACATAAACGGTAATTGTAGAACCTACTGGCAACATAGTTCCATAAACCACCTTTTTACCCTTATAAAGCTGATCAACAACTGTTCCGCTTGCGTCTTGAGCAACAGGCCTATATCTTATTATGTATTTTAACCCACGATTTTGAAGAATACTGACAGCAAATCGTTGAGATTTATTAATCAAATTAGGAACCTCAACTAGTTTCTGTTTTTTCGAAACTCTTAACCCAACAATTCTGCCCGGTTTCACGAAAATAGTAGTTGTTTTAGTGGGACCAGGTGTTTGTTCGAGGACGGTTCCATTTGGTTTTTTCGGATCATAGATAGAATCAATAATTTGATATTTCAATCCACTCTCTTCCAAAATAGTTTTAGCATCATTCGAGTTTTTACCAATGATATTTGGAACCTCTATTTTTTCTCCATGGTTTGTTGACCAATCTAAAATAAACATTGTTCCAAAAATAACCACTAAATAGAATAAAATTACTAATCCAAAATGCTTCAAAAATCTGCGTGATTTTAAGAAGTTCCAAAATGAAATTAAGAATGATGATTTACCCATAGAAAACAAAAGTAGTGAAAAGATTAAAACAGTGAAACTTGTATAAAGATTTTAAAAATTAGGCGATAACATGTGTGTTTTATAAAAATCTTCAATGTATTGAACAGCTTCCTCGGCTGTATCTGCAACGAAAAACATATTCATATCATCTGGAGCAATATTGTGTTCAGTATTCAACATGATTTCCTCCACCCACATTAATAAGCCAGACCAATATTCCTTCCCGATAAAAACTACTGGTCTTTTAGCAATTTTCTTAGTTTGAATTAAGGTTAATGCTTCAAAGGCTTCATCTAAGGTGCCAAAGCCACCTGGTAAGACAACAAATCCTTGTGAATATTTGACAAATATGACTTTTCGTACAAAAAAATAGTCGAACTCCAAATTATGTTCTTGATCAATATAAGGATTATGATTTTGCTCAAAAGGTAAATCAATATTAAGCCCTACGGATCTCCCTCCACCTTCTTGCGCACCTTTGTTAGCAGCTTCCATTATACCTGGACCTCCGCCAGAGATGATGCCATATCCAGCCTCTGCCAATTTTCTTGATACATCTGTAGCTAATTGATAATAAGGATTATCCTTTTTTGTGCGAGCCGATCCAAAAACAGAAATACAAGGCCCTATTTTCGCCATTCGATCATAGGCCTCTACAAATTCCGACATAATTTTAAAGATCGACCAACTGTCATTACTTTTTATGTCATTCCAATCTTTTCGATTTTTATTCATTCCATTTTTATTAATTCCACATAAAATTAACTTATTTTTGACTGTGAAACCTCCGTATTTTAAAAATCTTGTGCTTTTTTATCTACTACTGAGTATTAATATCTTATTCATACCGTACTCATTTGCTCAAAGAACATTTTTTCAAGCTGATACCCTACCAAATAAAAAAAGAATTTGGCTCGCTTCTGGTACTCAAGCTTATGTTGAAATAGGTTCATTTGCTGCTTTATATCCCGTTTGGTATGCCCAAAATGCAAGTTCAGATTTTCATTTCTTTAATGATTTTGGGAATTGGGGGAATGTTGATAAATATGGTCATTCATATTCCGCCTATCAGCTTTCAAAACTCAGTTCGGACTCCTATCATTGGTCGGGACTACCCTCAAAAAAATCAGCTGCTATAGGAAGTGTAATTGGGTTAGGGTATCAAACTACGTTAGAAATTTTTGATGGATTTAGCGATGGATATGGATTTTCATGGGGGGACATGCTTTTTAACTCCTTAGGCAGTGGCATCTACCTTACACAGCAACTTATTTGGTCTGAACAAAAATTTATTCCAAAATTCTCCTATCACTCTACAAAATACGCTGCCTTTAGACCTGAAACATTGGGAGCAAATCATGCTGAACGCTTCCTAAAAGATTACAATGGCCAAACCTATTGGCTTAGCTTTTCTCCTAATCACCTTATTAATAGCAAGTTCTGTCCAAAATGGCTGTGTTTATCCATCGGATATGGAATAGATGCACGAATCATTGGAGACCAAACATCCTACATTTCGAGTAATGGGATAACTTATCATTCCCAACAACAATATTATTTGAGTATGGATATAGATCTAAAAAATCTTCCGATTAAAAACAAGAAGGTAAAGAAGGTTATTAGTGCTTTTAACTATTTAAAAATACCCGCTCCTACCATTTTATTCCAAAAAAATAAAGTCCGATTTTTGCCGATTTATTTTTAGTTACTCATTAATAATCGCGGTCCATAATGAAAGTTTTTTTTCATCCATCCTAGGCCAAATGGGTCTTATTTTCCCGTTGTGTGCAGCAATGTTTAAGTAGTCACCAATAAATACTGATTTATTAGGATTAAATGGTTTTTCCGAAATACAAGTTTCTTTAAAAGACACTCCACCATCTGTTGATTTACACCAAATTACATCCGTTAAATTATCATTGTAATTTCTTCTATCGAAATATACAAAATGTAGATTCCCAGTGATTTGATCTACTGTTAACCACGTAAAAAATTGATGCTTACCTGGTTTATCTTGGTTAACACGAATCGGAGCCGACCAAGTCTCCCCTTGATCCGTTGATTTCATCAGCCAAACATCTGTGTCATTCGTACCATTCCGCTGATCAGCCCAATTAATATAAAGAGTTCCTCTATTCGGACCATTACTTTGATCACATACCAAGATTGGCAATCCATTACACCGATTTATCCCAGGCACCTCTATCGTCCAACCACCCGGATGATCTGCAATTAATTTCTCTTTGGCTAACCATGTTTTTCCTTCATCCATTGATTTTTGAAAAACTAATCCCTTTGGACCTGTCCACGCAACATAAATCTCCCCTTTTGGTCCAAAAACAGGAACAGCTCCTTCAACTGTTTGATCATCATCTAAACAATCTCCTGCGTACCAATTAATTCGTAATGGATCACTCCAACTTACTCCTTGATCTTTGGATAAAGAAAAAAGAATATTGGAGGAATCTTTCGCTTCATTGGAATCATACTTATCAAATTGTGTCCAAGTAAGTGCTAAGGTATTAGAGGATGGATGTAGCGCTACCCAATGTTTATCTTGTGCTTTAGCTCCATTTGGTTTTGGATAAGTTCCATCAGAAAATGGACTATCAATGGTTGGAGCTACTTGACAAACGATTCGATCAATCCATGAAGCTTTTTTATAATCTGCCAAATGAAAATAATAAACCTTACCTGTACGGTCAAAAGTTAGAACAGGGTCTCCCCAAACACCATACGAACTAGTCAACAAGCTATTTGTCCAAGTTTTACCTCCATCTTTTGAATAATGATAATTATTTAGGATGGAACCGGCAGCAATTTGATTCGTATTTAATGGATTAATTGCAATTGATGGTTCACAAGTTTGAAAACTTGTTTTAGAATTCCAGTTTTTTGTAATTTCAATATTCTTATAGGGTTGGCTTTGACAAGATGAAAAGGTTAAAACTGTCCATATACTAACGTAGCCAATAATTGCGTAAGGCTTTTTTCTCTTCATTTTTTGAAATTGTAAATGTGAAATAAGGTTTTTCATATGAGACAATTTTTACATTTACTGAAAATAAAATATCATCTCTACTCAACAATAATTCTACTTGATCATTTTCCTTTAAGGAATTCATTGTTCCTTCCAAAGCAACTTGATCCACGCGATATCCATTGCAAGCAATAATCTCATCATTCACACTAATACCTGCCCTTTCTGCAGATGAACCAGACCGTACATTTTTTACTAGAACATTTCCACCTTCCTGTCTGACCGTAGCTCCAAATGATGGTTTTTTACTACCCGAATAAATCACATCAATTCCTACCTTGGAAAAATAATCAGCATAAGGTATAATCTCGGTTCCATCGATGTATTTTGCATAAAAAGTAGTTAAATCTTGGTCAAGAAACTTTTCTAGTTCTTGTTTAAACTCCAAATCGGTGATTCCTCTTTTCAATTCATTAGCATATTTTGAATAAACCTGTCTCATGAAGTCATCCAAGCATTTCTTTCCATTGTATTTATCGATGATCATCAAATCAAAAACTGCTGCAATTATTTGCCCCCTTGAATAATATGTCATTGTTGTATTAGAAGAATTTTCATTAGGCCGATAAGCCTTAATCCAAGCATCAAAACTAGCATGGGCAACCGATTGCACTCTGGAACCTACTGCTCCTTCTACATAATTTATCGAATTTTGAATTTTTGAAATAAATTCATCTTGAGACATTAATCCAGCACGACGCATAATTAGTTCATCATAATAGGATGTAAACCCCTCCATTACCCACAATAAACTCGTATAATTTTCTTTATCATAATTAAAAGGACCAAGTTCTATAGGTCTAAATCGTTTTACATTCCATAAATGGAAATATTCATGAGCAACTAAGTTAAGAAACCCGAGGTATTCTGACCCAGTATATGACCACCTGTTCACACTAAGTGTTGTAGAGTTCATATGTTCCAATCCTCCTTGACCATCAACAACATTGTGCACGATAAACAAATACTCTTTATTAGGATTCTCCCCAAATACATTTGTTTCTGCTTCAATCACCTTAGGCATATCCACCTTAAGTTTTTCAACATCATAATTACCATCTCCATACATGGCAACTGTGTGTTTAACTCCCGAAGCTAAAAATTGAAATTCAACTTGATTCCCTATTTCAATTGGGCAATCTACTAAATGATCATAATTTAAAAAATCAAATTTTTTAGATCCGTCTGCTGAAATTGAAATAGTTGACAATGGCAATGCTGTTGAAATTACCTTAAATTCATGGTATGGAATAATATCCAATTGACCGGGGAGATGTTGATGAGAATTTACATACATGAAAACCCCTGACCCACTTACAAATCCATGTGTCAAATCCAAGAAACTAGTTCTGACGCTCAATTCAAAGGCATATACTTGGTATTTTATCGTTATTCTTTTTCCTTTGAGTGGATTCTGAAGTTGCCAAGCATTCTTTGCGGTTTTAATTGTTTTTAGAGCATTATTACTATCATCAAAGGCTTTAACTTGATTTACGTTTTTAGAAAATTCTCTAACCAAGTAAGAACCTGGTGCCCAAACAGGCATTTTAACTTCTAATTGTTTGTCTTTGAATCCCTCTAAAATCATTTCCACTTCGAAATAATGACTTTGAGGATTAGGCATTTTTAATTTATAATTAATCTTCTGACCAATTAGAAAAATGGAATTAAATAGTAATACTATTGTAACAAGTAAAATCTTCATTATTATAAATAGGGTATTAGGTTTTCCAATGCTATTCCACGTGAACCTTTCAATAGAATAAAATAATCCGTTAAAGTTGATTTTTGAAAAAATGAAATAGACTCATTTACGTTCAAAAATTTTTGAGTTGATTTATTATTAGTTAAAGCAAAAAATAAAGGTCCCACGGTAAAATAGTTTACATTTTCCTCATTCAGGTAATCCAATATTTCAGCATGTTTTTCTTCGGAGACCTCACCCAATTCAAGCATATCACCTAAAATTAACACCTTATTAATTGCATCCATGTTAATAAAACTAGTTACGGCAGACTGCATGCTAGAAGGATTAGCATTATAGCAATCCACTAATAATTTATTTTTAGCCGTTACTGTAATTTGAGATCTATTATTAGAGGGAACATAAGCTTCTAGAGAGGAATTAATCTTCTCAACCGGAACGCTAAATAAAACACCAAATCTAATGGCTGCAAGGAAGTTATCTACATTATATCCTCCAAATAGGTGTGTATGCACAATATGTTTTATTTCAGACTCATCCCACCAAACAAAATTCAAATACGGATTCAATTGAAGAATCTCCCCTTGTAATTCACTTTTTGATTTAGTTGAATAATACAATTTCCTTGTCATAGTAGGCGAGTTTGACATCAAAACATCATCATCCGCATTTAAAACTATAACACCATCTTTACTTGTAATGGATTCAAATAATTCTAATTTGGTCTTTAATACACCTTCGTAATTCCCAAAACCTTCTAAATGCGCTGCCCCAATGTTTGTGATTAATCCATGGGTCGGTTCGGCAATTTGACATAGTTCAGCAATGTCAAGTGGTTTATTTGCACCCATTTCAATTATTGCAATTTCATGAGAATCTTTAACCGAAAGCAACGTTAATGGTACACCTATATGATTATTTAAATTACCTTGAGTAGCTAAAACTGAATAATGGCTACTCAGCACTTGATAAATTAATTCCTTTGTAGTTGTTTTACCATTTGAACCAGTTATTCCAATAAACGGAATATTAAATTTTCTTCTGTGAAAATTTGCCAACTTTTGAAGGAAAACTAATGAATCAGGAACATAAAAAATCGTTTTATTATCTGCATAATTTTCTTCATCCACGATAGCGAATTTGGCACCAGAATCAATGGTGTTTTTAGCAAACGCGTTTCCATTAAAATTACCTCCTTTTAAAGCAATAAACATTCCGTTTTGAAGCACGTTGCGGCTATCGGTAAAAACACCTGATGTTTGGTAAAAGAGATTAAAAAGTTTTTGCATAATAAAAAAGGCCTGTTAAACAGGCCTTAAAAATACTAATTATGATTTTCTTTTTTTCTTTTTACCGTAATTTTTTCCGGTTGGGCTTCCTACCCTATCCATCGCACAACGGAATCCTATATTTCGTGTTGACTGTGTTTCATCCAAGAATCTTCTTGTTCCACATCCTAACCAATAAGCATTATCTTCCCATGATCCACCTTTATATACACGTGATCTATCTGATACTAAAGTTGTAGGAGTTCCTTTATTCCAATCGGAAGAATTAATATTAGTTCCGTCTAAATTGTAACGTTCATGATCATTTTGATACATAACTAATTTTGGATCTCTTTTCCCAAGATTAATATCTTTTTTACGATCACCATTCTGATAGAAAATTGAAGACTCGATATCACCATCAAGGTAATCAATATAATCATCTTTTCTGTAGTTCAATCGACCTAAGTTCTCTTCTTCAGTAACACGACGATAACGCATTTGACCTTCTGTTTCAGAAATGTATTCCGTTAAACCATTTCTTAATACACCAATCATTGTTGTTAAAGCTGGATCATCTAAGTAATTAGGAAATAATCTAGTAATGTAAGCATCGCTAAATACTCTACCCCACAATCCTCTATTTATTAAACGGGTTGCCTCTGTTGTTCTCAGGTTATTAGTTAAATAAATTGCTGAATCTAACCAATAATGAACTGAATCAATAAATTGTAATTCTTTTTTGTATTGCGAACCTTTGATATTATATACATCCAAGTTATTTCCTGATGAAATAAATAGTTGATCTGGATTAACACCTTTTCTAGATTCTGCAGCGTATTTAGATTTCGCTTTTGCATTTAGACCGTTATAATTAAGCGGTTTTTTATCTAAAACATTAAACTCAACTGTATATGTATATTTTTGCAATGGAGTAGTACCTGGTTTTTCAACTGTTACAAGAATACTATATTTTCCGGCAGGCATATTATATTTAGCTTTTACAACTCCCGCTGTATCAATTTCAAAATATTTTTTATCCCCATTTATTTTAAAAGTTAAATTCTTTTTGACAGGAGTTTTATTAATTAAATCTCCTTTTGGAGTCTCAGTTGAAAAAGGATAATTCACAGTATCCAATTTACATGCAGTAATAATATCATTTTCGTAAAAGAATTCGAAATCTGTTTCAGCTACACCATTTCCTTGTCTATTCAACGGATTCCATTCGTTTTTGTTAGCACCATCGCTTCCGGCTATTCGCTGATATCTTACGCGCTCAAAATCCAATACATATTGTTTCATACCATGAACATCGTATCTAATCCTATCATTCTTCATAGCGTCTTGAACACCGATGGTTGTAGTCAACTTGGTAGTATATACATTTCCTCTAAAAGGACTAAAACCTTCCACATCATCTAATGAATTTGGACGATAGACATCTTGAACCCACTCAGATACGTTACCTGCCATATGGAATAATCCAAAATCGTTCGGCCAAAATGATTCAACTGGTGCTGTTGGTGCTGCCCCATCATTCAGGTTACCAGCAATACCCATATAATCTCCAGAACTTCTCATGAAATTAGCTTGAATAGAACCTTGAAATTGTTCTTCTTCGCGTCTAACCCAGTGACCATTCCAAGGATACGTTCTTCTATTGGTATAATTTTCTGAATTTTCCTGAAGGTTTCCAATTAATCCAGTTGCAGCATATTCCCACTCTGCTTCAGTAGGAAGTCTGTAGTTTGGCAATAAAATTCCATCTTCCATTCTTACAATACGCGCACCATAATTTCCTTGTCCGCCTTTATTAACCGATCTTGCACTTGGATTATAGTTTCTTAATCTACGCCCATTATCTGGTTGAGATTGTTGTGTAAACACCTCATCAGCTCCGCCACCCTCTTCATCTACAATTTCTTCCTCTGTTTCTTCCTCTGTATTATAATTACGATTTGCTTCGCGAGGAGCAGGTTGCAAACCAAAATACTGACCACTTAAATAAGCTTCAGTGGAAAACATTTGGAAAGGACTTAACTCTTTGTTACCCATTTCCCAGTCTAAAATACCTTCACGAGCAAGAATATACTCATTCACACGATCCGTTCTCCATTTACAATATTCATTTGCTTGAATCCAAGACACTCCAACCACAGGGTAGTCTCTGTATGCAGGATGACGCAAATAATAATTCACGAAATGTTCCATAGAAGATAATGGACTTCTCCAACATAATGTATCAGGCAACGCTTTTCTATACACTTCTTGATAATTGGAGGTGAAAGACTCGCTGTAATTATCTACATATTTTTTAAACGCACTTTTATCACCTGATAAATCTCTGATTGAATCCAAATTAGTAAATTCTTGAATTTCCAATTCTTCAGTTGCATCTGGCTCATAACGATTTGGATTTAGTGGATCAACACTTCCGTATACTCGACTCAACCAAAATAAATACTCCAAATAATCGAAATTAGAAACTTCTGTTTGGTCAATATAAAATGAAGGCACAGTAACTTTTCTTGGATTATTATTCCATTCGCGCATTACATCTTGCTCGGTCATACCCATGGTAAAGGTTCCACCTTCTACCAACGTTAAACCAGGACCAGTTTCTTGATCCATAGCTGGGAATTTCTCAAAACCACTTCCAAATTTCTCCGGACTATTGTGATGCCATCCGGTAGATTTGGATCTTTCTGGCTGACAAGAAACCAAAAAAATCACACCGCACAATACAGCACTGCTTTTAATAAAAAAATAACTCATTGCTTTCGTTTTCATACTTTTTGAGTTTATTAAGAATCTTGAAACGTCAACTATTAAAAAAGGTTACTAAAAAGAAGGACAAGAAATTGTTCTGAATGCTCTTGGCTTTCTTCTACATTTTAAATTGTACC
>CAZTFG010000024.1:0-29091 GCA_964612725.1 uncultured Lishizhenia sp. | reverse complement strand
AAAAACGGAATTCCCTTGTATTCTTTGAAAATAGAATCCAGTTCTTGAACAGAGGAAAAAGGACTAAAATACCTTGCTGTCGCCTCTATTCCAAACGTATTTAAGCTTTTTAAACTGGCATGCTGAATTACCATAGCATCAAGATTTTAAAAGAAACTCAATGGCAATCCATTGATTTTTCGTTTTAGAAACAAGTTTTTTAAAGTACTTCTGTTTTTTGAATTTGCGCAAATTGGAAGTGTAAATGCCAAAAGTAATTATTCCTAAAAAAGAGGATAAGGTAGAGATTTTAGGTGTGCCATCTATATCAATTTCACTGATTTCCGTAACATGCGCTGCTACATCATCTTGAGGAGATAATTCAATTAATGTTTCTTTCAATCGCAACGATTGCTCATTGAATAGTCGCACTACTTCTGCATCTAACACTTTTGATTTCAATAACTTATTTGCCTTGAAATCAAGGTCTTTCAGCTCTCGAAATAATTCATCCATTGTCATAGCTCCAACTTTTTTATAAAACGCTTAATTACTGCAAAGATACGATTTTGCTCTGCCTGAGTCAAACAATAAGGCGGATTAACAAAAATTACATTTCCTAAAGGACGAATCCAAAGTCCATTTTCCAAAAAATAATGATAGGCTTCATCACGTATCGAATTGAAATAGGATGATTTCTCAGAGGCTTTCAATTCAATGGCTAAAATAGTTCCAAGTTGCCGTATTTCTTGAATACTTGAGCTTGATTCAATTTCCTTTATAAAAGCCTGTTGCCCTTCGTTAATACGTTGAATAGCCGTCCATGCCTCTTCTTTTTCAAGTAAATCCATACTAGCACATGCCGCTGCACAAGCCAAAGGATTTCCAGTGAAAGAATGCCCATGCAAAAATGCTTTTTGTTTTTCTTCCCCTAAAAATGCATTAAAAATTGCTTTTGTAGCCACCGTTAACCCGAGTGGTAAAACACCTCCAGTTAGTCCTTTTGATAGACAAATGATATCTGGAATTCCCTGAATATAATCCAACGCAAACCATTTGCCTGTTCTTCCCCAACCTGTCATTACTTCATCAAAAATCACGAGCGTTTGGTATTTTTTAGCCAACTTAACGAGTTCCTCTAAAAAATGAGGACTATACATTCTCATACCGGATGAACCTTGCACGAGTGGTTCAACAATTAATGCTGCATGGTCGTGTGATTTTAAAAGATCCTCAGCTTGCTTTAGTAATTGCTTTTCTGTTTCAACAGTTGGGAAATCTAGAAAATCAACGTGGAAAAACAACGATTCAAAAGGTCGATTGAAAACACCTCGTTCGCCCACCGACATTGCGCCAAAAGTATCCCCATGATAAGCACCATCAATAGCTAGAATATTCGTTCGAATTTCGTTTTTATTGTGCCAATATTGAAAAGCCATTTTCAATGCAACCTCAACCGCGGTTGATCCATCATCTGAAAAGAATACTTTGGATAACGGTTTTGGAAGTTTGTTTGCCACCCTTTCAGCTAATTCGATTGCTTTTTTATGGGTAGCTCCTGCAAATATGATATGATCGATTTCAGAAAATTGGGTGGTAATCGCTTTTTGAATGTGTTTATTTCCGTGTCCGTGAATATTTACCCACCAAGATGAATTACAATCAATATACGATTTTCCTTTATTATCAATGAGTTTAGTTCCTTTGGCCTTAACTATATTGATTGGTGCTGATTCTGTTTGAACTTGTGTAAAAGGATGCCAAACATATTCTTTATCTTTTTCAAAAAGAGTCATAAAAAAAGTTGTTGAAAGGATGATTCGCGAAGATTTTGTGCTTGTTCTTGAATAAATTCTGCAGAAAGATTTTCAGTCCAAGGCAAATGGAAAAAATGAGTAGGGAAGGAATAATGGCGAATGATAGCCTCAGATTCAGCATTGATATCGCCGGTGAATACAATTCCTGCCATGTCTATTCCTTTTGATTTCAGTAACTCAATAGACAATAATGTGTGATTGATACTTCCTAAATAAAATCGCGACACGAGAACGATGGGTAAATTCCATAGTTGAAGTTGGTCTGAAAACAGAAATCCTTCGTTCGTTAAAGGAACCATGAGTCCTCCAGCTGGTTCGATTAATAAATGTTCAGAATCGGGTAAGGACAACGTGTTTGGGTCAATGGTTATTCCCTCAAGTTTTGCGGCTTGATCTGGTGACAATGGAGCTTTAAAACAATACGCATTGGGGAAAATACTAATTTCCTTGGTTACTAATGAAGAAATTGAATGGGAGTCATCATCTTCATCTGCCCCGGATTGAATTGGTTTCCAATAATCTAATCCAAAAGCTTCGCAAAAAACAGCGCTTGCAATTGTTTTTCCTACCTCCGTACCAATACCTGCAACGACTACTTTCATATCAGTTGAACAAATTAATCAATGGTTAGTTCTTTCGGTTTTATTGAAACCACACCTATTTGTATTTTCGTTTTTTGAAATTCATCATTGAAACGATCAATTATAACCCTAGCTTTTTCAGCATCATAATGTTTGGCCACCCATTTTATAAATTCGTCTTGAAGTTGAATCATCACTGATTTAGTTCGCAAGGCACTAAGAATATCATTTTTTGTCAGGTTATATTTCTTGCAAAGTTCCAGTAAATTTTTGTTTTTTATGTCAATCGCTGATTTCAATGGGTCTGTAAAGGATTCTATTTCAAATACGACTCGCCGATCCGTTTGCACATACAGAGCAGTTTTTCTCAATTTTGCATTAATGGAGTCGGCATAAGGTATTGAGGAATTTTCTTGCTCATCTTGACCTTCTGCTTTTTTTACTGTTCCATTTACTAATTTGCCAATACCGTAGCCATTGGCTATAAATTGCAGTGGCACTTCGTTTTTTATTACCAAGTCCGCAATAGTTCGAAGAGAAATTGAATCAGTGCTAGAGAATAATCCATTTTTTAATTGGTATTTATCGGGGTCAAATTGGTCAGATAAATTTAAATTTATTGTTGCTCTTTGGCGTGGATCAATATCTATTTTGGATACATGTAGCATCACCTCGTCGGAAGTATTCGCAAGAGCATTGTCCGGGATAGATATCAATCGTACAACAAAATTTTCGCTCAGTATGGATGGACTGAATTTAAATTCTTGCGTTCTCAAATCAAACGTACTCGAATCAGCAAACGTATAAAGAGAGTCGGTCATACTAAAAGACTGAATATTGATACCCACTGATGTTTTGTAATAGGTTAATTTTTCGTTTGATAAGGATAATTTATTCGTTTCAGTCTCTTTTTGCTGCTGGTAATAGTATATTTCTTTAGTTAAGTTTTCGTAGCTTTTGTATAGGTCAATAAGGTCAACTTGTTTTTTTCTTTTTTTCTTTTTTTTAGATTTTATAACCGGTCTGCCTTGCGTTTCCTTTGTTTCGCTAACGCCATCTAATGCTTTTCTTCTTGCTCTTTTTACTTTTCGAGGAGCTTTCTTTTTAACGCTAATTTTACCGCTTTTGAATTGAAGGTATTTCCCTTCTTCCTTTTGAATTTGTTGGTAAACTAACGCACGTTTTTCGAATCGCGATTTAATTTTTTCTTCCAGTCCTTTTTTACCATAAATGCGTTCATTTAATTTACCAACCTCTTCTATTTCTAATTCTTTAATAACTGATAGAAGTGTATTTCCATTGGAAAAGGTGGAGTCGGGCGAAAGAAACTGAATATCTCCGGCACCAAAAAGAACATAGCTTTTTCCGTTTTTTTCTATCACCACGGTTGTTTGTTTGCGCGCATTATAACCCCAAACATCAAAATGTAAATTGGTAACTCGATTATTCCCTGTTGTAGACATTGGAATTGTTGCGATTCTTTCGGGTGCAATTTCCTTTAAGTTATAGGCTTGAATTTGATAAGGGAAAAGGCCAATTGCTTTTGGTAAGCCTTTATTCCATTTTCCTGATAAATTTTTTTCAAATTCTGAAAGCAATCCTGCGGTGCTGCCGCCTTCTCCTGCTGCAACTAACTGACTTTCAAAATCCGATGCAATTCCGCCTAGTTGCCGATAGATTTCAAAACACCTGTTTTTTACGTATCTATTTATCGAAATAGAAAAGGCTTGCATGATTTTTCGTCTATCCTCGTCGTTATAGGTTTTGTATTGGGAAATATATTCTACTTTATCCTTAAATGTTCTAGCCGGATCAGTGAAAAAGTAAAGTTCCTTATTTGGAGTTATTTTTCCACCATTTTTTGTGAGGGCTATTTCTGGTAACTCGGCAACAAGCTCTTTTTCAAACTCAGAGTATCGAGGGTTTTCAAATGGTTTATTTATCAAAAAAGATTGTCTTTTATCCAATAAAATTTTGTTTAGCTCCAAAACCGCCATTTTATTGGCTGCTTCTGCTAACAAACCCATAGGACCTTTACCTATTTCAGAAGTTCGAATAAAAAGGTATTCCGGATGATTAATTATAATTTGCTCGATGGAATCATAATTGATTTTTCCGGTTGATAAATACACTTCAGGGCCTGTATATTCAAAACACTTCCCGAAATTGTATTTTAATGCTGGACTTTTCTGAACGATATGAAACAAACAAGCACGTTCTACAGGTAAAAAATTCCCATCTTGTTGCGTCAACCCATCCTTGGAAAAGGAAAGAAGATATAAAAAAGCGATGAATCTAAGGGGAAATTTAGAAAGCAAGGATTAATAATTTAGATCTGAATAAACAAATACAATAATAACTTATTCCAGTCTAAAAAGTAACGTCATTTTGTTATACTTATCCATATTCCCGTGTGTATTTTCTTTTTTACGGCTGTTTACTAGTCATGTCATTTTTTAGTCCTTTGTAATCGGTTAAATGTAATTTGACATATCCTACTGGTATTTTTGCTTTAACCAATATGGGTATTTTATTTGCGTCTGCGGTTATCCAAAAATTTAAATCTTTTTCGCTTTTAAATACCCTACCCGTTTGTACAACAGGTACAAATTTGTGGCATTTGTATTTACCGGATTTTATTTTGATGATTTCATCGCCCACATACTTGATTTTTAGCGTCCAAATTTCATCATCCATGAAACACTTGAATTGAAATATTTTTCCTGCTTTCATGTTCGTGAAATTCATGGTGCGGGCATAATAAAAAGAAGAAATCATATCTTGAATTCCTGCTGGTACAACAAGTGTTTTTTTACCTGTGTTAACCGTATTTCGATCTTGAAAAAAAGTGTAATCCTGATTTATTTTATAGCCTCCTTCATTTACTCTTCGGTAAAAATACCACGGGATCAAGCTTTTTTTATCCATATAGCTTTCATATTTATCTGTCACCTTATAAAATGAGTTAAATCCACCCAGTGTTTTTCCCGTTCCTTCAACGTGTATCAATTCTCTCCCGCCACCTTTGACGGTAGTAGATTTTACCATCATTACCACTTCACCTGCGTCCATTGTACCGTAACTTACCCGATATTTCAAATATTCACCAGGTGCAAAAGCAGTGTTATTAATTATAGGGAAGTTGCTATGTGATGAACTGCTAACCAGACAAAGAGTAAGCACTATTCCTAAAGTAGTTAGAATCGTTTTCATTGTATTTTTTCTAGTACATAACAAAGTATATGCCATGTAATTCAAACTTTTTTGATTAACCAATTTTTTAAAAGAATTAGTTTTTATCTTTAGCCATGTCAACATCACAAACCATTAAACCTAAATTAGGCGTTTTCGATCTGAGTATTATCGTAATAAGCTTGGTAATCGGAATGGGTATTTTCAGAACTCCTTCTGAAGTTGCTTCAAAAGCAGGAACCCCAGAGATTTTTTTTCTAGCATGGACTATTGGGGCTATTGTTAGTTTATTCGGTGCATTAACTTTTGCTGAAATAGGATCAAGAATTCCTACTGCTGGTGGATTTTATAAACTCTTTTCTATTTGTTATAATCCGGTTTTTGCTTTTATGGTAAATTGGATAACCGTGATTTCGAATGCGGCATCAACTGCTGCTGTTGCTATTATGGGTTCTGCATACATTGCTCCTATCTTGTTTCCAACTATGGCCGATACGCAATCCACAATCCTTGTAACCATGGGCACTGTAACACTTTTATTGATTGTCAATTTACTGGGAATTAGAATAAGTTCTATGGTGTTAAATGGCCTCATGTTAATAAAAATAGCGTTGATTTTATTATTAATAAGTTGTGTTTTTGTAGCGACCGGTGTCGATTCTTATGCTGTATCAACCACGCCATTGCCGGTTGAGGAAAATCCAATTAAGGCTTTTATTATGTGCTTTATACCGGTTTTCTTTACCTATGGAGGTTATCAACACACAATTAATTTTGGAAGCGATATTGCGAACCCATCTCGAACCCTTCCCAAGTCCATCTTTATTGGAATAACGGTCATTTTAGTTCTTTATCTTTCAGTAAATTACAGTTATTTTTCGGTATTGGGCTTTGAACATTTGGCAACTACAAAAACATTAGCTTCTGACATGATTGGAGTGTTATTTGGTAAAACAGCTTCTATTTTTCTCTCCTTGGTCATGTTTTTTGCTGTAATGGCCTATGTCAATGTTTCTATTTTAAGTAATCCTAGGGTATATTATGCAATGGCGCAGGACAACGTATTGCCTGCTATTTTTATGAGAGTAAATGGCAAAACACAGGTTCAAGAAATTGGAGTTCTCGTGTTTTGTGGATTTATTTTTATCACTTTATTTTTCATGCAATCATTTCAGAAGATACTTGAATATGTTATGTTTTTCGATAGTATTAGTTTGATTGCTGCGGCTGGAGCTATTTTCATTTTGCGAAGAAGAGCAAAAAAGAATAAAATGGATGAATCCGGAATCTTTAAATTAAGGTTATATCCCTGGTTACCTGGTGTTTATATTCTAGTTTATACCTTAGTAAATATCAGTGTTTTTGTCTCAAATAAGGAAGCATTTGGATGGGGGGCTATATTGTTTTTATCAGGATTTCCCTTGTTTTTTGCTATTCGAAAATTGATTAATTCATAACATGTCACAAGATTTTAAAGAGTTGTTTTTACTTGATCCTTCAATCACTTATCTGAATTTTGGTTCGTTTGGTGCTTGTCCGAAACCAATATTTGAAAAATACCAAGAATGGCAATTGAAACTTGAGCGTGAGCCAGTTCAATTCATTGTTAACGATGGGATTGAAGCTTTAGCCAATGTGCGTCATTCCTTAGGTGAATATATAGGGTGTGATGCATCCGATGTTGTGTGTGTCATGAATCCGTCTTATGCCATCAATACCATTGCTAAATCGCTTAAATTAAGTGTTGGTGATGAAGTGCTGACAACGAATCTTGAGTATGGCGCATGTGATCGAACGTGGGAATATTATTGCCAACGAGCAGGAGCAAAGTATGTGAAACAACCAATTGAGCTTCCTATTCATTCCGCTTCATCCTTTATTGAACAGTTTTGGAAAGGCTATACGACTAAAACGAAAGCGATATTTATTAGTCAAATTACAAGCGCTACGGGTTTAATTCTGCCAGTAGTAGAAATTTGTGCTGAAGCCAAAAAACGGGGTTTGCTCACGATTGTAGATGGCGCTCATGTCCCTGGTCATATTCCATTGAATTTAAAAACCCTGCAGGCCGATGTTTATACAGGCGCATGTCATAAATGGATGATGGCACCAAAAGGTTGTTCATTCCTTTATGTAAAAAAGGAGCACCAGTACTGGGTTGATCCTTTACTCATTAGTTGGGGATTTCAAAGTGATTTTCCATCAGAATCAACTTTTATCGATTGGCATCAAACTACCGGGACAAGGGATTTTTCTGCTTTTCTAACGATTCCTGAATGTTTGTCTTTTAGAACTAAATATAATTGGGATGAAGTCTCGATGAATTGTAGAAAGTTAGTGCAACAAAATGCCTTACGATTCTGTGATTTAGCAGGGACGGCTCCGCTTTCTGAAATATCTGATTATTTCATTGGGCAATTGTTTAGTATTCCTATTAATACAAATGACCCTGTAAAATTACAGCGACGATTGTTTGAAAAATATAGAATTGAGATACCTGTAGCTACACAAAATGGAAGATCATACTTACGTTATTCAATTCAAGCGTTTAATACCCAAGCTGAACTAGATTATCTATATGATGCTATTCAAGAACTATTGCAGGAAAGTTATTTGTTTAATTCTGGAAAATAAACTTCACCAAGAAGGATTGAATTAAAAACAAAGTATTGACATTTCACCAAATCTTTTCCGTTGATTTCACACCAGAAATTGTCCATGTCATCTGATGTCATTACCTCTCCAAATTCGCTTTTTTGCTGTGTTTTGGATTTTATTCTGAACATCCTAAGTTTTGTAACGTTACCACCTTTTTCTCTAAGGGTAAGTATTGAAAAGGGTTTGCTTCGTTTCAATGTTTCAACTTGAGTTTTGTTTAATTCGTAATTGGCCAGGTTATAATGGATTTTCTTGAAATTCTGTAAATACCTGAAAATCATGGTCGTGTCAGGATTATTCAAGGCTTTTCCAGCGCTCAACACTTGGGGTGTTTTAGATGAATTCTCTATTCGGAAGCTGCGTTGCGGTTTTTCAAGGTTTTGCACATCCACGCTTGCTATTTCAGATTGTTTTAATTCGAATATTTTAGTACAAACCCATTTTCTTTTATCTGCAAAAAATCTTGGTTCAATGATGCCTCGTATATCTTTTAATTTCATGATAACGGGTTGCTTACTTTTACCATTTTCCTCTGTTTCCAGAAGCATTATTTGTCCGTAATGATCTTGAGAGGCAGGTCCAATATACCAAGTCTTGTTCCATTCACCCTCCGAGAAAATTTCAACTTTCACATGTTGAGCAGTCATTACATTGGTAAATTTCTTTACTGACTTCTCAGGTAAATACCCTTTGAATTCGATGTTTTTAAATGCCTGTAGAATCAATAACATATTCGTTTGAGAAATGCATCCTCCCGCAGCATCGGTCCAAATTTTTCCACTTCTTTTTAATGTGATTTTATTTGAAAATGCATCAGTAATAATGATTTTATCTACTTTACTAGTATCAGCGATACTAAAATCTAGCAGATCTTTATCTGATTTCCCACTTCCTTTCACGACAGAATAGGTAAAATAACCAAGTAGCGATAAGACAACAACAGCGCTAGAAAGAATAAGAAGTTTTTTCATGATTAGTGGGGTTGAGCATATTTTCTTTTACGCAGGTAATAGATTAAGAAACCAAGTAAAACTATCGAACTAACAGGTATAAGAATATTAACAACGCGCAATAAATTTGCTTTCTTTTGTATTTTTTTCTTGTCAATTGGTCTTAGGTCGATTTGTTTGCTCCGAATATCAATAATCGAATTTTCTCCCATCATGTAATCAACCAAATTTTGTAAAAATTCTTGATTGCCAAAAATCAATGGAACGTTCATTTCAACTAATTTCGGATCGTATTTTAAATCATTGATGCCAATTGGTCGATACATGAATTTACCCTCTTTGGTTTGGGTTGAATCATATGCGTTTTTTATCCATGATCCATTTCCAATTAACACAACTTTTCCTTCTTTACTAGCTGATTCCTTGAATTTGGAATCTGGGTTGTTAGCGAAATCTTCTACAATTCTATTCTTAAAATGGGATTGAAATTTACCCTCAACTAAACCCGCCAAACATAGTTTATTATTCGGGTCTTCAATATTCTCCACCAATTTAGGATTGTCCTTCATTAAACGCGGCATTTCCAAGCTAATGATTGGAGCCATTCCTTGTGAATTAGAATTCGTAGAACTTGTTAGAATCGCTGATGCTACAATGTTTGGTTGTTTTACAAATTCAATTCTACTTGCATATTTTAATAAAACCGGTTCAACATTGCGCGAGGTTGGGTGGTCTGTTGGACTTGCCATGATATAATAATACCAAGGAGCTAATGCATTTTTTGCATAAGGAAATAGCATGGGTGCACAATTGACATCCAGTACATAATCATCATGCAATTTCAATCCATAATCAAACAACATTTTATCTAATCCTGTATTCAGCCTACTCGAGTAAGTTACTCCTTTTGCTTTAAGTGAATCAGCATTAAAATCCAATGCGTCAACAAAACACATGAGTTTACCTCCTCTCATAACAAATTGATCAATAACATAAAGATCTTTCATGCTAAATGCTTGCTTTGGTGAAGCGATAATTAACCCGTCTAATTCATCTAATGCAGCAATTGAATCGTTGATTCGAACGTCCTTGATTTTATAATACGGCTTTAATAATGAACGTGCCCGAATTGTTTGAGCATAGGTTAATTCTCCATGCCCTTGTAGAAATCCGATTTTTGGTTTCGTTTTTTGTACGGAACGTCTTATTGAACTGATAATATTGTACTCAAGATTATTAATTGCTTGATCAATGATTTCGGTCATTTCATTTAGCGCCAATGGTTTACCACTTTGTGATCCGGGTAAAAACTGGATCGTATTTACCGTCGTTCCACCATAATCTATTGTCGCTCCTGGCCACAAAAGCAATTGGTTTTGAGATCCATCCTTCATGTATGAAAGGTCTAAAGGAATGATTCCTTTTCCTTGGTCATATAAATTTTTAAAAAGTTCCTTTTTCTCCTCTTCTGTACCCTTGTTTGGGTCAATGAAAATATACTCTATACGATCCCCAACGATGGATTTGAATTCTTTTAATCGATCCTCTAACGTAGTTCTGAATAATCTTATTTCGGCAGGTAAATTCCCATCTAGATATATTTTAATACTTAAGCGATTCTCAAAATTACTTTTGTTTTTCAAAAATTGAATAGTGCCATCTGAAAGAGAATATCGTTGATCGGAGGTTGTATCAATTCTCCAATATAAGTAGGCTCCCAGAATATTAACTAAAATTAATCCAATGGCCAAAACCCCTAAAAAGGTCCAGTTATAAAAGCGATCTGTATATTTCTTTATATTCATTTTATTTCCTATAAGATTTTAAAACAGTCATAGCCGAAAAAAGGAAAAATCCAATTAAGCTCATAAAATAGACTAAATCACCGGTGTCAATAACTCCTTTTTTAATAGAATCATAGTGAATTGTCATTCCAAATGCGCGTACAATGGTGTCAAATTTCCCCATCAAATTATATGAGCCTAGTAAATTAAATCCATCGTAAAATAGCCAACATAAAAACATGGATAAAATAAAAGCTACAATTTGACTAGAGGTAATGGATGAGGCGAAAATACCAATAGAGATAAACGAAGCGCCTAAAAGAATTAATCCTATGTAGGAAGTGATGGTAGCTCCTGTGTCAATTATTCCGACAGGATCACCTAGGTAGTACATGGTGAAATAATAAACTAGGGTAGGGGCCAAGGCAATCAAAAGTAATGTAACAGATGCCGCATATTTAGCCAGTAAAATTTGTAAATCTGAAATGGGTCGGGTAAACAATAGCTCAATGGTTCCGGTACGTTTCTCCTCGGCAATTGAACGCATGGTAATTGCAGGGATTAATATCAAAAAAATGATGGGTGAAAGGTTGAAAAATGGAATCAAATCAGCTTCAACTCCTTCCAATAGATTGGTATTATAGGAAATTACCCAGTGGAATAAACCGGATGCAATTAAATAAATTAAAATGAATACATATCCAATGATGGAGCTTAAAAAACTCTTTATTTCCTTTAGATAAAGTGCCAGCATAGGGTATAAAATTAAAACTCAAAGGTAAGATTTAGGAACGACATAAAATCATTATTAGAAATGACTTCTATGAAGTTTTAAACGAAGAATTTAACAATTTGAGGGGGAAGAAAACTCAATTAGGTGAAGAATTTTTTCCTTTTCACGATCAAAAACAACCTTTTCATGAGCTGAAATGTGGCAGGATTTCTGTCAATGTTCAAATCTCGATTTCCAAGTAGTTTGATAAAAGCAGCTAACTTAAGTTTTATTTATATGTGAAAAACTGAGCACTAAAATTTATTTTTCACACCGATTAAAAATTCTAGTTTAGCTTTTGGAAGTTAATTTCAGTGCAGGGTTTATCGGGGTTTGAGTAATTCAAATCCATGGGTTGCATGAAAATGCTTTTATCCCAAACCCTAGCTAAACATACGTGAAAACGAATTTTTCGCTTCTTTTTTCGGGTTGTTTCAATTCGTTGCTTTCGAAAAAAAAAGAGTGAACTATCTCAGATCTACAGAAAAATTAAAATGCGGGTTTTTCTGGTGAATTTTCTAAAATGGCATCAATTTTTTCCATTACATCATCTGTTAAAAGTTCCTTAGCTTCCAGGGCTTTTAAATTCTCAACTAATTGTTTTTCCTTGCTAGCTCCTAAAATAACTGTACTAACATGTGGATTCTTTAGACACCAAGCTAAACTCATTACGGGTAAATTAAGATTCAGTTCTTTCGCCAAATCTGTTAGTTTTTTTACTTTTTCAATACGCTCAGCGGTGAAATTTTTATCTTTCAGCCAATCCAATCCTTCCATACCCAAACGGGTGTCGGTTGGAAAAGAATCATTGTATTTTCCGGACAAAATACCACTAGCAAGAGGCGACCAGATTGTAGTTCCAAGTCCAACGGTTTTGTACATCTGTGCGAATTCAACCTCAATTTTATTTCGGCAAAACATATTGTATTCAGGTTGCTCTACAATTGGCCCAATTAAATGATTATGTTTTGCAAACATATGGGCTTCCATAATTTCTTGTGCGCTCCACTCTGAAGTACCCCAGTATAGAATTTTCCCTTGCATTACCAGTTGATGCATAGCCCAAACAGTTTCTTCAATTGGCGTTTGTTTATCTGGTCTGTGACATAAAAATAAATCCAAATAATCCAATTGAAAACGTTCCAAAGCTTGATGACATCCTTCAATAATATGCTTTCTGCTCAACCCTTTTTGAGTCGGTAATTGTCCACCCGTACCAAAAAACACTTTGCTACTAACTAAAAAAGTGTCTCGTGACCAATTTTTCTTTTTCAGAATTGAACCCATAACGATTTCACTCTGTCCACGTGCATAAATTTCAGCATTATCAAAAAAGTTAATACCATTTTCATATGCTATATCCATTAATTTTTCTGCTACGTCATCTCCAATTTGCTTTCCAAAGGTGAGCCATGAACCAAGCGAAAGTCTACTAATCTGTAATCCGGATTTTCCCAAGTTATTGTATTCCATTTTTTTTATTTTAAAGTTGTAGGACAAACAAAATTTGTTCGTTTAATGTTCGTTTTTGAAATTGCAGCATATCCACCGATCACATCTTTTACTTGATTATAACCACGTGATTTTAAAATGGAAGCAGCGATAATACTTCTGTAACCACCAGCACAATGAATGGTGAAAGGTTCATCTTTTGGGTATTTATGCATGTTTTCGTTGATGAAATCTAAAGGTAAATTTTCGACATTTTCGATATGCTCCGCTTCAAATTCTCCAGGTTTTCTAACGTCTATAACAAGCTGATGATTATTAATTTCTGCCATCAATTCGTCAGCCGTTACTCGTTCAATTGAATCAATGGGATTACCAGCTTCTATCCAACTGTCTATTCCGTCCTCTAAGTATCCTAATACTTGGTCATATCCAACTCGAGAAAGTCTTTTGATTGTTTCTTCTGTTTTATCTTTATCCGTAATCAAAACAATTTTCTGATTAATATCTGTAATGAGTGCGCCGACCCAAGGTGCAAATTGCCCCTCTAGTCCAATACTAATACTTCCTGGAATAAAAGAATGGGCAAAATCGGCAGCCGAACGCGTATCAAGTATTAGTATTTCCGGATCCATTCTTAATTCTTCAAATTCATTGATTTTTAACGCATGCATTCCTCGTTTAAAAACTTCATCGTATGAATTATATCCTGTTTTATTCAATGCTACATTCATTCCAAAATATGCCGGAGGCGGTAATAATCCAGTTGTGACCTCAGTGATGAATTCGTTTTCCGTCATGTCTTTTCTCAGCGCATAGTTTGTGGATTTTTGATTGCCAAGTGTGTCAGTTGTTTCCTTAGACATGTTTTTTCCGCAAGCACTTCCTGCACCGTGAGCCGGGTATACGATCAGGGAATCAGGCAGTGTCATTATTTTAGTTCGCAACGATGAATAAAGCAATCCGGCTAATTCATCCTGTGTCATTGACGCAGATTTTTGCGCCAAGTCAGGTCTTCCTACATCACCAATGAATAAAGTATCTCCTGAGAAGAGCGCATGTTCCTTGCCTTCTTCATCAAACAATAAAAAACAACTGGATTCCATGGTATGTCCTGGTGTATGTAATACCTTAATTTTGATTTTACCCACATGTAATATTTCACCATCAGTAGCGATATGAACAGGGTAGGAGGGGTTGGCATTTGGACCATAAACAATTGTTGCACCTGTTTTTTTGGCTAAATCTAAATGACCACTTACAAAATCAGCGTGAAAATGAGTTTCTAGAATATATTTTATCGTTACATTGTCCTCTTTTGCTCTTTGAATGTAGGGTTGTGTTTCTCTTAAGGGATCAATGATAACTGCTTCATTTTCAGAAACAATGTAATACGCTCCTTGTGCAAGACAGCCTGTATAAATTTGTTCAATTTTCATAACTTTTTTTTCAAAATAATTAATGCCATTTCTGCTGATTCAGCGCTGAAAATGTTTTTGTACGTTGAATAAAATTAGCCCATAAAATACTTCCACCATATATTCCCTTTGGCTTTTTTTTATATTTTTTTAATGCTCTTCGTTTTTTATATAGGGTTAAAAAATTGGCGTAAATAGCAACATGAGCTAAAAACACTACCCAAAAGAATTTCCATTTACCTTCTAATAGAAATTTTATGGCAGCAATCCCATCAATGGCCATTCTTCTAAACAATTTTGGAAACAAAAATCCGGGATGATTTTTAATCAACATGTATAAGTTGTTTCTAAAATTCAAATATAATTTGGTTGGTGATTCATACCCCATTGTGCCGCCGCCCAAATGATAAACAGTTGAGGAAGGTATTACTTTAAATTCTTTTCCCATTCGTTGAATGCGCCAGCAAAGATCAATTTCTTCCATGTGAGCAAAAAAATCTTCGTCAAATCCTTCCATTTCTTGAAAAACTGAATTCCGAATCATAAAGGCAGCTCCTGAAACCCAAAAAACGGTTGCTTCGTTTTCGTATTGGTTTGTATCTGTCTCCACTGTATTGAATAATCTCCCCCTACAAAATGGAAAATAATCACTGTCTAGAAATCCGCCACAAGCACCAGCATGTTCAAACTTACTGGGGTTTAAAAACGATCTAATTTTAGGCTGACAACCAGCAATATCGTCATCTTTCATAGCATCGATTAAAGGAGTTAACCAATTTTCAGATACTTCAACATCACTATTCAATAAAACAACCAGGTCTTCACGGATGGATTTCATCCCTTGATTATACCCTCCTGCGAACCCATAATTTCGATCGTTGATGATTACATTAATTTCAGGAAAAGTTGATTGAAGATAGGCTATCGAATCATCAGATGAGGCATTATCAATCACATAAATGGTTGCAGATTTTGAATGATGAATAACAGATGGAAGGAATTGTGCTAAATGACTTTTTCCATTAAAATTTAAAATAGCAATTGCAACCGATTTCATATCAATATTGTCTGAAAAGGTCGTTGCTATTTCCTCCGAAATGTTCTTGGTTGAATTGATTGGGATTGTCCACAGAACCATTCACCGTATTTCGCTTAGACAAAATAGCTTGCCATCCTTGATTTTTTGTCTCACCAATCATATCGGAATGAAGTAATCGGTATGTGTTATTTACAAGATCTGGATTGTAGAATATAAATCTTTTGTTACTAAACATCCCTATTTTATTGTACTGCCAAATTTCATAAGGATATTCAGAAGGTGATGTTTCTTTTTGAATAACGGTTGTAGGGGAACCGTATTTTAGATAAACCCTACCTCGATCTGTTTCATACCCGTCTTGAAAATTATTGGAATAGAGTCGTTGAACATATTGCACTTGTTGTTTGTATGAAATCCAGGCATCATAAGGTTTCGTTGCATTTGTCTTAATCCAATACCCCTGAATGTGTTTGCGAGCCTGGGCAACATCTTTTAATTTTAATGTAGAAATAATGTTCAGTATTTCTGCTTGACGAGAAATGGGTAATAAACTCTCCAAATAAAAAGAAACGCTATCATCGGAAATGGATTGCTGAAATGCAGGATCGAGAACTATATTGTCCATGGAAACATTTAATTCAACGTCATTGCTTCGTTCAAAAGAATAGGTTTGCCTCGATCGTACTTGTTTTGTTTTGTCTAATATTGAGAATACTAATTCATATTTCCCGGTTGGTAAATTTGCAATGTCAATCCCTCTAATAATGGGAACTATTGCCGAAACTTTATGTTTTGAAAATTCTTCGAATTCAATTAAACCATCTATAGAACCTTCTTGAATTATTTCTTGTTTTAAAACAAATTGAGAATCTGGTAAAAGGGACGAATTGTAAATTTCAAAATATACTGGAAGATTAGATAATTGATTGGGATAAAAATTGGATAAACGCGGTAAGATATAATACCCTGATTTGGTGAAATTCGAAGATTCATCGGTTTTCTTGGCAAATTCAGCGATTTCGATATCAGAGAATGAAACCTGATTACTAAAATTTTTACTTGCTAGTTCACTTTCAGAAACGATTGCTTTTGAATTTGGATTAAGTATGTCTGTCAACTCAATTTTTAGTTTATTTTTACCTGAAGGCAATGCAAATCGGATCACATCATAAAAGTCTTCGATGATACTATCTTTCATTAATGGAGATTCTAAAATATAGACATCTGAAAAATGAACTGAATCTCTTTGACTCACTTGGATTCTCACTGCAATTTTCCCTTGCAAACCTCCTAGTTTTCCTTCGTATTTTACTGAACGTGCTACAAATTGAAGGTAAACCTCTGCGTAATTTCCAATTTCGTTTGTATAAAATTGCTTGGTATCGAGATAGGCTTTTAGCTGTCCAAAACTAGTATTGGTTAACAATGATATCGATACAATAAATAAAATTAACGCTGATTTCATTTGATAAATTTAGCTAATTTTCATTCAGAATCCAATTCAATACGCAGTTTTTGTATCAATTGTCGGTTATACGTTTCGATTAAATATTTTAAATAATTTGGCGTGCATTTAGAGATACATTTCGTGTAGTGTTTCAATCGGTGTTCAATATGGTCTTGAAGCATTTGAACAAGTTTGATAGCCTCTTCCAAATCATTGGTAGCTTCCTTTATTACTTCGGCATGATTATCCATCGATTCTTCAATGGCAACTCTTCCTTTAAGTCCATTATCCATGGCATAATAATAGGAATCGGCAATGCTAAAAGTTACTAATTTTTGAGTGTTTAAAAGATCGTTAAAGTGTTTAGGGAATTCATATTCAACCTCAAATTGAATGTCTTCTAATTCTGAAACTCTTGATTCAAGAAATTTTTCCGGAAAACGAAACGCATCTTGCCAATTGATATAATCTTGCCAGTGTCCAAAACGCCTAACATTGTTTCCTAAATCAATTATTTTAAATTCGTCTTTATTTGGTAATCGACGCGATCCACGACCAATCATTTGATGGTATAGCGTCAGTGATCGAGTAGCCCTATTTAAAATTATCGTTTCAACGGTAGGTTCATCAAACCCTGTAGTCAAAATTCCAACTGAAGTAAGAATCGCATCAGGAGTTTCTTTAAACCAACGAACAATGTCTTTTCGGTCTTTGTCGCTGAATGTGGAGTCTAAATGGCGTATATTGTGTTTGAGTTTTTTAAAAGATTCTTCAACCCTTCTAGATGTTTCAATACCTGCATTGAAAATAAGTACTTTCTGTCCTCGTGCAATTTCTTCATAGGCAAAGATTAATTTCTCTTGCATGAAGTGATTCCCGTAAACAATATCCATACTATTTACCGTGAAATCTCCATGGGTTCCAATTTTCAAACCATGTAAATTTACGTCGTATGTATAGGTCTTGCCATCCGCTAAATATCCTTTTTCGATTAATCCGGCAATACTCTCACCAACCACTAATTTATTGTAATTATCTCTTAGTGGAAGGGCCTTATTACTGCTAAGAGGAGTAGCTGTAACACCTAGAATATTACAATTATCAAAAAATTGAAAAAGTTTCCTAAAACTGTTGTAATGTGCCTCATCCACGATAACAAGCCCGATGTCCTGAAGAAATTGATTGTCTTCATTCAATCGATTATGCAGGGTTTCGACCATTGCAATAAAGCAAGAGTATTCCGCTTGATCCGGAACCGTTTTTACCTCAGAATTTATTATTTTACTTCTAACTCCGCGTGCATCTAATTGCTTCGAAGTTTGAATAGATAATTCAATGCGGTGGGTGAGTACAAGCACCTTTTTCTTCCATTCGGCAATGTATCTCCTTGTAAGTTCAGAAAAAATTACCGTCTTTCCACCACCTGTTGGAAGTTGGTAAAGAAGATTAAATTGGTTGCCGTTTTCTCTTAGTTCATCCAAAATGGATCCAACCGTGTTTACTTGGAATGGGTATAATTCCTTCGCCTCGTATAAATCAAAATCTATCATTCCTTTGTCTCAAAAATTGGACGTCTAAGGTACTGCCTTTAATTGAAACAAGCACTAAATTCGTTAAATGTTCTGTTAATATTCCTAAAGTAATCCTTTTACTCGTAAAAATTCGTCCAAGGATTCTATGTCTCCAAAAAGTACTTCTCTTGCTTTACTTCCTTGAAATGAGCCAATTATTCCCATTCCTTCCAACTGATCAACTATTCTACCTGCTCGGTTGTAGCCTAATTTTAATTTTCTTTGCAATAAACTAGCGGAACCCTGCTGACTGATTACTACAATTCTTGCTGAGTCAACAAACATGGGGTCAATTTCGGACATGTCAATATCTCCATTTCCACCATCCTCATCTCCTTGATATTCAGGAAGTATTAGTGCTTCAGGATAAGCTCGTTGAGAACCTATGAATTCACAAATTTCTTCTACTTCATCTGTATCGACAAAACCACATTGTAGTCGTTTCATGTCGGATCCAGTCGAAATTAACATGTCACCGCGTCCTATTAATTGATCTGCACCCGATGCATCTAAAATGGTACGTGAATCGATTTTCGATAAAACACGGAATGCAATTCGTGCTGGAAAGTTTGCCTTAATCATACCTGTAATTACATTCACAGATGGTCGTTGGGTAGCCACAATTAAATGGATTCCAATTGCCCTTGCTAACTGCGCAATTCGTGCAATTGGATGTTCAACTTCTTTTCCTGCCGTCATGATTAAATCGGCAAACTCATCAATTAAAACCACAATGTAAGGAAGATAACGATGACCGTTTTCCGGATTTAGTCTTCGTTTAATGAATTTTTCGTTATACTCCTTAATCGTTCTAACCCCTGCATCCTTAAGTAATCCATACCGGTAATCCATCTCAATACAAAGAGAATTTAGTGTGTTTACCACTTTTGATGTATCTGTGATTATGGCATCCTCTTCTCCAGGAAGTTTTGCTAAGAAATGTCGTTCAATCTTATTGTAAAGGGTTAATTCTACTTTTTTGGGGTCTACAAGAACAAATTTTATTTGAGCTGGATGTTTTCTGTATAGAATAGAAATTAAAATCGCATTTAATCCTACAGATTTTCCCTGTCCTGTTGCACCAGCGACCAATAAGTGAGGCATCTTGGTGAGGTCAAAAACAAATGTTTCATTGGTGATTGTTTTACCCATAACAACGGGTAATTCACCATCAAAATTTTGAAATTTTTCGGAAGCAATCAGTGAGCGCATACTGACCATTTCTGGGTTAGAATTTGGTACCTCAATACCAATTGTACCTTTTCCTGGGATGGGGGCAATAATTCGAATTCCTAAAGCGCTAAGGCTTAATGCTATATCGTCCTCTAAGTTTTTAATCTTGGAAATCCGAACGCCTGGTGCAGGAACAATTTCATATAGTGTTACTGTTGGACCTACGGTAGCTTTAATTTTTGAAATATCGATTTTATAATGAGAAAGTGTTTGAACAATTTTGTCTTTATTGGTTTCAAGTTCCTCTTTATTGATATTAACTACACCACCTCCGTAATCTTTTAACATATCGATAGAGGGTAGCGTGTAATCTGATAAGTCCATTTTTGGGTCATATTCACCAAATTCTTTGACGAGTCTTTCTGCTTGCGTTAAATCGTCTGAATTCATTTCCACCTTAGGTGTTTGAATTGGTGCAATGTATTCGTTTTTAGGCACTTCGATTTCAAATCCATCATCTGAAATGGCTCCATCTTCCTCTTCATTGATTTCTACGTCCATAGGAATAGAACTAAAATCTTCGGGTTCATCATCCTTAAAGACAATTGGTTCTGAAATATATTCGTTTTCGATTTCCTCTTCCTTAATTGGATTTACAATAGTGAAATCAGCATCCGCTTCTTTAAAGCTATTAACATTTCTTTCTTCTTTTATTTTTCGCTCTGCAACGATTGGGTTTTTCCTGTCTTGAAGTAGAGATAAAAGAAGTGCATAGTTGGGTTTGAATAATAAGGTAATTAGAATGTAAAACGTAGCCAAGTGAACGACAATAGTACCAAAATCACCGAGTACTAAATTCAACCATTGATTTGTGAAAAATCCAACACTTCCTCCAAGGAAATTTACTGCGTAGGCAAAATAGCCCAAAAATAATGATGCCCAAACTGCTAAAAATATCGTTTTAATTGAGGTTGAGCGTAAGGGTAAAATAGTTTTATCAAATAATATTTTAATACTGTATAAAACCAATAGAAAACAAAATGCGAATGAGGAAACCCCGAAGAGTCCGTAGATGAATAAATGAGAGGTCCAAGCACCCAATTTACCTAGCCAATTATCAACAGGTGTGTTTTCACTGAAAAAGATAAAGTCTATAAACCCTTTATTTAATACCCGGTCTTGATCACTTTTCCAGGTGAAAATGTAAGAAATACAAGCAGCAAAAAGAAAAAGGGAGGAGATAAAGAGTATGGTGCCAAAGATGGTTTTCAATTTGGCAGAATCAAATTTTAAAGATGGAAATGACGTTTTATCGGTAGTTTTTTTTTCCGTGTTTTTGGGTTTGGTTTTTCTAGATTGTTTTGATCGTTGCGAAACACTATCAAATAGATCTTCTATTTCAGACTCGTTCTCTGGTATGTATTCGTTTTCTGCCATGTGTAAAAATTCGCTATTTACGAAATTACACCTTGAATTGAAAGAAAATTAATAAACCTAATCGAACTATGCACAGCAAGATGTTAGCAAGCGTAATAAATCAGAATTTGCCTCCTTTTCACTACATTAAAGATAGGTTTTTAATTTCAAGCAAAAAATCGGGGTTGCTTTCTATGTAATTGCCTATTACAACGATATTTGCTCCAGCAGAATGATATTCTTTGATTTGTTGAATTGAGTTTATTCCCCCTCCAACGATTAAGCAAGTGTTAATTTTTGAAACCATTTTTACAGCTTCCAACGGCACGGTTGTTTTTGCGCCACTTCCTGCATCCAAATAGGTGGCTTGATGTCCAAGGAGATTCCCTGCTAAGGCAGTTTTGTATATGATTGCATGTTGGTTTTGCGGAATAGGTGTTGTTTGACTTACATACGCAACCGAGCTGTTTGTTCCGCCATCAATTAATAAATAAGAAGTGGGAATAACCGGTAGATGCATTCCTGCAATTTCTTCAGCAGATTCAATTTGGCTTTCAATTAAGTAATAAGGGTTTCTTCCAGAAATTAAGCTTAAAAATAAAATGGCATCAGCCTCAGAAGAAAGTTGTTTGGGCGAACCTGGAAAAATGATTAATGGAATTGAACAATTTTGTTTGATGTAGTTTACCGTATGCTGGAATTCTTCTCGAGTTCCTGTGCTACCACCCACAAATAAGTAGTCAATGTTAGCTTTTTCGCAGTAATTAAGTGTTTTTTGTAGATCAGCGGTGTTTTTTGATTTATCCGGATCAATGAGTACCGCAATGCCATGAGCTTTCGAAAATAGGGATAGATTGAATTCGCTATTCATTTAATTAGTGTTGATGCAAATTAACGAATTGTTTTCTTGAAAAATAACGAATGAATAAACCTTTTCTAAGTTTAGTGTTGAATATCCTTTCCAGTTTTGGTTATCAGTTTTGATTGATCTTAATTCATTTTTCAAGTCTATTTTTTTATTGTCCAAGAGTTTAACTAAACATTCTTTGATACACCAAATAGTTGTTTTATCTTCAATTGTTTGAGCAAAAACAGTTTCATCCACATGTAAAAACCGACTAGAAATACGTTCAATTTTAGGTCGACAATGTTCGATATCTAACCCAATGTTTTTGGTTAAACTCCAAGCAAGCCCAATCCATTCAGCATTGTGACTGATAGAAATAAAATGAGAATTTGAAAGTAAAAAAGGTTTGCCATTGTCATTATAGATTATTTCTTCATTCGGGAGAAATTTTGCTAGTAATGTTTCTATGCCATACTTTTCAATAACTCTTTTTGAGTTTAATTTTGGTTCATGTATTTTTTTTTGTGGAATTTCATGTATTAAATCATCCACCTTCAGAAGAGCTATTTTAACGTTATTTATTTCACGGAGAATTGTTTTCACTCTTCAAAGCTAAAATTTATGATTGAATGAAACAGTATTTTGTAAGTGTTCTCAAAAAAGTTTTTTTATTTTTTTAACACAAAAGAAATATACTAATTATTTTTTCCTATTTTTACGGGCTAAAATTGTGGAAACTCTTTAAACATTAATTATTGTTTATGTTACAAAAATTTACATTCGCTCTAGTAACTATTTTAGTTTCAGTTGCTTCAGCTTATTCACAGACAGGATTGGGAATCGTTAAAGGTTCTGTAAGAGATGAGAAGTCAAAGGTTGGCCTAGAATACTGTAAGGTAGTTTTGATTTTTAATGGATCAACTAAGGCAGGAGCTTCAACCGACGAGAAGGGAGAGTTTCAAATTAATAGTGTTGCTCCAGGTACCTATGACGTAGAAGTTAGAAGTTCTGATGGTTATCAGCCATTTAAATTAACTGGATTTAAAGTTGTAGGGGATAAAATATCATTTTTGGATAATATTGAATTATCCAAGCCAAGTGACGTAAAAGACTTGGAGGAATTTAAGATAGTTGTCTACAAAGTTCCTCTAATTGACAAGGATGGTGGTGCTTCAGGAGGTACCGTAACAAGAGAAGATATCGGTAGATTGCCTACTCGTTCTGCGGCTGGTGTAGCAGCAACCGTTGGTGGTGTTAGTACAAACGAAGGTTCTGGTGAGATTTCAGTTCGTGGTTCACGTTCTGATGGTACATATTTCTATATAGATGGTATTAAAGTGAGGGGATCTTCCAATTTGCCTAAGTCATCAATGGAGGAAGTTTCCGTTATCACAGGTGGGGTTCCTGCAAACTATGGTGATGTTACAGGAGGTATTATCGCAATTACTACTCGTGGACCTTCTGCTAAATATTTTGGAAGTATCGAAGGGGTAAGTTCAGGTTTTTACTTGAAAGGAGCGGATAAAGATGGGTATGATGGTAAAGTTTTCGGATTAGACAAATTTGGATATAATCTTATTGAAGGAATGCTTTCTGGTCCACTTTGGATGCAGCGAGATTCGACAGGTAAGAAAACAAAACCTAGATTAGGATTCCTTGCATCTGTTAATTATACCAATGAGTTGGATAACCGACCATTAGCAGGCGGTAGCTACAGAATTAAAAAAGATGTTAGAGATAATTTATTGTCTAATCCTTTGCGTCCAACTTCTACGGGATTTGGTACATTTCACAATGCATTATTTTTAAGAAATTCTGATTTTGAAAAAACAGCATGGAGAATGAATGCAGGGACGAGTGTTGTATCTGGTCAATTTAAACTAGATGTTAACACAGGACCATCTGTTAACCTTACATTTGGTGGTTCATTGAACTATAGCCAAGGAACTAATTATTCCTATGCAGGTTCTTTGTTGAATTTCTCCAATTATGGTGTTTTTAAATCACTTGACTGGAGGGTTTTTGGTCGATTAACTCAACGTTTTGTTAATAAAGACGAGAATTCAGCTTCAAAAATTAAGTCGGCCAACTATAACATCATGGTCGATTTCTCTCGATCAACTGACGCGTTTTATGATGCAAACCATAAATACAATTTATTCAATTATGGACATGTTGGTAAATTCGAGACTGAAAGAAGACCATCTTACGAATTTGATCCAGTAACTCAAACCTATGTTCATAATGGATTTAAAGATGTTGAAGTAAAATTCACTCCATCTGAAACTAATGCAGCTTTGGCGGCTATTACAACTCAATATTTCGATATTTACCAAGGAAATCCAACAGGTAGATATGAGAATTTGTTTCAAATTCAACAAGGAAATGCCTTAAGAAACGGCGATGCTCCTTCTTCTGTGTATGGAATTTGGAGTAATGTAGGTTCTCCCTACAATGGTTTTGGTAAATCTGAGAATGATCAATTTCGTGTAACAGGTTCTGGGTCTGTTTCAATTGGAGATCACAACATTTCACTTGGATTCGAATTTGAGCAACGTATGGATAGAGGTTGGACAAGTGGCGATTTTGGTCCAGTTGGAATATGGTCAATTGCCCGTCAACTTGCAAACTTCCACATTAAGGAGTTGGATTTAAATAGTGGGGTGATTTCTGATTCAGGATCGTTTAAAGCAATTACATATGACCGTTTAAATACTGGGTATGCTCACACCTCTGGTACAGGTCAATATGGTGGGCAAGAAAACAATGATAATCAATCATTTTTTGATTACAATTTGAGACAAAAACTTGGATTAGATCCTTCAGGTTCTGATTATGTGGACATTGACCAATATGATCCAAATATTTTTCAGTTTGATATGTTCTCTCCTGATGAATTATTAAACCAAGGAAATTCATTTGTTTCTTATTGGGGATATGACCATACCGGAAAAAGAGTTAAAGGAAATACAGATATTAATAAGTATTTTAACGAATTCGACGAAAATGGAAATTATAAACGATTTGTAGGAGCTTTCCAACCGGTTTATATGGCAGGTTACATTATGGATAAGTTTGCCTTCAAGGATATCGTATTTAACGTTGGTGTTCGTGTTGACGTTTTTGACGCTAACCAGCCTGTTTTAAAAGATCCTTATTTATTCTTTAATGCATTAAGTGTGAAAGAAGTTAGAGCCTTAAAAGAATCTGATCCAAATGCATATTCTTGGGTGAATTTACCTGAAGGTATGGGTGATGATTATGTTGTATACGTAAATGATGTAAACAATCCTTCTGCTATAAATGGATTTAGAACTGGAATGAGTTGGTTTAATTCAGCTGGTACACCAGTTGAAGACCCAAAGGTGATTCGCGGTGCAGCTGGTATTGCCCCTTGGTTGGTTAATCCATCTCAGGAAACGCCTAATGAAACAGCTTTCCAAGATTATAAAGCGCAAGTAAATGTAATGCCACGTATTGCATTCTCCTTCCCAATTTCTGATGAAGCGTCTTTCTTTGCTCATTATGACGTTTTAACAAAAAGACCAACTACAGGATTTAGATTTAACCCATATGAATATCAATATATACAGTCTAGAAATGCAGTAATTAATAATGCGAATCTAAAACCTGAAACAACTGTTGATTATGAATTAGGATTCCAACAAGTTTTATCGCGCACCTCCTCTTTGAAGATTTCTGCGTTCTATAGAGAACAAAGAAACAATGTTCAATTAGTAAATATGTTTGAAGCTTATCCTGCCACTTATAAAACGTATGGTAACCGTGATTTTGGTACGGTTAAAGGGTTGACAGTTTCTTATGACTTACGTCAAACAGGCAATGTTAGATTAACAGCAGCATATACCTTGCAATTTGCTGATGGTACAGGTTCAAATGCTACAACAGCTTCTGGTTTAATTAATGCTGGATTACCAAACCTTCGTAATATTTTCCCTTACGACTTTGACCAACGTCATGCCTTTAATGTTACGTTTGATTACCGTTACGGTGAAGGAGAGAATTACAACGGTCCGGTTATCGGAAACAAAAGAATTTTGGAGAATTTTGGTTTAAACATTTTCTCTAATATTAATTCAGGATCCCCTTATTCAACTCAGACATTTATTACAGATGAAGGAATTGGAAATCTGAATG
Source organism: uncultured Lishizhenia sp. (assembly GCA_964612725.1). Lineage (GTDB taxonomy): Bacteria > Bacteroidota > Bacteroidia > Flavobacteriales_D > Crocinitomicaceae > UBA952. The sequence goes on along the minus strand of CAZTFG010000024.1, from coordinate 2,840 downwards.
CAGGGTTAAGTGGTACGTTAAATGGTTCTCGTTTACCATGGACATATCGTTTGGATATCCAATTAGATAAAACATTTAATATTGAATTTGGAAAAGGAGATGACAAGAAAAAAGTTACCTTCTTGAATGTTTATTTACGTGTAACAAATTTATTTAACAAATTCAATATTTTGAATGTTTACCGTGCAACAGGAAACTGGGATGATGATGGATATCTTGCGGCAGCTGCAAGTCAAACATCAATTCAAAATCAAATTGATGAGCAAGCATTTAGAGATTATTATGCAATGAAAGTTCAAAATCCTTTCAACATAAGCGTACCGAGAACAATCAGATTGGGTGTTAAATTTGATTTTTAATTAAGTAGAATATAAACAACAGATATATGAAAAAGCAAATTTTTGCAGCTTTATTCGGAATTACAATTGTCACGTCAAATGCATTAGCATATTATGGACCTAACGATAAGAGTAATAAGCCTGTATCAAAACCCAAGGGTGCTAACTGTAGCCCTGCGACAGCAAAATTATACATGGAGTTTAATGACGTAAAAGCGTTAATTGAGCAAGGTGGAAGTATGTTCCAAAACAGACAAGCTGGTGTTGCTGCTTATGAGGTTCCAAAAGGAAGTAGTCGTTTTGCTATTTTTGCTGGAGCTCTATGGATGGGAGGTACAGACGTTAATGGTCAGTTGAAATTAGCTGCATTACGTTACAGATCAGGGAATGATTTTTGGCCTGGTCCATTAACTGTTACACCTGGAACAGGAACTTTTAATCCTGGTTCACCAGTAGGTGACGACGCAATAAGAGATTTTGGTGAGGCTAATATTGACCCAGACCAATGTATTTCTTTTGATAAATTTTATACAATTAGAAAGGCTGAGGTTGTTCGTTTTAATATTTGGTGGGAATGTAATAATGGAGTTACAACAGAAGGCTGTGATGATATTACTGTTCCTACGAATGATGAGTTAAATAGAATATACGGTTGGCCAGCACATGGTGATGTATCTCGAGGGCAAGATTATTTCCTTGCACCTTTCTATGATAGAGATGGTGATGGCAATTATAATCCTGATAGTGGAGATCACCCTTGGTATGATGATATTCTTGGAAGAGATGATATCGAATGTGGCGTAGATAGAAGAGTATCATTATATGGTGATGAAACGCATTGGTGGGTCTTTAATGACAAAGGAAATATTCATACGGAAACGAATGGTGACCCCATTGGTATGGAAATTCGTGCGCAAGCATTTTCTTTTGCGACCAACGACGAGATTAATAGAATGACATTCTACAATTATGAGTTAATTAATAGAGGTACTCAAACATTGTATAACACTTATTTTTCTCAATATTTGGATGCCGATTTAGGGAATTATGCGGATGATTATACTGGTTGTGATGTATCTAGAGGGTTAGGTTACATGTATAATGGTGACTTGAATGACGAAAGTGATGGTGGTAAATTAGGTTATGGAGAAAATCCACCTGCAATTGGATGTGACTTTTTTGAAGGTCCATATCAGGATGCAGATGGAGTGGATAATCCAGGTCCATATTTTGATGAAGCGACTCAAACTGAAATTACTCCTACTGTTGTTGAAGCATTAGCTAACGATGGGATAATCTACAAAGGTATTGGTATCGGATATAGTGATGGAATTGTCGATAACGAGCGTTTTGGAATGAGACGATTTACTTATTACACCTCTACATCTGCTTATCCTTATAATGACCCAGGACCTGCTGCGGAATATTATAATTTTATGAAAGGTAATTGGGCAAATGGTTCGCAAATGTTCTACGGTGGTTTAGGATATGCTGGATCCAATGGTGTAACCCCAACTCCTTCAAGTTATATGTTCCCTGGTGATTCTGATCCTCTACATTGGTCTACCGCCGGTGAAGATATGACCTCTAATCCTAATTTTGCGAATGGATGGAGTGAAGCAACGAATAATAATCCTCCTGGAGATAGACGTTTCGTTCAATCAGCTGGTCCATTTACGTTGAAACCAGGTGCAATAAATAATATTACTGTTGGTATTGTTTATGGAAGAAGTACGGATGGAGGTTTAATGGCTTCTGTTGATGCGATGAAAAGAGCGGATTCTAAAGCACAAGCTTTATTTGATGCATGTTTTAAAATCTTGTCTCCGCCAGATGCTCCTAAAGTAACTATTCAAGAGTTGGAGAATGAATTAATATTAATGTTAGAAAACCCTTCTTCTTCAAATAACTATCAAGAAGCTTATAAAGAGATGGATGAAGTAAATATTCCTGATCCAACGGTAGATCGTTATTATAGATTTGAAGGTTATCAAATTTTTCAATTGAAAAGTTCTGATGTATCCGTTGCAGATATTTCTGACCCAACAAAAGCTAGATTAGTTGCTCAGTGTGATATCAAAAATGATGTTTCACGTTTGATTAATTTCGAATTTGATGAAGCGCTAGGTTTTTCTGTACCTGTTGAAAAAGTGGATGGTGAAAACACAGGAATTCGTCACTCTTTTAGAGTAACAGAGGATGCCTTTGCTCAAGGTCAACGAACTTTGGTTAATCACAAAACATACTATTATGTTGCAGTAGCTTATGCACATAATCAATTTAAAAAGTATGATCCAAATGATCCGGAATTATTAGACGGCCAAAAGATTCCATATATTTCTTCTCGTTTGAATTATGATGGTACTGCTATTAGTGCAACTGAGGCTGTTCCACATAGTCCAATTCCAGAGGCAGGAGGTACAATGCAGATGATTGAATATGGTTCATCCCCTCAAATCACGCGAATGGATGGCTACGGAAACGGAAACCGTTCGTTAGAAT
>CAZTFG010000023.1:26697-29271 GCA_964612725.1 uncultured Lishizhenia sp. | reverse complement strand
GGAACAAACATCATTAATTTAAAGTCAATGGTGGATGTGTCGATAAAAGATTTTAAAACACAAGAACCGATTACTTTTGAATCATATTTCGAAAACTCAAACGGGGAATAACAAAAAAAGCCGGACATAATCCGGCTATACATATTATCTAAGGAAACTATTATCTTTTGTGGAAAGGTTCGTCAGAAACAGTTAATTTTTTACGCCCTTTTCTTCTACGCGCTGCAATTACTCGTTGGCCGTTTTTAGTTGCCATTCTACTTCTGAAACCATGTTTGTTTCTTCTTTTTCTAACAGATGGTTGAAATGTTCTTTTCATAACTAATTTTTAAATCCCATAAAAATGGTTTGCAAAGATAGTAAAAATTTAATTACTCGCAATCTATAAAGAAAAAATATTTAAGTATTTCAAAAAAAAATCACTTCACAAACGACTCGTAATTCATGTAGATTAATGAAGGTGAATGGGTTGTGAAACTATTCTTAATCATGGTTGCTGCTAATTTATCTGCTTTTACTGAGTGAAATTTCTTTAAAGAACCAATCATGAATAGATCAAGTATCGGCGAAATTTTCTGTGCTATCCACTCAAGCGGTCTTGATTCTGATCGCTTTCCAATTAACATAGCTGGATGATAAATGTAGATATTCGGGATGTTTGATGATTTAATTCCTTCTTCCGCTTCTCCTTTGATGCGATTGTAGTTGATTGATGATTTTGAATTAGCACCTATGGCAGATATCAAATGAAATTGGTTGATTCCTACAAGCTTTCCCATGGTTGCCAAGCGAATGGGAATGTCTCGATCTATTTCTTCATAGGTGGAAACTTCAGGTGTTTTGGCTTTTGTTGTCCCGATACAGCAATAGATTATTTCCCCTTTGATCGCACTTTTTACCTGCTCTTCGTTTTTGAAATCAACAAGTTCAACAGAAATTTTTGGCGATTCAATTTGTAATTCCCTCCGAGCTAGGATGGTAATTTTATTGATGTTTTCATTTTTTACTAATTGATTTATGAGTTCAGACCCAATTAATCCGCTCGCACCAACCACTGTTACTTCCATTCTTTTTTTCTTTTTTCAAAGTTACAATATAAATGTAAACTATTTTTCAGCTGTTAATTCCAATTGTTTCTGTATTTTCGTGCAGTAAAAGGCAAAAGAGTTGAATGGAGATTAATCGATTGAAACTAGCCCATTTTGGGAATATTGAATTACTTGCAAAGCAAGTGGTTGAAGGTTTTATTACTGGATTACATAAAAGTCCTTTTCATGGTTTTTCGGTGGAATTTGCCGAACATCGTTTATATAATAAAGGAGAATCTACTCGTCATATTGATTGGAAATTATATGGGCGGTCAGATAAGTTGTTTACTAAAAAATACGAAGAAGAAACTAATTTGCGCTGTCAACTAGTGATTGATGGCTCTAGTTCAATGTATTTTCCTCAACATGGAGGAATGACGAAGTATGAATTTTCAGTTTATGCTGCCGCCAGTTTTATCGAGCTGTTAAAAAAACAAAGAGATGCGGTTGGCTTATCCATTATTACGGATAAAATAGAATTAAACACACAAGCCAAATCCTCTCCTGCTCATCACCGATATCTCTATTCAGAATTGGAAAAGCGATTGATTTCCTACCAAGAAACGCAAAAAAAGAATACTGATATTATTCAATCCTTACATGATATTGCTGAGTTGGCACACCGTAGAAGCTTAATCGTTATCTTCTCTGATTTATTGGATGATCCAACCAAAGTGGATGAGCTTTTTCAAGCTATAGAGCACATGAGACATAATAAACATGAAGTAATTCTTTTTCATGTTGTCGATCAAAAAATGGAAGTGGATTTTGAATTAGGTAACCGGCCCTATAATCTAGTGGATATGGAAACCGGTGAACGAATGAAAATTCAACCAGCCGAAATCAAAGAAGAATATTCCAAAGCAATTAAAAAGTACTTTGATGAATTGGCGTTGAGAAGTTTGAATAATCGAATCGATTTTATGCCCGCTGACATCAATGAAGGATTTGATCAAGTACTGTTGAAGTATTTGTTAAAACGACAAAAGTTATTTTAATTGATTCAATAGATCATTTAACACATGTAATTCAATTGAATGATTTCCAACATATTGAATTATTGAATAATTTAATTTTCTATAAAAGTTAAGAGTTTCTTTTTGACTTTCTTCATTATAGTAAGGATCCGAATTGCCTAATATAAAGTAATTTTTTTGCGGAGTAGAAACAACTTCATTTTCTATTTGCAGGTCAGGTGGAAAAATACTAGCCCACAAGACTAAATGATCTATTTTCTGATGCTGATAGTAAAATCGAGCGGCTGTTGCACCACCTTGAGAAAAGCCCAAGAGTATTATCTTTTCAAAGGATTTATTTTGCGTCATAGAATTAACGAGCTTAGTTAAGTAGATGGTGTTATCATCAATGTCTTGCTGACGGGCCTCCTTAGTCATCCAAGAGGCACCAACTCTTCCGGAAGAACCCTCCAAATAAAATCGGTGCAATCCTTCTGGAATAACGACAAAGTAGTCTGGGTCTACTGCTT
>CAZTFG010000023.1:0-26687 GCA_964612725.1 uncultured Lishizhenia sp. | reverse complement strand
CTTCAAATTTTCGCCCAAAAAAAGCGGGTAATTGACCATATCCATGCAAGCAAATTAATAAATAGCGTGCTTTTTCCCTATTTCCAATGGTAAAATATCGGGCTGTTTTTTGAATAGTGATTGTGTTTTCTTGCATTCAATTTGGTTGTTGCTCTGCAAAATTATACATTTGAGTGTGCGAAGCCTAATTTCATCTTTATTACTTTTATTATTTCTTTGGCAAATAGGAGGGTATCTGATTGAATTTCAGTTAGAATCAACCAGAATTCGAAAAGAAATTAAAAAACTAACGAAAGAAGCCGTTCCACGAAATCAGCTGGTGTATTTTCAATTTTCAGATAAAGAAATTCAAAATTTAACATGGACCAAAAAGAATGAGTTTAAAAAAGATGGCCATTTTTATGATGTGGTGTGGAAAAAAAACGTAGCAAATGGGGTAGTTGAATTTCAATGTGTTTCTGATGATCAAGAAACCGTGTTATTTGCGAAATTAGACCAATACGTATCTGCAAATTTAGCCAATTCTAACCCTGATAAACCATTAAAAAATTGGTCCAAATTGGTATTTGGTGTTTATTTGCCTTCTCAATTTGATATTCAACCCATTTTTCAATCCTCTCTTTCTGCATATACGGAAAATGGATTTTATTACAAGGATCAACTATCAATTGGTTATTTATTTAATGAAACCCCTCCGCCCAATGGAGAATTTGCTTAGCCTACTAGCAAATAAAGTTTTAATTAAATAAATAAAAAATGAAAAAGTCAATGCTGACCTTTATAGGTCTTATAATGGGTTTTGTGTATACCCTAAATGCACAACAAACCGTTCAATTTTACGATGAAGATACCTGGCAGCCAATAGCTGGGGTGGAAGTTCAAATGGGACTTAATTTGTTTTTATCTGACCAAAATGGAAAGATATCAATCAATGAGGTTTTTTCTTCTTCAATGATTTCCATTTCTCATCCCGATTACGAGTCTATTATTTTGTCTTATTCCTTAATTATGGAAAAAAAATACAAAATTGGACTTAAATCAAATGCAAATACTTTTGATGAAACCGTTATTTCAGCATCTAAAGTTGAAGAAAAAAAGAAAGATGTTGCACAGAAAATTCAAGTATTGAAGAGTTCTGAATTGCAATTTCAAAATCAAAGTTCAATGGCTGATGTGATGTCAAATTCCGGGAATGTATTTGTACAAAAAAGCCAATTGGGTGGAGGTAGTCCAATCATTCGAGGGTTCGAAACCAATAAAGTATTAATTGTCGTGGACGGAATACGCATGAACAATGCAATTTATCGCGGGGGGCATTTACAAAATATCATTACCTTGGATAATTCAATGATGGATCGTGTTGAAGTAGTTTTTGGACCTGGATCAGTAGTCTACGGTTCAGATGCTATTGGTGGGGTTATGTCCTTCACAACCAAAAATCCAACATTAAGTTCAACGGATGATATTCTTGTTAAAGGAGGTGCCTATATGCGCTATTTTTCAGCAGCTAATGGATTTGCCGCAAATGCAAATGTTTCTGTGGGTTCAAAGCGATTTGCATCGTTAACATCATTCACGTACTCCAATTATGGTGATCTTCGTCAAGGTGCTATTAGAAGTCCGTTTGTAGGAAATTTTGGATCTAGACCTTGGTATGTAGAGCGCATAAATGGAATAGATTCTATGATGGTTAATGCGGATACCAATCTTCAAGTTGGTTCTGGATATTCTCAATATGATATTTTGCAAAAATTTACCTTTAAGCAAAATGATTGCATGACTCACAAATTAAATTTCCAATTATCCAATTCAAGTAATATCGATCGTTATGATAGATTAACTCAACTGAGTGGCAGCAAACCAAAATTTGCTGAATGGTATTACGGACCACAATTTAGAATGTTAGCAGCGTATACATTAGAATTAACCAATAAAAATAAACTCTATGACAATGCTCGAATCATTTTAGGTTATCAGTCTATTGAAGAAAGTCGTATGGATCGCAAATTCAAAAAAGACTTCTTAAATCATAGAATTGAAAAACTGGATATTTTCACATTTAATGCTGATTTCTTAAAGAAAGTAGCGAAGCATGAAATAAGATATGGTGTGGATGCTTATTTGAACAAAGTAAACTCAACTGCATATACAGAGAACATTGTAGTTGATACCACGGGAACATTAGATACCCGATATCCTGATGGTGGATCATCCATGAATTCCATCGCGGCTTATGCAACACATACCTGGGAGATTACAGATAAATTGATTTTAAATGACGGACTTCGTTATTCACAAGTTGGTCTTTCAGCAAATTTCAATGATAAAACATTCTTTCCATTTCCTTTTAATTCAATAAATCAAAATCATTCTGCATTGAATGGCAATATCGGATTGATTTATATGCCTACTTCAAAATGGAGATTTACAGCAACTGGTTCAACTGGATTTAGAGCACCAAATGTTGATGATTTAACAAAAGTATTTGAATCTGTACCTGGTAATGTTGTTGTTCCAAACCCAACGTTAAAATCTGAATATTCATATAGTGCAGAAATTGGAATTAACCACTTGTTTGCAAAATCAATGAATATTGGATTGAATGGTTATTATACTTTGTTACAAAATGCTTTAACTGTTCAAAATTCATTGTATGATGGTCAAGACTCAATAATGTATGATGGTTCTTTAAGTCAAGTAATGACAACAACCAATGCTGGAAAAGCAAATGTAATGGGTGTTGAAGCATTTGTGAGTGGAAAATTAGGGGAATATTTTTCCATTTTAGCAACAGTTAATTATACACGAGGAAGAATAAAAACAGATTCTATTCCTTACCCGTTGGATCATATTCCGCCAGTTTTTGGTAAAGTAAGTTTAACTTATCAGGCACAAAAATTTAAAGCAGAATTTTTCACTAACTATTCAGGTTGGAAACGAATCGCAGATTACAATTTGATAGGTGAAGATAATTATTCTTATGCATTGCCTCAAGGAATGCCAGGATGGTTTACATTAAACTTAAGAGCAGGTTATAATATCAATAAAAACCTTGCGATTCAAGCGGCTTGTGAGAATATCTTGGATCAAAATTACCGTAATTTTGCATCAAACATTTCGGCTCCTGGAAGAAATTTCATTCTTACTATGAGAGGGAATTTTTAAAAGTTTAGTTCCCTGTAGAAAGGAGTACTTGGCAACAAGTGCTCCTTTTTTATTTAATTAGGTTTCGTAAATTTGACAAAATCGAATTTATGAAACTCATCATCCTTTTTGTTTTTTTCTCTTTTTTCTGTTTTGCGCAAAATGAAACACGTCAGTTTGTTTCCGCTACTCAAAATGAAAATTCATTAACTGTTCATGTCTCGGATGGTCACTATATTATTACCTTTTTGAACTCAAAAATTATTGAGAACACCTTCGTTCCAAATGGTCAAAAGCATGCAGCCTCCTCTCATGCAGTTCAGTTGATACCTCAAAATATTGGTAAAATTGAATACGTGAACTCAGCATCATCTAATGAGCTATTATTTGGCTGCAATCAACCAAATTCATTGGAAGTTCGAATTACAAAAAAGCCATTTCAAATTTCCTATTATTCCAATAAACGATTGGTTATTTCGGAACAATGGGGCTATGATATGGATGGAAATAGGGAGAAAATCCATTTTAATTTATCCAAAGATGAACTCTTATATGGGGGAGGCGCACGTGCCTTGGGTATGAACCGAAGAGGAAATAGATTGAAATTATATAACCAAGCCCACTATGGTTATGAAGAAAGATCGGAATTGATGAATTATACTATGCCAATTGTTCTTTCCAATAAACGTTATTCCATCCACTTCGATAATGCCGCGGTGGGATTTTTGGATTTAGATTCAAAGAAAAAAAATGTATTGAGTTATGAAACAAAAGGGGGAAGAAAAACCTATCAATTGGTTATTGGCGATGATTGGGCAGATTTGATGAAAAATCAATCGGATTTATTAGGACATCAACCTATGCCTCCAAAGTGGATGTTTGGAAATTTTGCCAGTCGCTTCGGTTATCATTCAGAACAGGAGGGAAGAGATGTGGTAAATCAATACCGAAAAGATTCTATTCCATTGGATGCCATTATTTTTGATTTATATTGGTTCGGTAAAGAAATTCAAGGAACCCTGGGGAATTTAGAATTTTATCGCGACTCATTCCCGGAACCTGAAAAAATGATACGTGATTTTAAAGAAAATAAGGTTAAAACCATATTAATAACTGAACCTTTTATTCTAACAACCTCAAAAAAATGGAAGGAAGCGGCCGATAATAAATTGCTTGGTACTGACAGTTTGGGAAATCCACTTACTTATAATTTTTACTTCGGAAATACAGGTTTATTAGATGTCTTTAAACCGAATGTGAAAGAATGGTTTTGGAATGAATATAAAAAGTTGGCAAACATGGGTGTTGCCGGTTTTTGGGGGGATTTGGGAGAGCCTGAAGTTCATCCTGAAAATATGTTTCATGGCTCATTAAAAGCAAATGAGGTGCATAATATTTATGGACATGAATGGGCAAAGTTGATCGCAGAAGGGTATGAACGCGATTTTCCTCAGCAACGTCCGTTTATTCTAATGAGATCAGGATTTTCAGGAACTCAAAAATATGGAATTATTCCATGGTCCGGAGATGTGAATCGTACATGGGGTGGGTTAAAGCCACAAATGGAAATCTCTATGCAAATGGGCTTGCAAGGCATTGGTTATATGCATTCAGATTTGGGTGGTTTTGCCGGTGCCTTGGATGATACTGAGTTGTATCTACGGTGGTTGCAGTATGGAGTTTTTCAACCCGTTTTCAGACCACACGCTCAACAAGATGTAGCATCTGAGCCTATTTTTAAAGATGATAAAACAAAAAAAATAGCGAAACAAGCCATTGAATTGAGATACCAATTATTCCCTTATAATTACAACCTAGCATATGAAAACGCATATTTTGGACTTCCATTAATGCGTCCACTATTTTTAGAAGATTCAAGTACACACTGGTCCGAGAATGATGCACAACAATACATGTGGGGAAGTGCATTTCTAGTTCATCCAGTAACGAATAAAAATGAACCCTCTACTCAAGTTCGATTGCCAAAAAACCACACCTGGTATGACTTTTATTCAGGAAAAAAAATCGATGTAAAAAACGAATTAACTATCAACGGAAAAGAACCTTTTTCTCTGGTAGATTATGCTAATTCCATGGATCATATCCCTGTATTTGTAAAAGGAGGTTCCTTTGTTCCTATGTGTCAGGTTAATCAATCGTTGGATGATTACCAACCAGAACAAGTTGTTATGCACTACTATGTTTCTGAAAATCAAAAGGTGAGTAGGGGCTTTCTGTATAATGATGATGGATTGAATCCTTCGAATAATAACAAAATGGTAATTCCTGATTATCAATGGATGGATTTTTATTTTATTCACAAAAAGAACAAAAGTACATTGACGATCTCGAGTTATAGAACAGACATGATTGATTTGGATTTTGTTCTACATGGAATCGATAAAAAACCCCGAAAAATCACTTTGAATGGTAATGAAATTGATTTCGAATACAACGCAAAACAGGAGGTAAAATTTAAACTTAGCGGATTGAAAAATGCTAAGCGCTTGACCGAATTTGATCAAAAAGATTCTGTACAACTATTCCATTGAATCAAAATTTCTTTGTGTCATTTTGACATTAAGAAAATAAAAGATATATTTGGAAATTAAATTTACAATTTTAGTACTTATTTTAATAGCTTATTAAATGAAAAACAGTTACTTACTGCTAATTTTATTAACGATTCCAATCCTATCATTTGCACAAGGCGGGAAGGTTTTTGGAAAAATTGTTGATATTGAAAACAAGCCACTTGAGGGAGTTTCTATTGTATTGGAAGGAAAAGGGAAAGGGGCAACCTCGAACGAATTAGGAATTTATACTATAAACAATATTGCTCCTGGATCCTATAAAATGTTGGTGAGATTAATCGATTATTCAACCGATACAATCCTTTTTAATTTAGTTGCTGGACAATCTTTAGAACAAGATGTAAAATTACTTCGTGCAACTGATTTTGAAGAAGTTGTAGTTATTGGGTATGGTACAACACGGACAAAGGATTTAACGGGTTCAGCCACAATTATTTCAGAAAAAAACTTTACGCAAGGATCTATGTCCACTCCTGAGCAGTTGATTATGGGTAAAGTATCGGGATTAAAAATCAATACAAATGACGGTGCTCCAGGATCTGGAAGTACGCTTAGATTGAGAGGTGGTACTTCTATCAATGCAAGTAACGACCCTTTAATTGTTGTTGATGGAGTGCCTTTAGATAATGGTGGTATTGCAGGTTCGGCAAATCCACTTTCATTAATTAATCCCAATGATATTGCTTCTTTTGTTGTATTGAAAGATGCTTCGGCAACGGCTATTTATGGTTCTAGCTGCAAATGGAGTGATATTAATTACTACTAAGAAAGGAGATGGAGGAAAAAATACTCCATTACGCGTTATTTTAGATTCAAAACATTCTATTTCTACTATTGCGAAGTATGCAGATGTTCTTTCAGGCGATCAATTGCGTGAATTGGTAGGGGCAAACGGAACACCCGCACAAGCGGCTTTGTTGGGTAATGCGAATACAGACTGGCAAAAACAAGTATTCAGAAAAGCGTATGTAACAGATAATAACGTATCTCTTACTGGTGGTATCAAAGGGTTGCCTTATCGCTTATCTTTCGGGAATAGACTGGAAAATGGTTTATTAAAAAGGGATCAATTTAAAAGAACGTCTGTTTCTTTAAATCTATCACCATCATTTTTGAAAAACCACCTAACAATTGAAGCTAATCAGAAATTTGTTCAAACCAATTCGTTTTTCGCGAATAGAGGCGCTTTAGGGGCAGCGTATTTTGACCCGACAAAACCTGTTTATTCTGATACAACTGCCTATGGTGGATACTATGAATGGATCGATAATAGCGATAAGCCGAATACTTTATCAGCTCGTAATCCTCTAGGATTAATCATGCAACGTGATGATAGAAGTCAGGTACAACGTTATATTGCCAATGCAAAGGTTACGTACAAATTGCATTTCTTCCCTATGGTAAAAGCGGTTGTTAATGTCGGTACGGATCAAGCGGAAGGTACAGGCGAAGTAAAAACACCAGCAACTTCAGCTTCTGGGTATTTCACTAAAGGTTCTTACAGTCGATACAGATCCACTAAAGGAAACAAATTAATTGAAGCTTACGCGAATTTCAATAATAGTGAGAAAAAGTCAAAACATTTAGTAGATTTCACAGCAGGGTATTCTTATCAAGATTGGTACTCATCAAGTCCAAATTTACCAACGTATAACGAAGCTCAAGATTCAATAATCGGACAAGCTGCAGCTAATCCATTTTATACTAAAAACGCGCTGCTTTCATTTTATGCAAGGGGAATTTATACGTTCAACGATAAATATGTTTTGAATGCTTCCCTACGTCGTGATGGATCATCAAGATTTAGTCCCGAAGCTCGATGGGGCTTGTTTCCATCCCTTTCCGCTGCTTGGATTGTTACGGGTGAAAAATGGATGGAGAAGGTAAGTTGGTTAAACATGTTGAAAGTACGCGCTGGATTTGGAATTACTGGTCAACAAGACGGAATTGGTGATTACGCATATATTTCTAACTATTATGAAGGAGCTACCAATGCACAATATGCTTTTGGAGGTCAATATTACACCGTATTAAGACCTGGAGGGTTTGATGCTAATTTGAAATGGGAGCAAACCAAGTCGTATAATGTCGGAATTGATTTTGGAATTAAAAAAGATCGAATTTCTGGTGCAATAGACTTATACAGAAAAGAAACTTCTGACCTATTAGCAACAGTGAATGTTCCTGCCGGAACTAATTTCACGAATGAGATATTAACCAATGTAGGAAGCATGTTAAACCAAGGTATTGAAATGAGCATCAATGCCGGTTTAATTGCTAAAAAGAACATGCGTTTGGATCTTACAGCTAATGCCTCACACAATATTAATCGGGTGGTTAAATTATCGCTAATTGAAGATCCAGCATCTGTTGGTTTATTGGTGGGTGGTATTTCTGGTGGAATTGGAAACACGGTTCAAGTGCATAGAGTTGGTAATCCAACCTATTCTTTCCTTGTATATGAACAACGCTATGATGCGAATGGTCATATGATTGAATCTGGTTCATTTAAAGACCCAAGTAATCCTGATTTTAACGGTGACGGATTAATTAATGCTTTGGATAAATGGAGTGATCTTGAAGCCTTTGTGGATCGAAATAATGATGGAATTATTAATGTAAAAGACAGATATATCTATGATAAAGCCGCTCCAGATTGGTTTGCAGGTTTAGCATTGAATTTTGTCTACAAACAATGGTCTGCTGGTTTCTCTATGAGAAGTGAAATAGGTGGATACATTTACAATAATATTCATTCAAATTCGGGTACGTTCCAATCCATTAATGGTACGCAAGGATTTTTAAGTAATATTTCTTCCTTGTATTATGAGGATGAAGTGCAAAAAGTTACAGCCAACCAATTAATGAGTGATCATTACATGGAACGAGCAGATTTTCTTCGAATGGATTATTTTAACATCGGATATAATTTTGGTAAATTGAAATACTTGAAAGAAAGAGTAGGCTTGAATGCGACATTTGTTATTCAAAATGTTTTTGTATTAACTAAATACTCAGGATTAGATCCTGAAGTAGGAGGAGGAATTGATAATAATATTTATCCAAGACCTCGTATTTATTCGTTGAATTTAACATTTGATTTCTAATTGAAAATAGTATGAAAAAGATTTTATTATCGGCAGCAGTAATTGGAGCAATTTCAATTTTAACCTTGCCATCATGTAAAAAACAATTGAATCAAACCCCGAAATATGGGTTAAATGCTGAAACAGTTTACAAAGATCCAGCAAATTATGTTCATGTATTAGCGAAATTGTATTCAGGACTTTCCATGACAGGATTGCAAGGTCCAGCTGGTCAAGGCGATATTTCTGGAATTGACGAAGGATTTTCCGCTTACATTCGTGTATTATGGAATTTACAAGAATTACCAACCGATGAAGCGGTGTGTGGTTGGTCAGATCCCGGTATTCCTACGTTAAATAAGACACAATGGAATGCAGATGATGGTTGGGTAAAAGGAATGTATTACCGAATTTATTACCAAATTACATTATGTAACGAATTTATTTGGCAATCTCGGGAAGAGAAATTGGCTGAAAGAGGTTTTAGTGAAGCAATAAAAGCTGAAATTAGAACGTATCGAAATGAGGCTCGTTTTTTAAGAGCATTAAGCTACTATCATGCTATGGATTTGTTTGGAAATGTTCCATTTGTTGATGAAAATGATCGAGTAGGTGCTTTTTTACCAGAACAAATTAATCGTGCTGACTTATTTAATTATATTGAAACAGAATTGGTAGACATTGAGACGCAGTTGCTTGATCCAGCTGCTGCTCCTTATGGACGTGCATCTAAAGCGGCTGCTCAAACATTAATGGCTAAAATGTATTTGAATGCCGAAGTTTATACAGGAACACCGCGTTATGCATCATGTAAAACGTATTGCGAAAAAGTGATTAATGGTGGTACTTACCAATTGGATGATGTATATCAAGATATGTTTTTAGCAGACAATCACACTTCTCCTGAAATTATTTTTCCAGTCGTTTATGATGGTTTATATGCCCAAACGTGGGGAGGTACAACTTACTTAGTTTGTGGAGCTTTGGGCGGCAGCATGGTAGCATCCAATTATGGGGTTAATGGGAAGTGGGGAGGATTACGTGTAACACCTCAATTTGTAAGTAAATTTGCTGATACTACTCAAGATTCAAGGTATTTATTTTATACACCAGGTCAAAACTTGCAAATCACCTCCTTGTCAACCTTTTCCAATGGATATGCATTTCCAAAGTTTAAAAACAAAACGAAGGCCGGGCTGAATGGTTCAAACAATGCAACTTCAGCGCACGTAGATATTGATTTCCCAATGTTCCGCTTAGCCGATGTATACTTAATGCTAGCTGAATCTGCTTTTCGTTTGAATGATCAAGGTACCGCTTTGCAATATATCAATCTAATTAGAGAAAGAGCATACGGAAATTCAAATTTCAATCTTTCGAGTGTTAGTGCACAAGACATTCTAGATGAACGCGCACGAGAATTGAGTTGGGAAGCAACCCGTAGAACTGACTTAATTCGTTTTGGGCAATTTACCGGAGGAAGCTATTTGTGGTCATTTAAAGGGGGCGATGTAAATGGAATTGCAACAGATGCACATTTTGATTTATATCCAATACCAACAGCAGATAAAGTATTAAATCCTAATCTTCAGCAAAATCCTGGTTATTAGCATGAATGATGTTGATTGATGAAAAAGAGGGGGGATTTCGGTTCTCCCTTTTTTATTGCTCAAAGTTATTTAAATCAAACAGATGAATGGAATGGGAAGAGGTAGTTGCAACCAACTTATTTCTGAAAATAGTTAAGGACAAATAATTAAGGTTGTTAATATTTATCCAATTCATCCCACCATCCAACGAATAATCCAGTCCGTTTGTGCCGCAAGTAAAAAGCATATTTTTGTTTGCAATTATGCAAGAGCGATAACCAATAGGAGGTTTAATAGGCTCAATCCATGACTTTCCTCCGTCAGTTGAAATAAAACATGTAGAATCGTTTTTATTTGGACGTTTATAATCACCACCTACAACAATAAAATGATCTTTTCCAAAAGGAACAATAGAAAAAGGTCCGGAGCTTTCTGATTCTGGAAAAGGAATGGTGTAATTGTTCCAAGTTGCACCAAAATTAGTGGATATAAAAAAACGTGATTGCAACCCACCTGAAACAAACATAAAAGTGGAATCATTCAAACAATGTACCGTTGTCCCGCTAGCAGCAAATCCTGCTTCTCCTTTTTTTGCAAGAATTTTCCCCTTACATGGATTCCATGTTTTTCCGTTATTCATTGTGAAAAAGAGGGAGAATGTATCGTTTATTGGGTCTCCCATTAGAAAACCACTTTTACCATAGAAATCCATTCCATCGAGAAATACAGAATCAAAGTCATGGCGTTTCTTGGTCTTCAAATTAACAACGAGTCCAGAATCTCCACTTTGCATGCAAACAACTTGATTATGCAGCAATTCAATGTCTCTTAATTCACCACCGGAATGATTGAGTTTTATTAATTCTACCGATTTTTTTGTTTTTGGATTGATTTTAAAAACACTTCCATCATTCGTTGATACATAAATAGTTGATTTATCCGCAGCAATTCCCCGTGCATGACATTTTTTATCGGT
Source organism: uncultured Lishizhenia sp. (assembly GCA_964612725.1). Lineage (GTDB taxonomy): Bacteria > Bacteroidota > Bacteroidia > Flavobacteriales_D > Crocinitomicaceae > UBA952. The sequence continues at coordinate 15,298 of CAZTFG010000023.1, read as the reverse complement.
AAATACAATTTCCTCAGCCACCTGCGTTTTTCCAGTTAAGGAAATTAAAAAGGTAATAAATACTATTCTTTTCATAGAATAAAAAAAGCCGCTATAGAAGCGGCTTTAAAATGAGTAAAAGTTATTTATTTAATAATAAATTGAACACGTCTGTTTTTTGCCCAATCTATTTCTTTCTCTTCTTCATCACCAGAAACAAAATCACTTTCTTCTTTAATTCCTTTGAAATCTACAGTGATTGCGTTTGTAACACCTAATTTTTTAAGTTGGTCAGCAACCGCAGTAGCACGTTTTTTATCAATTTCTTTGAAGGCTGGCGTGATTTCACTTAAGTTAGTCTCCATGGTATCAGCATGGCCAATAACTGTAATTGTTAGTCCAGTATTCGCCTTTAATATTCTCGCAACTTCATCAATTGTATTGTTCGCTTCAGAAGTAAGATCACTTTTTCCTGCACCAAAGAAAACAGCATATGTTTCAATTTTTTGTTTTGGTGTCATTTTTTCCTCAATGATAAAATCCTTTTGGAAAGTCAAATCAGAATATCCTTTGTCCATGTCTTTTCCTCCACATTTACAAGGCTCTATAGCTAAATATTTCTTTTCAAATTCATTTTTTTCAGCAATTTCATCTTCCGATAAATCTTCCTCATTTTTCATAAGGTTAGATAAGTTATTCGCCAATAAATACGCCTCAAAAGTTGGGAAATACTCTCTTACCACAACTTGATCAACATAGTAATAGGCTGATTGTAAAGCAGTAGCTTTTGCGTTTTTAGATTTTTTAAATGCTTCGTTTTTTGTTTTGTTGTTAGAGGCAAAATTTCCGATAGAAATATATTGTTCTCCTCCTTTTGCTTCGTATGTGCCACAGATTTTATGCCAACCATTTGCCGAATTGAAAATTTTAGTTTCATTATCTGGGTGCAAAATGTCAGCCACTCCTTTGAAAAGGTTTTTATCCTTTGATTCTTCCGGACGTTTCATGTCGAATTTTGCCCCAATATTGTTTGTCGCATATTTAGACCCTTCTGCGAGAGAAACGTAATATTCAACACAATACAACTTTTTCTTTGTCAATTTGGTATTTAATTCACCGGTCAAATATGAACGCTCATTTTGTTTTTTACCAGTAACAAACACATGAATGCCAGCATAGTTAGATCCAAAAGTAGGAGTAGGCTCTTCTTTACCAAACTTACTTTGAGGAATAGTAATACCTGTTTCAACATCGGTAACATCAGAACGGTATGCATCTGCTTTCACACCAGTTGGAGAATACCACCCATCAATATAATCAATTCCACCTAGCTTTTTAGGTTTTTTACCGGATGATTTTAAATTTTCAAAGCTTCCATTTCGAACAAAATTTCCATCTGAATTTGGTTCTTCGGATTTATTATCTTTCTTTTTTTGTCCAAAAACAGGATTGCTGAAAGAAACAAGTCCAACTAAAGCAACAGAGGAAATCCCCCATGTTAGAGCTGAATTAAGTTTAATTGATTTCATGGTTTTTAACTGTATTTATAAACGTTTTTACTTTTTCAAAATCGGTATCTGGATAAATTCCGTGTCCTAAGTTAACAATATGTCGCTTACTTTTAAACGAACTCAACATTTTTTTTGTTGCACTTTCGATATTTTGGTGACTACCATATAATACGCAAGGGTCTAAATTACCTTGTAATGTTATTGATTCTTTTACCAATTCACGAGTAGAAACCATATCCATATTCCAATCGAGCCCCAATGTGTTGCAATTCAACTTCGCCAAATCGGGTAGAGAAGCAATCGCTCCTTTTGAAAAAATGGTAACCGGAATTTCAGGCAAGGCATCGCAGATTTTTTGAAGATACGGTATACAAAATTCCAAATATTGGTCACGCGACAAAATGCCAGCCCATGAATCAAAAACTTGTACCAAATCTGCTCCGTGTTTCATTTGTAATTTTAAATACTCGATGGTAACATCCGTAATCTTGCTTAGCAAGTTATGAGCCAATGTTGGATTCGTATATAATATTTTCCGTGATTCAGAAAAAGTTTTAGAGCCTTTACCTTCAACCATATAACAAAAAATAGTCCAGGGAGCCCCCGCAAATCCAATTAATGGAACCCGGTTATCTAATGTTTTTTTTGTTAATGAAATGGCGTCTAAAACATATCCTAATCTATCTGCCACATCGATTTCGCTAGATACTAACCCTAAGTCCTCCGTTGTACGTATTGTTTTTTCAAACCAAGGACCTTTTTGCTCAATCATTTCGTAATCCAATCCCATTGCTTCGGGAACAACAAGAATATCAGAAAAAATGATGGCAGCATCTACGCCTAAAATGTCAACGGGCTGAAGCGTTACCTCACAACATAAGTCAGGATTTTTTACTAGTGCTTTAAAATCTTTAACCGAAGATCTCACAGCACGATATTCAGGTAGAATTCTACCAGCTTGCCGCATGATCCAAACCGGATAGCGATCAATTGATTCGCCTTTTGCAGCTCTTATTAATAAGTCATTTTTCATTTTCGAGACAAAGATATACAAATCGTTGTTTTTAATATGGTCAAAGTTTACTTTTGTACTATGAATTATTGGCAATCTCTAACAATTTCGTTTAAAACATTTCTGCGATTGGCATTCTTTCTTTGGTTCGTAGCCTTAATTAGTTGTTTTTTACTACCGAAATTTGATATACATCATTCCCTTAATTCATTTCATACTCGTTTTTTAGATTTATTTTTTTCAGGAATTACCTTTTTGGGAGATGGTGTTTTTGCCGTTATTTTAGCCTTGATATTCTTTATTAAAAACAAAACACAGGGAATTCAACTATTATTAACTTTTTTAATTTCAGCTTTATTGGCACAGCTTTTAAAGAATTTTGTTTTCGCAGATTTTATGCGGCCTTATTATTACATTCAATCCGGTCAAATTCATGTTCCCATTATTGAAGGGGTTAAAATGCATACAAGCCATAGTTTTCCTTCCGGACATACCACTACCATTTTCGCAATTACAAGTATGCTTAGTTCTTTTTATCCATCAAAAATAATGGGTTTTTCTCTTTTTTTAATTGCAGTTTTAGTGGGGTATTCTCGGATTTATTTATCTCAACATTTTTTGGAAGATGCGTTGTTAGGTAGTTTCATCGGGGTATTTACAAGCTATACAATTGGGCTCTATTTTCGAAAAAAAAGGAGTATCAACAAATAATTCAACATATAATTAGTACACATTATATAAAAGATTCCTATTTTTGATGTCTAATTAAAAAAGTATTCATGAATTTGCAAGGAATTATTTCTATCGCTGGTCGTCCAGGTTTGTTTAAAGTTGTTGCTCAAGGAAAAAACTCAGTAATTGTTGAATCAATGACTGATAAAAAAAGATTTCCTGCACATGCATCTGATAAAATCTCAGCTCTTGAGGATATTTCTGTTTATACTACAGATGAGGATGTTAAGTTAACAGAGGTTTATAAAAAAATGTACGAATCGTTAAATGGAAATCCTGGATTGTCACACAAAGAAGATCCGAAAAAATTGCGTGAATACGTAATTACCTTTTTACCTAATTACGACAGCGAAAGAGTGTATGATTCTGATGTACGTAAGTTGTTTCAATGGTACAACACCTTACTGGCTGAAGGCTTATTAACACCAGAAGTTGAAGTTTCGGAAACTGAAGAAACTGCAAACGAGGAGAAAAAAGTTAAAGCACCAAAAGCAGTAAAAGAAGCTAAACCAGCGAAAGTTGCCAAAACCGCAGCAGCAGCACCAAAAGCAACCAATAAGTCTGCAGGAGCAAAAAAAGTAGCTACTGTTAAGACAGGAGGAGGCAGAGGTAAATAAAATTTTATCGTTTATGGAATTGAAAGTGTATCAACGGTATTTTTTACCTCGTGACTTTGTTTTGTCTAAATGGGAGGATATTGAACCCTTTTTTAATGAATTGATTCACAAAGCCATTAATTCAAAAGAGGAGTTATTATTATGGCTGAAGTCTAGAAGTGAACTTGATGCGTTTTTAGAAGAGAATTTGGCTTGGCGATACATTCGAATGACCATTGATACGCGTGATGAAGAATTGACGCAATCATATCAGTATTTTGTTACTGAAATTCAACCAAAACTCGCCCCTTTGGATGATCAACTAAACCATAAATTGTTGGAAAATCCTTTTTTAGCGGAAATTGAAAAAGAAGAAGCCTATTTTATTTACATTCGTTCAGTTAAAACAGCTACCAAGTTATTTCGTGAGGAGAATGTGGCCATAGAAGCAGAGATCAATGAAAAAAGTCAACTATTTGGAAGCATAAGTGGCGCTCAAACGATTGATTATAATGGTGAACAAATTACCATGCAAAAAGCATCATCTTTGCTACGTGAGCCAGATGAGCTACTAAGAAAGGAAGTTTTTGAAAAAATCAGCAAGCGAAGAAACCAAGATGTTGATCAATTGGATCATTTGTATTCTGAATTAATTCAAAAAAGACATCAATTGGCATTGAACGCCGGTTTCAATAATTTTAGGGATTATAAATTTCAATCATTAGGGAGGTTTGATTACTCAACTGAACAGTGTTTTGAATTTCATGAAAGCATTGAGAAATGTATTGTTCCCATTGTACGGATCATTCAACAAAATAAACTAGCTAATCTAGGGAAAAGTGCATTTAAACCTTGGGACACTGCTGTTGATCCAGAGGGGAAAGCCCCTTTAAAACCATTTACAACCGGTGAAGAATTACTGGCAGGAACGCAGCGCATTTTTTCTAATATGGATCCGTATTTCAGGTTTTGTTTGGATAAGTTGCAAGAAATGAATCACTTGGACTTGGAATCTAAACCAGGAAAAGCACCAGGTGGATATAATTATCCATTGTATGAAAGTGGAGCTCCTTTTATTTTTATGAATGCTGTAGGAACACATCGAGATGTTATTACCATGATTCACGAAGGGGGACATGCCGTTCACTCGTTTATTTCCAATGACTTAGAATTATCCGCCTTTAAGAATTTACCATCTGAAGTGGCAGAATTAGCATCTATGTCTATGGAGTTGTTAAGTATGAAATATTGGAATGAATTTTATTCAAATCCGGTAGATCAAAAACGAGCTCAGAAGGAACATTTAGAGGATATTTTAGGTATTTTGCCTTGGATCGCTCAAATAGATGCTTTTCAACACTGGGTGTACGAAAATCCTACACATTCCATTGAAGATAGGAGGGAGGCTTGGAGAAAGTTATCTCTTCGTTTTGGAACTGGTCTAACAGACTGGAGTGGATATGAAGAAGTAGTTGAAACATCGTGGCAACGACAAATGCATTTGTTTGAAGTACCCTTTTATTATATTGAATATGGAATTGCGCAATTAGGAGCACTTGGAATATGGAAAAATAGCCAAAGTGATTTTAATGGTGCAGTTGAAAATTATAAAAAAGCCCTACAGTTGGGCTATGCTAAATCAATTCCGGAAATATATAAGACAGCCGGAATTACCTTCGATTTCTCGCTAAAAAACATGAAGGAATTAGCTGATTTTGTTCAAATGGAATTACAAAAAATCAAAGAGTAATCGTTTTTTGAATTAATCCTTTGTATTGTTTTGTGAATCAGCTGAAATGGATTGAACAATTCGAGCAACCACAGGACATATAAGCGTGTTTTGAACGGTTAATTCGAGTATCTGATACATGTTTTTTCTATCTGTATGTGGATATTCTCTACAAGCCAAAGGCCTCACTTCATAAATTGAACATGTATTATCTGCTGCAAGGAAGGAGCAAGGCGATTTTCGTAATACATAATCTCCTTCATCATCAATAGTTAATAAGTCTTGAATTAATTTACTTTCTTTTATTCGTAAGTGTTTTGAAATACGCCGAATATCAGCATCCCTAAAAATGGGACTTGTTGTTTTACAGCAATTTGCACAAGATAAACAATCCATATTCTTAAATTCTGCGACATGCTTAGCGTGAAAAACTGAGTCTAATTGAGTCGGTTTTCTTTTTTTAAGATTTTGCGCCAACTTTTGAGTCGATTTAAACTCTACTTTGGCTTTTTCAATGCTTTTTTTATCTGTTGGATTCACGTTATGTTAAAAAAATAAATACAATCGTTGTGTTTACCTATATTTACAGCGAATTTACAAATAATATGGAACGATTTGACTTAGTTGTAATAGGAGGGGGGCCAGCGGGTTATGCTGCAGCCATGAGAGGAATAGATTTTGGTAAACGCGTTTGCCTTATTGAAAAAGATAAAGTAGGGGGTGCAGGAGTATATAATGGTGCACTTTCCTCCAAAACCTTATGGGAATTATCCAATAGAACGCGCGATGTAAATGATATGATCGTTTCGAAGGGGAGAAGTAAATTTGAAATTTCATGGGAGGATGTTAAACAAAATTTGGCTGAAGCAATTTTTGAACGAAAATTTCAATATTCAGCTCATATAAAGTTATTGCAGACAGAAACAATGAACAAATTACTTACTTATGAAAGGGGATTTGGTAAATTGAAGTCAAAAAATGAAATTCTTATTGATCATGAAGGCGAACAAAAAACCATTTGGGCTGAAAACATTATACTTTCAACAGGTAGTAGACCAAGAAAAATGGCAGATATTCAGGTTGATGAAGAAACGATTTTAACCAGCGATGGGATAGATAATATATCTGATTATCCAAAAAGTTTGGTGATAGTTGGGGCAGGGGTAATAGGTTGTGAGTATGCCACGATTTTTTCAAATTTTGGAAAAACGAAAGTATATATTATTGATCGTCAAGATCATATCTTACCTTTTGAGGATGAGGATATCACCAAATTAATTGCTAAAAATTTAATAAACAGAGGCGTAACCATTCATTCCAATGCCAAATTGGAGCGATTGGTGAAAGTAGATAATGAAGTTGAATATGAACTATCGTATCCAGATGGTACTCGTGAAGTAATACGTGTAGAAAAAGCACTTTTATCGATTGGTAGACAACCGAATATTGAGAATTTAGGATTGGAAAATGCGGGAGTGGTAATGTCGAAAAGAGGTGTTCACATTGGTGATGAAGATACACGAACAAATGTTCCTAATATTTATGCAGTAGGTGATGTTTCTGGACGAATTGCCTTGGTAAACATGGGGGAAATTGAAGCGAGACATGCGGTGGAAAAAGCGTTTGGAAATAAGCCGGAATTATTGAATTACGACAACATTTGTACCATCATGTTTTTGAATCCGGAGGTAGCAGCGGTAGGAATTAATGAGCAACAAGCAATTGAACAAAATATCCCGGTAAAAGTCGTTAAAATGGATTATTCTTTGATTACGAGAGCAATTGCCATGCGACAAACACAAGGATTTTTCAAAATAATTGTCACTAATGACAAGGAAATGAAAATATTAGGTATGCGCGTGGTAGGTGCACATGCTTCAACCGCCATTCAAGCGATTGGGTTACTAGTGAAACTAAATATGTCTATAGAGGTACTTTCCGAGTTGATTCATCCACATCCATCAATTGTTGAAGGAATTCAGGAATGCGTGCGGATGTTATTAAATCGCTCCATTTTCAAATCTTCTGTTTTCAAAGATAAATTAGCTTGTTATTCTTTGGTGAATGGAGTAAAAACACCCTTGGAAAGATTGTGATTTTATTGATCTTTCTTGAACCTAATCGCACTAAGTTTCATCCCCAACCCAATGCCAAGATTCCAATGTCCATTGGTTGTTGACGTTTTGTTGGTATAATAGATGGGTACTTGAAAAGCTAAAGATTTAAAGGTGTAGGTTATTCCAAAACCCAATGAAGGCGTTACCAACGAATTTTTAATCGTTCCCGAATCTTTTTTGAATCTCAATGATGGTAGCATGCCTATTAAAATTTGAGATTTACCAAAACTGTATCCTAACGAAGGTCCTGCAAAATTGACATATGCGCCTTGATCAACATAACCAACAAGAATTGATCCCCAATATGGAATTACATAGACTTCCTTAGATGGTATTTGTATTTGGTGACTTGTTTGACCAATTGATAGAAGGTGTATGGATAAAAGAATAGATAATAACAACGTTTTCATTGATAAATAATTTTAGTAAATCTACATTTTTCAAATTACATTAAATGTTATATAATTAATATTATGTTAAATAGGATAATATTAGAACTCAGTTGAATGTTAAACAGGAAAATATCTTTGCTTCTTCTGTCAGTTCAATTAACTTTGTACTATGTTAAAGCAAGTATCTTTGGACTTTGTAAATTCCATGAATAAAAATACGCTCATGGAAGCTCTTGGAATTGAATGCGTAGAAATTGGTTCAGATTATATAATCTCCCGCATGCCGGTTGACCATAGAACTCATCAGCCCATGGGACTTTTACATGGTGGCGCAAGTATGGCGTTAATTGAAAGTATTGGATCCATGGGATCTACTTTGTTAATCGATCTTGAAAAAGAAGTTCCTGTTGGACTAGAAATAAATGCCAATCATGTGTCAGGAATTCGCTCCGGATATGTTCGAGCTGTTGGTAAAATAATACACGCGGGAAATCGCACGCACATATGGCAAGTAGATATTCATAATGAAGAGACCAATAAATTAGTTTGTACTGGTCGACTTACCGTAATGATTATTCAGAAAAAACAAGAAAATTGAGTGATTTTCTAGCATATCAATTTCCCAATCAATCAGCTCACTATTTTTTAGGTCAATTTGAGGCGTGTAATAATGTTTCCGAACTTTCAGATTCCTTTGTTATTGCCGATTTTCTGAATGAAAATCACTATGTTTTCAATGGAACTGAAGTGCTGGAAGTCAATGATTTCAATTGGCATTTTTCTACAGACCTACCACCGTATATTCAAATGGATACCTATATCAAACACGCATCTGGCATGCTACAAGCAATTCGTTTGTTGGGTATGAAAAAGGTTGTTTTCTCTAGGGTGAAAAACGTTGAATTCAATACGGATAAAGCTCTTCCTTTGTTCAATCAGTTGTGTAAAGAATATCCGAAGGCCTTTGTTTACTTAGTTTCCTCTCCCCTATTTGGTACTTGGATTGGTGCTACGCCTGAAATTCTATTGGAGGTGCACGGTAATCATGTTTTCACCATGTCATTAGCGGCAACAAAATCCACCGACAGTTCAGAGGAATGGAATCAAAAAGAATTGTATGAACAGCAATATGTAACCGATTTCATCGTAGACTCTCTGAAAGAAAATGAGATTAAATCAATTGAAATAGTTGGTCCTTATTCGCATGAAGCTGGTCCAGTGAAACATTTGCGAACCGATATTACCTTTGATTTAGAATCCTTATCCCCTACAGTAATTGCTAATGCACTCCACCCTACTCCAGCGGTAAGCGGATTACCTAGACCATTGGCTATGGAAATGATTGAAGCGATCGAAAAGCATGATCTAAATTACAATCGATCTTTATATACCGGATACATAGGAAAAATTTCTGACCAGGAAACTAAACTTTATGTTAACTTGCGTTGTTGTCAATTGTTCAAGGATACTGCTTGTTTGTATGTAGGTGGCGGATTTACAAAGGATTCCAATGTTGAAGATGAATGGGAAGAAACTGAACGAAAAAGTAAAACATTATTATCTGTAATTCAAAATGTTAGGTAAGATTATTTCAAGTAATAAATTAACTGTTCAATCTATTGTTAGCGCATGCATTGCCAATCACATTAAACAAGTAGTGATTTGTCCAGGTTCGCGTAATGCCCCATTCAGTATTGCTTTTGATAATCATCCTGACGTAAAAACATTTGTTATTCATGATGAGCGGTCTGCAGCATTTTTCGCCTTAGGATTAATCGATGAATTAAATGAGCCTGTAGCATTGGTATGTACTTCAGGTTCAGCGGTTCAAAATTTTACTCCTGCTGTTTCAGAGGCTTATTATCGTGAGTTACCCCTAATCGTTATTTCTGCTGATAGACCCCAATCATGGATAGATCAAGGAGATGGTCAGACAATAAGGCAAGAGAATGTGCTCAAAGACCACGTGCGCTATTTTTTAGACTTAACGGATGACCAAACTTCAGAAGAATATCAATGGTATGTTAAACGTGAATTAAATACGGCTTTTTTACATGCTTTGAATGACTGGAGAGGGCCTATTCATATCAATATCGGTTTACATGAGCCTCTGTATGAAACTACCGAAATTGCTAAAGTTCCTTTCCAAAAAACAATTGAAATTCCATTAACACCAATACTTACACATAAAACCAAAGAAATGATTTCCCAAGATCTTTCAGCTAAAATATTGGTACTATGTGGTCAAATGCCTGCGAATAATAAGTTACAGGAACTACTGGTGCGTTTTTCATTGAACGTGAATGTGGCGATTCTAGTTGAAAATACATCTAATGTTTCTCATCCTAATTTCGTTCATTGCATAGATCGAACGTTAAATATGATTTCAGCAGATCGATTAGTCGAATTTAAACCAGATGTATTAATTACCCTTGGAGGGGCTGTGGTGTCTAAAAAAATTAAAACGTTTCTTCGGAAATTTTCACCTAATAAGCATTGGAAAATTGGTCATTCTTTTCCATATATGGATACGTATCAATGTGCTACACATATTTTCAAAATGAATCCCGAAGCATTTTTTGGTCAAATTAATGAACTTGAATTTTCAAAGAATACCATAAACTATTCAGGTTTATGGTGTCAAAAAGATATAATGGCTCGTGATAAATCTGCTGAAATTTTTGATCAATTACCTTTTTCTGATTTACGCGTGTTTGATTTAATTTTTCAACACATTCCATCAGATGCTATTTTACATATGGCAAATAGTTCTGTGGTGCGCTATTGTCAGTTATTTGACCCCATAAAAGGCATAGAGTATAGAGGAAACAGAGGCACCAGTGGTATTGATGGAAGCAGCAGTACAGCTGCAGGCGCTTCCGTGGCAAATGTAGGTAAATTACATGTTTTAATTACAGGTGATGTGTCCTTTTTTTATGATAGTAATGCATTGTGGAATAGCTATTTAGGTCAAAATTTTCTAGTAATTCTGCTAAACAATGCAGGTGGAGGTATTTTTAGAATTATTCCCGGTCCTAGTACTTCACCACAAAGAGACAACTTTTTTGAAGCCACTCATCTTACCGAGGCTAAAGGAATTTGTGAATCTTATCATGTGAATTACCAGTCCGCGGATACATTGGAAAATTGTCAAATAGCTTTTCAAAATTTCTTTACTCCTTCCTCGAATGGTCGACCAAAATTAATCGAGATTAAAACACCAAGGGAAGAAAATGCTGCTGTGTTAGATGCTTATTTTTCTTACATAAAATCATAGTTTACTACGGGTAAAAGATGTACTTTTGAATCATGGATTTTCAATTAGTTTCGGACTTTCAACCAACGGGAGATCAACCTGAAGCAATCAAACAATTAGTTCAAGGAGTTAATCAAGGAAATGAAGCCCAAACTTTATTGGGGGTTACTGGAAGTGGAAAAACTTTCACGATTGCTAATGTGATTAAGGAAATTAATCGTCCAACGTTAATTTTATCGCATAATAAAACGCTTGCTGCTCAATTATATGGAGAGTTCAAACAATTTTTTCCTGAAAATGCAGTGGAATATTTCGTGTCTTATTATGATTATTACCAACCCGAAGCTTATTTACCAACGACTGATACATATATTGAAAAGGACCTTCAAATTAACGATGAAATTGAAAAATTAAGACTTTCAGCTACCTCTGCGTTGTTGTCGGGTCGAAAAGATGTATTGGTGGTGGCTTCTGTTTCATGTATTTATGGTATTGGTAACCCGAATGAATTTCAAAAAAGCATCTTATTTATCAAAAAAGGAGAGAATTATTCTCGGAACAAATTTCTCTTTCGATTGGTTGAAAATCTATATCAACGAGCCACCGATATTGACTTTAAACGAGGATGTTTTAGGGTAAAAGGAGACACCATAGAAATATATCTTGCCTATGCAGATTATGGCCTACGAATTGAATTTTGGGGCGATGAAATCGAACGAATTTCCGCATTTGACCCAGAAAATGGAGTGGTATTAGATCAATACGAAGAAATAAATATTTATCCGGCAAATATTTTCGTTTCCAGTCCAGAGAATACGAAAAGAGCAGTTGATTTGATCTTCGAAGACATGGTGCAACAAGTTGAAAATTTTAAGGAAGAAAGAAAAATATTTGAAGCCAAACGCTTGGAGGAGCGTGTTACCTATGATTTAGAAATGATTCGTGAATTAGGTTATTGTTCGGGAATTGAAAATTACTCAAGGTATTTTGATGGGCGTGAACCCGGCGAAAGACCGTTTTGTTTAATTGATTATTTTCCAAACGATTTTTTAATGGTAATCGATGAAAGTCATGTTACTATTCCGCAAGTGAGGGGTATGTATGCAGGAGATCGAGCTCGTAAAATTAATTTGGTAGAATATGGTTTCCGTTTGCAAGCAGCCATTGATAACAGACCACTGAGATTTGAGGAATTTGAAGGAATGCTTCATCAAGTAATTTATGTGTCAGCAACGCCGGCTGATTATGAATTGATCCATTCAGAAGGAGTTGTTGTTGAACAAGTTATACGACCTACGGGATTATTAGATCCGCTTATAGAAGTGAGACCGAGTATCAATCAGATTGATGATTTGATGGAAGAAATTCAGCGTAGAATTGCGGTTGATGAAAGAACCCTAGTGACGACTCTCACAAAAAGAATGGCAGAGGAATTACAAAAATACTTAGATAAACTTGGAATTAAATGTAGATACATTCATTCTGAAATTGATACCATAGAACGGGTGGAAATTTTGAGGGATTTACGTTTGGGCGAATTTGATGTGTTGATTGGCGTGAATTTACTGCGTGAAGGTCTTGATTTACCTGAGGTTTCATTTGTAGCGATTTTGGATGCTGACAAGGAAGGTTTTTTAAGAAATGAGCGTTCATTGGTTCAAACCATTGGTCGTGCTGCTCGAAATGTGAATGGATTTGTAATTATGTATGCTGATAAAATGACAAAATCGATGCAGCGTACTATTGATGAAACATTGCGAAGAAGAAGTATTCAAATTGCTTATAATGAAGAACATGGATTGGTGCCAACTGCTTTAAATAAGTCAATAGATAAAATATTAGAATCAACCAAGGTTGCAGACGGTGACCCAGCTTTAAGAATGTCAAAATATGAGCGATCCACCATAGCGCAGAAGGCTGCCGAATCAAGAGATTTATATCAATCTGCGGAGGAATTAGAAAAGCAGATTATGCGATTGAAAAAAGCAATGGAAAAAGCAGCGAAGGAATTGGATTTTTTGGAAGCAGCTCGATTAAGAGATGAAATGAATAGCTATATTTCCCAGCGCAAAAAATAAGAAAGTAATTCGCTATGGTAGATTGTATCAATAATCGAATTATTTTTGTTAAAAATTAGAAATTATGCCTGTACTGTCAAATAAAGCAAATGAAATGCCTGCTTCACCAATTCGTAAGTTGGTACCTTATTCAGAAAAAGCTAAAAAAGAAGGAAAAATAGTATATCATTTGAACATTGGTCAACCCGATATTGAAACACCCGAAGTTGCTTTAAATGCGATACATAATTTTGAACCAAAGGTACTGGAGTATAGTCATTCTGCTGGATTTGAAAGTTATAGAACTAAATTAGCTACCTATTATCAATCGGTTGGAATACCTGTAAATGCGGATAACTTATTGGTTACTACTGGTGGTTCTGAGGCATTGATTTTTGGATTCATGACCACGTGTAATCCGGGTGATGAAGTAATTATTCCTGAGCCATTCTATGCTAATTATAACGGTTTTGCATTAATGGCAGGACTTACTGTTGTTCCTGTAACTGCTAAAATTGAAGATGGCTTTGCATTGCCTCCGATTGAAGAAATTGAAAAGAAAATCACCGCGAAAACTAAAGCAATTGTTATTTGTAACCCAGGAAATCCGACAGGGTATTTGTATTCAAAAGAGGAATTAGAGAAATTGGCAGAGGTTATCAAAAAACACGACCTATTCCTTTTTTCTGACGAAGTGTATAGAGAATTCTGTTATGAAGGAGCAATTCCATTTTCAACCATGAATTTACTGGGAATAGATAACAATGTAATCATGATTGACTCGGTGTCTAAAAGATATTCCATGTGTGGAGCGCGAATAGGTACGCTTGTTACTCGAAACAAGGATGTGATGGCTGCTGCATTGAAATTTGGTCAAGCAAGGCTCTCTCCCCCAACGGTTGATCAATTTGCTGCAGAGGCGGCCCTTCAAACCCCACAAAGTTATTTTGATGCGGTTGTGGAGGAATATGTTGAACGTAGAAATATTTTGGTGAATGGATTAAATTCCATTGAAGGGGTATTTTGTCCGATGCCTCAGGGTGCCTTCTATGCCGTTGCTAAATTTCCGGTTGATGATGCAGATGTGTTTTGTCAATGGTTATTAGAAGAATTTTCGTTTGAGGGACAAACAGTAATGATGGCTCCTGCAAGTGGATTTTATGCTACTAAAGGATTGGGTAAGCAAGAAGCTCGGTTGGCGTATGTATTGAATCAGGAATCGCTAAAAAAAGCAGTGAAATGTTTGGAGGAAGCGCTAAAAGTTTATCCAGGTAGAACAATTTAATTTCAACTAAGTATCTTTTAAAAACTGATAAAAATCATTTATCGTTTCACTTAATACTTGTTATTTTGTTTTTATAATTTGAAAATAAATCTTACAAAAGAAAGATTATTTATTACATTTATTCACTTAATAAACTAGATTAATGCCTTTTTATCATTCACTCGGTAAAATTCCGACTAAAAGACATACTGTTTTTAATAATCCAGAAGGTGGAATTTATTATGAACAATTGTTTGGTACCATCGGATTTGATGGAATGTCCTCCCTACTCTATCATATTCAACCACCAACCTCTGTATTGGAAATTGTTCAAAAACAATCAGTTGCTCCGGAAATAGGATTAGATAAAAACATGCAAATGCGTAGTTTGCAAGGGTTTAATGTGGTTCCTACAGACGATTATTTGGAAAGCAGAACCCCTATGTTGGTAAACAGCGATGTGTACATAGAACTGGCTGCTCCTAAAAAATCAATGACCGATTATTTTTATAAAAATGCAGATGCTGACGAAGTTATTTTTATCCATAGAGGAAGTGGAACACTGAAAACGCAATTGGGCAATATCGATTTTTCGTACGGAGATTATTTGGTTGTTCCTCGTGGCATGATTTATCAGATGCATTTTGAATCAG
>CAZTFG010000022.1:27934-30187 GCA_964612725.1 uncultured Lishizhenia sp. | reverse complement strand
TAAATCCATCAACATCTAATTGAATGTCATGGTGACCAGAAGCTACATTTTTCATAGAAATGGATTGAACCTTAGTACCATTTATCGTATAAACTTCAATCGATACGTCTGCAGCGTTTTCTAAATCAACTGAAACGGCTGTAGAAGCATTTGTTGGATTAGGGACAAGATTGAATTTAAATACATTTTTGTTGTTTAAATCAGTTTGTGTCTCATCCACTCCTAGGAATGAAGCGGAACTCCAAATTCCACGTCCAAAAGTACCAATATAAATTTCACCTGGCCTTCCGTTACCTTCTTGCCATGTTCTCCAAGATTGACGCACCTCATAAACAGGAGTTCCTTCGAAACCAGCTGATGAATTAGTAAATGTCACTCCACCATCTTGAGAAATAACAACACCATTAGAAGTTCCTAATACAAGAACATCAGAATCTACACCATCTATGATACCATCGTAGCAAGCAACTCCTCCTACTGATCCTAATGTTACTGCTGTAACAGCGTTAGTGCCTGCGGTTGATGCATTTGATGTTCTTTTGTTAGATCCACTGAATCCTGCTAAAAATAATACATCATCAGCATCATTTGGATTTACTGCAATTCCCTCGTAATTGGTTGAAGTGATTTTAGTTGCGGTTGTATATGTTGGGATAGTCGCTGTGGCACCTGTACCCACAAATCCAACTTTATCAACAAAATCAGGGTCAGAGGTATAAACAGATCCAAGTCCATCAATTCTCCAAACACCATTGGTACTTCCACTTACATAACAATGTTCTAAATCTCTCGAAAATTCGATATCTATATTTCCAAAAAGTCCACCGCCAATTCCTTTTGCAACACAAACCCATTGAGGAGCTGTAACAGATAAACGTAAAGCGTTTCTTGTTCCCCAAAGCTCACCTCCGTTTGCATTCACATAAACAAGGAACCAAGATTGGTAAGGATCTTGAACACGAACGGTATCCCAGGTTACATTATAGATAACTGTATCAGAACCCATTTCAACAGTTTCTCCTGTTGCAGGATTAACACCATAGTTCACTCCATTTACTGTCAATGAAGGATCATAGGCTAATTCTTCATCAAAATAATAATTTTGACTAGCTATCATTGTAATTGAATCACCTGAAGATAAACTTGCAACTCTTACTGTTTCGCCTGCGCTTATATCTCGAGTTGGAATGAAAGTAACTGAATCTTCAGAGTTTAAATCATAATACTCAGCAAGTACAAATTCTGTATGGAATGGGTGGAAATTACTTCCGTCCGTCCCAGCAGGATCATAGGTTCCAGGCAAAGTAGGAACAAAACTTGTCCAAGTTTGACCTTTATCTCCAGATCTTGAAATAGAGTTATAATAAACAGAAGAGAACATAACACGCTCGTTGAAATATGAAATCTCACATTCAAATCCATCCCCTCCGCCAACTTCTCTAAATTCTTTGTAGGTATTCATTGAATGGTCGTTGTATAGTGTTCCGTTGTCTTGAGCACCACCCATTACAGCACCGAATTTGTCGAATGCTATACCATAGAACTGAGTAACGTTATAACCTCTGTTGGCAACAAACCATTCAATTACATCAGGATTTGTTGCGTCAACATTATTTGAAATACTAACACCTCCATCACTTCCTGCGTAAAAACGACCGTTACCATCCCATTTCATTTCATGATTATCTGCATGCACATAAATAGAAGAACTTGGGTCAACGAACCATTGACTAACTTTTCTGAATCCGCCTGAAGGAGGGTTGTTTACTGTTTGTTTCCATCTCCAAACATCTATACCACCAATAAGAATCATCTCGGGATCATTCGGTACAACTGAAACAATTGAATTATAAGTTCCTTGATCTCTGTAAATGTCAAAATCAGATGGTGCAGGTGTTCCGGGATTACCTACAAATTCAGTCCAAGTGGCACCGTTGTCATGAGAAACATTCATTCCTAATAAATTAGAATTTGTTCTAACTGCATACAAAGAGTAATTTCCCGATGAATTTAAATCATGAGAAATAGCATATTCAATTCGAGATGCTCCTGTTGGAACAAGATTGTTTGCTGCAGTTCCTGATTTGTCTGTAAATGATGCGCCACCGTCTGTAGAAACATACGTTTTATTAGCTCCATATGCACCAACGATCACTTGTTCATTTTTAGAAATTTTTAAAGCAAAACATCCACCTGATGCAGCAGTTATCGATGTCATAGAAGCATCTCCTAATTTCCATTTTTTCATACCTG
>CAZTFG010000022.1:7488-27834 GCA_964612725.1 uncultured Lishizhenia sp. | reverse complement strand
TAAAATAATCCTCCAGAAACACCACCAGCCCAAATATCATTTGGATTATTTCTGTTAATTTCTATTGCACGTGTTCTACCACCGATATTATCAGGTCCTTGTTCTTCCCAAGCAATCGTTTTTTCCTGTGGAAGTTTGTTGAAGTTTTTTTGAATTTCAGCCAATTTTTCAGAGGTGATTTGTTGGCCTGTTGTAACGTCAACATAGCGCGCTCGCAACCAAGCTTGCGCCTCATCAGCTTTACGTGCTTCTAAAACAGAAAGTGCTTCTTGTTTGTAAGATGCAGTTTCGTCGTTTTTCATGAGCCACATACCAATAGCAAATGCAGCAGAAACTCCTGTAAATGCAAGTGATCCTAAGATTATGTTTTTCTTTTTCATGGTTTGTTTAAAAAATGAAATTTATTCAGAGAGCCAAGTTATAAAATAATTATCAAATACTTTTAAAATTTTTGTTGAAGAATTAATAATTCTGCCAATTTTTCAATTTTAAAGGGTTTTTTAACATTGCTATGCCTGTGATTTAAAATTTAGTCTAAAATTAAGTTAAAATAAGTGTTTTTCTGCGTGATAGGAAGACCTAACTAAAGGTCCGCTTTCGACATAACGAAAGCCCATTTCCTTTCCTAAATTACCTAATTTTTCAAATTGCTCTGGAGTAATAAATTCGGCAATAGGTAAGTGTTTAGGTGTCGGTTGTAGGTATTGACCGAGCGTTAATATATCCACGCCAACACTTCTTAAATCTGTCATTGTTTCAATTACTTCTTGCTCCGTTTCTCCCAATCCCAACATTACACCCGATTTTGTTCTCATCCCACCTTTTTTTAAGCGAAAAAGTACTTCCAAGCTCCTGTCATATTTTGCTTGAATGCGCACTTGCTTAGTTAATCTTCGAACCGTTTCTAGGTTGTGAGAGACTATCTCTGGTGCAACATCTATAATGGTTTGTAGATTATCCCATTTTCCAGCAAAATCAGGAATTAAAGTTTCCAACGTTGTGTTCGGTGATTGTTGTCGAATTGCTCTCACCGTTTGCGCCCAGATTTCCGAGCCTCCGTCTTTTAAATCATCACGATCTACAGAGGTTATCACCGCATGTTTGACCCCCATAATTTTAACGCTGTTGGCTACTCTACCTGGTTCAAATGTGTCTACTTCATCTGGTTTTCCTGTCTGTACAGCGCAAAAACCACAAGATCGCGTGCAAATATTCCCAAGTATCATAAAGGTTGCTGTTCCTTCCCCCCAGCATTCACCCATATTGGGACAACTTCCACTTTCACATATCGTATGAAGTTTGTGTTCATCCACAAGGGAGCGTACTTTGCGGTAATTCTCACCAATTGGAAGCTTAACTCTTAACCATTTCGGTTTTTTTATTCGAGTAGGTTCGTTTTTTTCGGTAGATATTAAATTTTCGATCATACTTTTTTAATAACAATTGGTTATGTCCAATGTTTTGTAAAACAAAAATAATTAACTTTCGACATCTATCAAGATTAATTGAATTTACTAGTGATTGAAATCTGATATCACCAGCACGAGTAATATTTTTATCTAAAGATTCTTTTTTTATTTGAAAAAAGCTTCTATTTCATCTAAGGCTCTAACTCCAAATTGATTGTTGTTCCAAACTTTCACCGCTTTAAAATCAGATGATATTACAAAACAAGGAAAAGTCCCTTTTGCTAAAAACGAGATTTCCTCTGTATTATGCTTTTGAAGAGCGCTGAATTCTTTTGGAATAACCCTTAAGATGGCTGTTTTTTCAGGTAAAGTATCTGACGAAGCAACCCAATATGTTATCGGAATATGTGGGTTTCTTTTTTTAAGTTTCATCATTAACCGAAGAGATTGATAGCAATAAGGACAATTAGGAAGCGCTACCACTGTCAATGCTTTCGCTTTAGGGAAAACAATTTTCGAGGTTGATGCAGCTCCTTTGTTAGAGAAATCTCCTTGATAAATAGGAGAAAATGCGAAGTAAATTGAAAAAGGAAGCAGGAAGATAATTGCCTTAACTGAAAAAGAAATGTATTTTTTTTTAGTCTTCCATTTTTTCAGCAAAAACACAAATATAACACCAAGAATAATACAGCATGTATAAGGTATTATTTTGGAGATAGTCCAAGAAAATCCAAGATTTAAGAAAAAACTTTCGATTGAATTCATACTAAAAAAGGGGGCAAGCCCCCTTGAATTAAATTAATTAGGATTTATTGAATTTCGCAATCAACAGTAATACCTAAAGCACTTCCGTCTCCTCCGTCACATTCAGCTTTAGCGTCAGATTTTGTCATATCAGAAATAGTTGAAGATGATGATCCGCCAACGGATGAAGTACAAGTACACGTCCAATCTTTTTTACAAGATGCTAATGTTAAAAGTGCAAATGCACCAAATAAAATTACTTTTTTCATGAGTTTTACGTTTAATTTATTCAAATATAATTCATTTTTTGAAATCAAATTGCAGCTACAGTTAAAATAAATATATTTGACAAAAAACTGTTTATGATTTCTCCTTACAACGACGAGTTCTTTATGAAACAAGCGCTTCAGGAAGCACAAAAAGCGTTCGATTTAGGAGAGGTTCCTGTAGGTGCGGTAGTAGTTGCAAATAATCAAATTATCGCACGAGCACACAATTTTACTGAGAGATTAAATGATGTCACTGCTCATGCGGAAATTCAAGCGATAACGGCAGCTTCTGAATATTTAGGATCGAAATATCTTACGGGATGTACTTTGTATGTGACATTGGAGCCTTGTGTTATGTGCGGTGGTGCTTTGTATTGGTCACAAATTGACAAAGTCGTTTTTGGTGCTCGAGATGAAAAGAGGGGGGCGGGAAAATTAAGCGAATCTATATATCATCCGAAAACACTTGTCATTAATGGTTTATTAGCTGAGGAATCTTCTGATTTAATTCAACGTTTTTTTTTATTGAGAAGGAAGTAGTTTTTTTCTGTGAATAACTATTCTTTGATGCTTGCCTCGAAAAATGATATTCTATTTAATTTTGTCACGAAAATTTAATCGATGTTAACACTAAATCCTTCTGAATTACCGGTTCAAAAATTACATCAATATTTGTTGGGAGCAGTTGGTCCACGTCCGATTGCTTTTGCCTCTACCATTGATGCAGATGGTAATCCTAACTTGGCTCCTTTTAGTTTTTTTAATGTTTTTAGTGCAAATCCACCGATATTAATTTTTTCACCTGCACGATCGGGAAGGAGCAATACTACGAAAGACACGTATAATAATGTTAAGTTAGTGCCTGAGGTGGTCATTAATGTAGTTAATTATCAGATTGTCCATCAAATGAGTTTAGCAAGTTCTCCCTATCCTTCTGGTGTGAATGAGTTTGTGAAATCAGGTTTTACTGCATTAAAATCTGAAACAGTTCAGCCTATGCGAGTAGCTGAGTCTCCTGTGCAATTTGAATGTAAAGTAAATCAAGTTGTTGAATTAGGTACAGAAGGCGGTGCTGGTAATTTGATCATTTGTGAGGTTACTCGTATTCATATTAATGAAGACGTGTTAGATGAAAATGGAATGATTGACCAACATAAAATAGATTTAGTTGCCCGAATGGGAGGAGATTGGTATTGTAGGGCTGATAAACAAGCTATGTTTGAAATTAAAAAACCTGTAACCACCTGCGGAATTGGATTTGATCAATTACCAACAGATATAGTTTTGAGTAATGTTTTTAGTAAAAATGATTTAGGTCAACTTGCTGGAATTGAAGAGTTGCCAAATGAAACAGATGTGAATGAATACAAATTACTTGAATTAAGTGATTTATTTGTATCTTTAGATAACGATGCGAAAAAATTAGAATATGAGTTGCATCATCGAGCTTTGAGTTTATTGAAGGAGAATAAATTGCAGGAAGCTTGGTTAACCCTTTTAGCTTTTAATAACGGATAAAAAAAATAGATATGTTTAAAATTACAGGAACCATTAAGGTTTTGAACCCTACTGTTCAAGTTTCAGAGAAATTTGCAAAAAGAGAATTTGTTTTAACAGAGAATACAAGTCAATATCCACAAGATATTTTGTTTCAAGCGGTTCAAGATAGATGTGCTATGTTGGATACTATGAATGTTGGTGAGCAAGTAGAAGTTTCCTTTAATCTTCGTGGTCGCGAATGGACAAGTCCACAAGGAGAAGTGAAATATTTTAATTCCCTTGATGCGTGGAGAATAGAAAAGATGGGTCAAGGTATTCCAGCAGGTGGGCCATCTTCAATGGATTTAAATGCAATTCCTACTAATTCCCCTGTTGATGCGTTACTTTCATCTAACGATGACTCTGACGACTTACCTTTTTAATAATGTTTAAGCATTTACTTTCTGGTGCATTTCTTACGTTCCATGGACTAGGAGTTTTTGCACAAGTTTCAATTGTAGAATCAGATTTTGCAAACCCAGGGGATACGTTGAGGATAAGTGTTGCCTCTCAAACTGTGAATGATCCTGCTCAAACTGGTATGGCGATGACTTGGGATTATTCATCGTTAACGGCAAATAGTCAATTTGTTCGTGAATTTACCTCCATCGGTTTTAGCCCTGTTCAATTTACGTTTGGAGTTTTTGCTCCTCAAGATTATCAAGCTTCCTACTTTATTCCAGAAAACACCCTTCCAGTAGATCAATTAAATGGATTTTTACCTGTATCACTTTCAGATCCTAGGTCTTATCAAAAATCCATGCAAGATTCAATAACGAAGGTTGGTTTTTCAATTAAAGTAAGCGGTGTGGATGTTGCTTTTAAATCAGACACTATTGAGACAAAGTATCAGTTCCCAATGACTTTTCAGCAAGTCTTTCATACGAACGGCTATACGTTTATTGATCTCAATCCGGCAGCAGATTTTAAAATCAAGCAACATCGTTCAGTTACAAGTACATTGGATGGGTATGGTCAATTAATATTGCCTTTTGGTACATTTGATGTATTGCGATTGAAGCGAGAAATCAATGAAATAGATTCAATTTATCAAACGTTTTTTGGGGCAGGTACATGGATTGGAACTCCTCCAATACAGACGGTGGAATATGAATGGATTGGTCAGAATAATAAAGATGCACTCTTAAAAATTGTACTTGCCAATAACAATGGGACAAGTCAGATTAGAACCATTGAATATCAAGATATTTATCTTGGATTAGACGCTGGTTTATCCGAAAATGGGTTAGAAGCTTCTGTTTTTCCTAATCCAACAAGTAATGGAGTTGAGGTTAAAAGTTCATCTCCTTTGAGCATGATAAGATTACTCGATTCCAAAGGTACATTGTTGGATGAATTCGTTGATTTGAACTCATTAACTTATAAGATAGACCTATCCAATTTTGGCCAAGGTTTATATTTTCTAATGCTTACGACTGGTGTAGGGTCTAAAACAATTCGACTAACTAAAAACTAATCCGTACCTTTGCAGTAGGCAAATCGGTCTATCGCTGTTTTGAGAAATCAAGAGAGAGGAAAGTCCGGGCAGTATAGAGCATCGTACTTCCTAACGGGAAGGTCTCATTAGTTCAAGCTTTTGGGAACAGAAAGTGCCGCAGAAAGGAAAACTACCTAGACAAGTTCGCTTGTTCAAGGAAAAGGTGAAAAGGTGGAGTAAGAGCCCACCGCGTTTTTGGTGACAAGAACGGCAAGGTAAACCTTACGAACTGAAAGACCAAATATACCGAGGCTTGAGGGTTGCTCGCCCAATCTCGGAGGGTAGGTTGATTGACGCTGATGGTGACGTCAGTGCTAGATAAATGATAGACTACTGAGCTGCGTGCAGCGAGGAATACAGAACCCGGCTTATGATTTGCCTTTTTTTATTTCATTATGATTCAAGAGTTAATTACCCAGTTAGAAATCGAGTTTGAAAAAAATCGAAATGAGCAAGAATCCATCGGGATGGCGCGATATATGAAAAATCGTTTTGATTATTTTGGTATTAAAAAGCCTATTCGCGCTGAAATTCAAAAAAAATGGTTCAATGCTATTCCTTCTGATTTAACGCGAGATCAGCGCTGGGATTTGGTTCTAGAACTTTGGCAAAAGGATCAACGAGAATTTCATTACACGGCTATGGATTGGATGAGTAAATGGAAAACAAATGATATTCATCCATCTGATAGTGAACAATTAGAGTTTCTTTTGACGAATAATTCTTGGTGGGATTCTGTTGATAATCTTGCTAGTAATTATTTGTCTCGTTATATGGCAATTTTCCCTGATCAAAAAAAGAAGTTGGTAGCTAATTGGAGAAATGGTGAGAATATGTGGTTAAGGAGATCTTGCTTAATTTTTCAATTGAAATACTATCACCAAACGGATTTTAATCTGCTTAAGGACTTAATACAACAGTTTAAGTTCGAGAAAGAGTTTTTTATTCAAAAAGCGATCGGGTGGAGTTTGCGACAGTATGCTAAAACTGAACCTGAACTTGTGCGTTTGTTTGTGGATGAAAGTGGCATTCAAGGGTTGGCAAGAAGGGAAGCATTAAAGCATTTGTCAAAATAAGTTCAATAATATTATTCTCAAAATTTGTTGAATTTCACCTGGTTTTTCAATGTGAGACATGTGTCCGGCCTGTTTAACAACAAATAAATGTTCGTCTTTTATGTATGGCAGATATTGTTCTGCTGTAGCCAGATTGTCCTCTTCCCCATGAATAACAAAATAGGGAGCATTTTCGGATCTTATTTCCGAGCTAAAATCCTTTCTAGTTCTCATGGCAAGAGCAGCGTAGGCAATTGATTCTGAGTTCATTGTCATGGCTTCCTCTTTGAGTCGTAAAATATCATTCTCATTATTTTCAGGAAAGGCGAAAAGATTTGGAATGGCCTCTTGAATGAAAATTCTTTTGGCTTTTAATGCGATTTCCGCTATGCGCAAACGATCTTTTTTCTTTTTTTCTGAATCAGCCCAAAAATTGGAATTCATCAAAATTACTTTTTCACAACGATTATCTTTTTCTTTCAACAAAAGACCAATATATCCACCCATGGAATGACCAATGACATTGTATGATTCTATTCGTAATTTAGTTAAAACCTTCATCACTTCCTCCGTCATAAAATCAATACTTGGCCTTTCAGATGTATCGGTTAGCTCTGATTTCCCATGTCCGGGAAGGTCAATAAATATACGTTGAGCCGGTAGCTCATTTAGGTCCAGATAAGACCACATAGTGCTAGATTCCAAAAATCCATGAAGAAAAACCAAGGTTTTACCTTCTCCTTCAACAGTAAAATGTAACACGTTTATGAGTTCATTAAGTCCTCAATCTCTTCAGCTTGTAAAGGAATATCTTTCATTAAATTAAACGGTTCTCCTTTTTCCTGAACTACCAAATCATCTTCTAGGCGGATCCCAAGTCCCTCTTCCGGAATATAAATACCTGGCTCACATGTGAACACCATTCCTGCTTGAATCGGCTCGTGCCAAATACCAACATCGTGAGTATCTAGTCCTAGGAAGTGTGAGGTGCCGTGCATGAAGTACTTTTTGTATGCGGGCCAATCCTGATTTTGGTTTTTAATTTCATCAAGGGTAATCAGTTTTAAGTTCACCAATTGCTCTTCCATTAATAAACCAACTTGTTTATGATATTCCGCCATGATTGTGCCAGGAATCAATAATTTTTGTGCTTCGGTTTTGACATGTAAAACAGCATTGTATACCTCTTTTTGACGAGGAGTAAACCTTCCATTTACAGGAATACAACGAGTTAAGTCAGATGCATAATTGGCATATTCTGCGCCAACATCCAGCAAAATAACGTCTCCATCCTGGCACTGCTGGTTATTCTCTATATAATGCAAAACACAAGCATTTTTTCCTGACGCAACAATTGGGGTATAGGCAAATCCCTTTGAACGATTTCGTAAAAACTCATGTGCCAATTCGGCTTCAATTTCATATTCCCATACACCTGGCTTTATAAAATTCAATAGTCGTCTCACACCAGCTTCGGTTATTTTACATGCTTTTTGCATTAATTCTATTTCGATAGGGTCTTTAATAGATCTTATTTTATGCATGATAGGAGCTGACTTCAACACCTGATGAGCTGGAAAATCTTGTTTAATCTTTTTAATAAATCGATCTTCACGGGTCTCAACTTCCGTATTGGCTCTTAAATGCTCATTTGTATTCAAATAGATACTTGCCGCTTCAGCCATTAATTGTTTGAAAATTGTAGGGAATTGTTGCAGCCAGTAGACGGTTTTAATACCTGAAGTTTCAAATGCTGCTTGCTTAGTAAGTTTTTCACCTTCCCAAACCGCAATGTGTTCATTTGTTTCCTTTAGAAATAATACTTCTCTATGAGCTTCATTGGAACAACTCGGAAATAAAACTAGAATGGACTCCTCTTGATCTACCCCGGATAAACTCAAAATATCACGATGTTGTTGAAAAGGCATTGTACTATCAGCACTAATTGGGAAAATATCATTGGAATTAAATACTGCAAGGCTTTTACCTTCCATTTGTGTCATGAAATTCTTGCGGTTTTTACAATATAATGAGTTGTCGATTCGATCGTATTTCATAATGTCTAAATTTTGATACGACTAAATTAGCGATTCTTCATAACAAACAACTCAATCAGTTTTTGTTAAATTTGTTTTTTACTATCAAACGATGAAAATTTTTTACGGACTAGAAGGAGTAGAATCTATTAATAAACCGATACTTACCATCGGTACGTTTGATGGAGTTCATTTGGGGCATCAAAAAATAGTAAACACCCTTATTGAAAAAGCCAAGCAGGAAGGAGGGGAGTCTGTATTATTAACCTTTTCGCCACACCCAAGAATGGTTTTGTTTCCAGATTCTCATCACCTAAAGTTAATTCAAACGGAGGAGGAAAAATTTAGAAAATTAGCATTAACAGGAATAGATAATTTGATTGTTTTTCCATTTACTTTCGAGTTTTCGCGTTTGTCCGCAATGGAGTTTGTGAGAGATATTTTGGTCAATCAGTTAAAAGTTCACTCAGTTATAATTGGATATGATCATCAATTTGGTAGAAACAGAGAGGGCAATATTCATTATTTAAAAGAAGTATCTTCTATTTATGAGTTTGAGGCAATTGAAATCCCGGCGGAGGAAATTGATGAAATTAATGTTAGCTCTACAAAAATCCGCATGGCGATCGAACAAGGAGAAATTGAGAGGGCAAATCAATTTTTAGGTACGCCTTTTGAACTAAATGGAAATGTTGTTAGAGGATCTCAAATTGGCAGAACAATTGGTTTTCCAACAGCTAATTTATTTATTCAAGACACGACTAAAATTTTACCGTCGAATGGAGTTTATGTTGTTCTCGTTTACTTGGATGGAAATTGCTTTCATGGAATTATGAATATTGGATTCAGACCAACAGTTCATTCCGAATCCATAAAGCAAATTGAAATTCATATATTTGATTTTGAAAAAGATATTTATGGAAAAAATCTAAAAGTTGAAATTGTAACACGATTAAGAGATGAAATTAAATTTGAAAGTAGAGAAGCCTTGGTCAAGCAAATTCAACAGGATGTATCCATGGCTCATCATTTTTTTGCTCTTAACTAAATTAACGTCTACTTATTCTCAAACGATTGATTTTACAATTTACAAATGGGAAGAAGTACAACATGCCAGTCCAGATACTATTTTTGGTTTGTCATTTAGTAAAGAAAAACGCACAGAATTACCTACAGAACTTTCGCGATTTACTGAACTCCGTTTTTTAGATATTTCTAGAAATAAATTCAAGGTCTTACCTGATTTTTTAGATTCACTAAAGAAATTGGAAGTATTTGTTGGATCAAAAAATGAATTCGATGTTTTTCCTCTTATTCTCGCTCGTTTAGAGCAATTAAAAAAAATTACGCTCAACCGAAATAATATAGAGCAGCTTCCCGATTTGATCCAAGCATGTAAAAAGTTACAAAAACTCGATTTATCAGATAATCCGATAGGGAGTGTCCCGCTTTCATTTTTCACGTTGGAAAACCTTAAAGTGGTTGATCTCACTGGAGTTCGGTTCGGTCCTAGGTACCAGACATATATAAAAAATATGCGTCCGGACATCAATTGGATTTTAGATCCGCCTTGCGATTGTATGGAGAAATAAACGGTTAGGTGGGGCTAACAAAATTGGTTGATTAATCTAGCTACTAAACCAATTGATTGTTTTATCTTTGCGTCAAATTTTTATATTTCAATCGATAGAAAAAATGAGCCGAATATTAGTATTTGTCCTTCTTTTATTTTCTGTTTGCTCATTTGGTCAACAAATACCGCAATATTCTCAATTTAGTCGCAATCAATTTGCTATAAATCCTGCGGCAGCTGGTGTGGATAATGCGCCACAAATCTCGTTAGCTGGAAGATGGCAATGGTTGGGCGTTGACGATGGACCAAGGACGACCGTTCTTTCATTTTCTATGCCACTTACGATAAAGCCAAAATACTATAACCCAGGTATTCGAACGAGTTCAGGTCCAATTAAAATAAATAAGGATTTATCCAGAAATTTAAAGCACTGTGTTGGAGGTCAAATAATTGCTGATCAATACGGAGCCTTTAGGAAGTTAGCCTTATCAGGAAGTTACGCAATTCATTTTCCTGTTGGTGAAAAGAATACCTTTTCCTTCGGTTTGAAAGCAGGTTTATCCAATAATGCATTCTTGGCTAGCAAAGCTCAGGTGTTGAATGTCCTTGATAATTCACAACAATATACTGATAATACGTATTCCAATTATGTATCGAATCAATCAAACAAGTACATATTGGATTTGGGAGCTGGAATGTATTTTTACGGTCAAGGATTTTATGTTGGATTTGCTGCTCAGCAATTAACAAGAGACATTGTAGAGTTTGGTGTAGGTTCAGCTAATTTCAATCCACAAGTGCATTACAGTTTGATGGGAGGTTACCGATGGAAATTAAATAATGAACTTACCTTGAAGCCAAATTTACTGGTAAAATATATGAATCCAGCACCACTTTCTATAGATGTGAATTTACAAGCTGAGTATAAAGAATGGATGTGGATTGGAGTAGGTTATCGCCACACGGATGCAGTTATCGGTATGTTTGGTTTACAAGTAAATAATCGATTTAAAATTGGATATTCTTTCGATTTTTCTATTTCAAGATTTAAGAAATATAGTTCGGGAGGACATGAATTGATGTTGGGACTAAATCTGGGAAACTAAATGAATAAAATCCGTTTCATTTTAATTGGCTTCTTTCAATTTTGTCTCGTTTTGGCGAGTGCTCAATCTTCATTCACTCATGTTTCAACACCTGAAAAACTTGGTGGCACAGTTAATACCGCAGTGGAGGAAAGTATGCCTGTTTTTAATAAAGAAAGTTCAACTTTATTTTTCGTTCGGTCCATGGATTTAAATTCAGTTGGAGGAAAAAATGATCAAGATATTTGGAGCAGTCAAAAAGAAGTGGATTTTTCTTATTCCAACGCAAGCTCAATTAAAGAGTTAAATAATAAGTTGAATAATGCGCTTGTTGGAATAAATAAAACGGGTGATCATGTTTATCTATTAAATTCATATGAAGGAAAAAGAGATATGAAAAAGGGGATCTCCATGAGCGAATATAAAGGCAAGAAATGGGGAAAGGCAAAAGAAATAAAAATCCCAAAACTAGATATTGAAGGTGGTTTTTATGGATTTCACATCAATGAAGATGAAACGGCTATTATTATTTCTTATTCAGGCCCACTTTCTTTAGGTGAAGAGGATTTATATGTGTCAACTAAACAAGCCAATGGAGCATGGACTGAACCCTTGCACTTGGGATCCAATATAAATTCCAAAGGGTATGAAATTTCACCTTTTCTATCTCCGTCAAATGACACTTTGTTTTTTTCCAGTAATGGGTTTGGAGGTTATGGCGATGCAGATATCTTTTACTCCGTTCGTTTGACTGATTCATGGACTACATGGAGTGAACCTAAGAATATTGGATCGAAGATTAATTCACCAAAGTTTGATGCTTATTTTATTTATTCAGGTAAAAACTATTATTGGTCTAGTAATCGGGAAGACAATCGGGCTGATATTTTTTATGCTACAGAAATTCCACCATTGGCCGGAAGGATTCGATCGAGTGATGTAACCATTTACCAAGGCAAAGATGGGACAGTTCAGGTAACCCCTTTAGGTGGAGTTCCTCCTTATTCTTTTTTGTGGAAAACAGGAGAACAATCTGAGGGCTTAGAATTTGTACCAAAGGGTGTTTATTCGGTTCAAATTACTGATTCTTATGGGCAACATGTAACGCTTGAAGCAACAGTTAATGAACCAGGACCTTTATTATTAGCTGATGTTCAATTCCCTGAGGCAATTATTTATTTTGATCGTCAATCAAGTTACTTGAATCCACAAAATAAAAAAGAGTTGGATGCATTTCTTGCTCAAATTAAAGAGTTAGATCCTGCTTATAAATTCGAAGTTATTTCTCACTGCGATAGTCGAAGTTCAGAGGAATACAATATGTGGTTGGGGGAGAGAAGAATGTTACGTACAATTGATTACCTGGTAACTAAAGGCATCGATAAATCTCGTTTTATTGGAGATTTTAAAGGGGAATCTCAACCGGATATTATTTGTGAAACATGCACTGAGTCTCAATTTACGTTGAATCGAAGAACTACTATTAAATTACTTAAACCCTAATTCATTTTTTGCGGCAACAAGCAGGTTTAATTTCCTCTTTTTGCGTCATAATTTTTGTCGGTTGTTGGGATTTTTCAACAATAATCTCCTTTTTTGGACTCAGCATAGGAATTCCTAAATCTGCTCCTCTAGCCATAGCGAAAACTCCAACCAATGTTAAAAGTATCGGGACAGCTATTTTATATTTATTAATAAATCCTTGCACGCGTGAACCAATGAACGCAATGATAATCATGGAAGGAAGCGTGCCGATTCCAAAAGCAACCATAGCTAATGCACTTATTTCAATTTTAGGTGCAAGAACAGCGTTTAATAATCCTAAATAGACCATACCGCAGGGCAAAATTCCATTCAGCATGCCAAAAAGAAATGTATTGCCTACGGAATTGGATGTTTTTAGCTTTCTAAATTGACTACCTATGAATTTAAAAAGTTTTTGTTGGAATATAAAGGATGGAAGTTCAGGCAAAAAATGCTTCCAAGCAAAAAGAATAATAAGTCCACCAGAAATAATACTTGCGAGTTGTAAAAATCCAATAAACTGAATAGAAAGACCGATTATTCCTGCGAATACCCCTAAAAAAGCATAGGAGACAACCCTACCAAAATTATAAAGCAAAACCCGAACGATTTTAGCATTCAACCACCCTTTTTTTGTTGAGTTATAAGGAATTGCCAAAGCAAGGGGCCCACACATACCAATACAATGTAAATTGGAGGCGATGCCAAGTAAAAATGCTGCTGTGATAATGTTCCAGGTCATTCTATTGTGATTTTTCGATTCAATTGAATTTTCTGTTTCCCTTCTCCAAATTCAAATTTTAGTTGATACATTCCTTTATGCAAGAGGGTCTTTGCAACAACCATTCGATCTCCTTTCCAGACAATGGTTTTGTCAAGTTTTTGATCGCTAGGCCGATTAAACTCAATTGTTCCAATGGCTCCTGGACTCGTTTCTTTGAATTGAAAAAAAATACTGTCTTTGGATTGTTGTATCGCTAATTGATCATCAAATTTTTGACCCAACCGTTTGGCTTCTATTTCATCCTGAAATCCTATTTCTTTCTTATAGTAATCATCAGAAGTTAAGTCAACTCGGTTACTCATGAGTGTAAATACCAACGTTAGAATAAAAATAACGAAGGCAGACATGACAATAATAATTCCTTTTCCCCAGTTCATATGTTAAATTATTGGACCGATTAATTTTGTTTTAATTGTTTCGATAAGTTTACCGTCTCCATAAATTTGTATCAATACATTCTCTTTGCTTCCTTTGATGTGCGATTGTGGTGTTTTTAGCAAAATTCGACTACTTAAACTTCCTTCCTTAGGTAACGTTAAATTGGGCTTAAAAACTTTTACTTCAACTCCGTCTGTTGCTGATTTAATTTCAACTTTATACGATCTATGTGTTTTGTTTAAAACCGTTATTTCATAAATATTCGTTATAAAACCGTCTTCCGTTACTTGATAGGTGGTACCGCGTTGTCGCAAAATGGTTGAATCAAAATCACGTCTTGTAATTAAAAGTACGGTTAATACAACTAAAAGTCCAACGAGTAAACTTGTATAGGCAACCACTCTGCGTGTCCATTGAAATTTGGTTTTGTTTTTTATTCCATTTTCTGAAACGAATCGAATTAAGCCTTTAGGTTGATGTACGGCCTCCATCATATGGTCACATGCATCAATGCATGCTGTACAATTGACACATTCCAATTGTGTGCCGTTGCGTATATCTATTCCAGTTGGACAAACATGAATACACTGCAAACAATCAATACAATCGCCTTTTCCAACGGCTGCTCGGTCTTCTCCTTTATGAATTTTAGCTCTATTTTCTCCTCTTACATTATCATAAGCAACAACCATCGAATTGGCATCTAAGAGCACTCCTTGCAGTCTGCCATATGGACAAATCGTTGTGCATACTTGTTCTCTCAACCAAGTAAAAACACCATAGAAAACAGAAGTAAAAATTAGTATGGCAATTAATCCACCAAAGTGCTGACCCAATGGATCGTGTTGAATTTTCCAAAGCTCACGAGCACCTATAATGTATGAAAGAAATGTATTGGCAATAAGAAAGGAAATAATCCAAAAAAGGGTATGCTTTGTGACTCGTTTTAGTATTTTCTCTTTTGTCCACTTGCTGTTTTTAAGTTTTTTTTGTTCGGTCCAATCCCCGTCAATAAGGTATTCAATACGGCGGAATACCATTTCCATGAAAATTGTTTGCGGACATACCCAGCCACAGAATAGCCTTCCAAAAATAATGGTGAAAAAGATAACAAAAACAACCCCTAGTATTAATGCTAGTGCGAACAAATACATGTCTTGAGGCCAAAATATTTTTCCGAAAATGATGAATTTGCGATCAATAATATTGAACATTAACAACGGTTCATCGAACACATAAATGTGAGGAGCAATAAATAAAATGGCAAGGAAAAGATAACTAACTAATTTTCTTTTGTTGTAGTACCAGCCATTTGGTTTTTTAGGGAAAATCCATATTCTCTTCCCTTCCTCATTTACGGTAGCAATGTGATCCCGAAACGTTTCATCTTCCTCTGACATAAATTCCCAAATTTATTTATCGTTTTCAATTATTTTTCAATGAACGTACCTTGTGCCTCCTTACCTTTTACTTCAGGAAGAGATAAAACATATGATGCAACTTGTTGAATTTGAACTGGATTTAATTTGGAAGCATGTTCAGGCATTCCGTTTGGTCGACCTGCCTTAATAGATTTGAAAACCTCTTTGATGTCAAATCCATAGATCCATTGCTTGTCAGTTAAATTGGGGCCCGTTTGCCCTTCTCCTTTATCAAGGTGACATGAGACGCAATTCTCTTTAAATATTGATTTACCAGCACCTAACGCATCTGCACCGCTTAAAACAGTAACATTTGTCTCATCAACGTTCAAGGCCATTTTTTTCAAATAAGCATCTACCTCAATTTTGGCTTGTGCTTTTTCCTTATTATACGCTTGGATTTGCAAATCAGAAGTTCCTAGAACATGGTAATTGATTAAATAGACCACCGCAAAAATAATGGTTGCTACAAATCCCCAAACCCACCAGGGTGGTAAATTATTGTCTAGTTCCCTAATTCCATCATATTCGTGGTGCATTAAGATGGTATGTTCTTCTTCTATAGCCACCGCATCGGTTAATATTGAATTGATTTTCTTAATATTCACCAAAGGAGTATCAATGTCCACTTCTTTTTTAGGAACGGCCATTTCCATTAAGGAAGTAAACAAGCGTCTCAAATAGATGATTACAAGAAGTAATACAAGATTAATAGCTGCTAAAGCATAGAGATCAGCATTCTCAATTAATAACCAAGGTTGCATCGGGTCGCCTTCCCCAGCTTTTCTAAGTGTAAAGGCTACTAATCCGTTTGGAGTCAACGTATACAAGGAAACGATTAAAACAAGGATTCCATTTTTTGTGATTCTGTTGCCAATTTTCTCTTTAAAGAAATCGGATTTTATAAAACGTCCAACCGTACCGGATAATATCGTTATACCAATAATTTGAATTACAATTCCAAGGAGTAAAAAATATAAATAAGTCAGATTGTTATAGTAGTTTGGCTTAAGAACAACCTTTTTTTCAGTTGATTTGGATTGGGTTGCATCGCCGCCTGTTGCTGATGGGGCAGCAGGTGCTACATACGTATCTATGTGCGTGAAAATGGCATCGATTTCTTCTTTAGTAACTGCTTGAGGAGGCATAGCGGTAGGTGAAAATCCTTCGATAGCTTTGGCTGATTGACTTTTTCCTGATGCAATTAAATTGGTAGAATTCATAACCCAATCATAAATCAGTGCTCCTTCGCCTGCGGCCTCCCATTTTGCTTTCACACCTTTCAATGCAGGTCCGGTTGAGTTTTTGTCAATCATGTGGCAAGAGGAACAACGAGATTTGAATAATTTTTCACCATCTTGAGCCATTGAAATCGACCCAATTATAAGGGTACTTATTACGAATTGTATAATTGTTAGTGTTTTCATATCCCTAAAAATTAGTTGCGTTTTGAATATTTTCTTTGTTTTCGAATGGTATATTTTCTAATTCTGTTATTTCTTCTTTATTCATTTTCCAAACCATCACTGAAATCACGATGAAGAACAAAACAAAAATTAGAAGCGATATCAATGGGAAAATAGAAACTCCATCAATCGTTGTAAGTGAGTGTTTGATAAATCGTAGCATATTCTATTTTTTATCGGTTTTAGGTTTTATATCTGTCCCAAGTCTTTGTAAATAAGCTATTATCGCAATGATTTCTTTGTTTTCAATGGATTTAACTTTTTCTTGTTTTTGAGACTCACTTAGTTTTTGACCCGGAATGTTATTTACGATATCCACTGCAATGTCATGGGCTTGTTTTTTAAGGTCAACTACCGCTGATCCGGCATAACCAGCAGGATAAGGGACACCTAGTGTGGTCATTGCATTGATTTTCTTTTCAGTTAAGTCCAAACTCAAATCATCTTCATTCATCCAACTATAAGCAGGCATGATTGAACCGGGAGATAATTCTTTCGGACGTATCATATGTTGATAATGCCAGAAATTGCTGCGTAATCCACCTTCTCTTGCCAAATCAGGCCCTGTTCTTTTTGAACCCCATTGGAACGGGTGATCATACACAAATTCACCGGATTTTGAGTATTCACCGTAACGAACGGTTTCAAATCTCAATGGGCGAACCATTTGGGAGTGACAGTTATAACATCCCTCACGGATATATAAATCACGACCCTCTAGTTCTAAAGCGGTATAAGGCTTAACACTGCTAATGGTAGGTACATTACTTTTTACAATCATGGTTGGAATAATTTCAATCAATCCACCAATTGCAACCACTATAATACTGATTATCATGAAGCGAATCGGTTTTCTTTCAATTGCACGATGCCAATATTCATTTGAACTTTTCACATTTTTATCTCTTAATACAACTGCTTCATCTTCTTCATTGGCAAGTAAACTTCCACTTTTAGCCGTTTTGATCAGGTTGTAGAACATAAGGATTGCTCCCGTCAAGTACAATAAACCTCCCAAGGATCTTAAGGCATAATAGGGTTTTAAGGCATCAACTGTTGCAAGGAATTCTTTATTAACTAAAGTTCCATCAGGTAAAAAGTCTTGCCACATCAATCCTTGCATGAATCCAGCAATATACATGGGAATAGCATATAAAATAATTCCAAGGGTGGCAATCCAGAAATGTTGATTGGCTAATTTGGTTGAATAAAGTTTTGTTCGGAAAATCTTAGGGAATAACCAATACAATAAACCAAAAGTGAACATACCATTCCATCCAAGTCCACCCACATGAACGTGAGCAATTGTCCAATCGGTGAAATGTGAAATAACATTTACGTTTTTCAATGAAAGCAAAGGGCCTTCAAAGGTTGCCATTCCATAACAGGTTAAAGCAACAACCATGAATTTTAACATAACATCATCCCGTACTCGATCCCAGGCTCCTCTCAGTGTTAAGAGTCCATTCAACATACCTCCCCAAGATGGTGCAATTAGCATGACAGAAAAAACAACCCCTAAACTTTGGGCCCAATCAGGTAATGAAGTATAGAGTAAGTGATGAGGTCCAGCCCAGATGTAAAGAAATATCAATGCCCAGAAATGGATAATGGATAATCGGTATGAATACACCGGTCGATTAGCCGCTTTAGGTATAAAATAATACATTAATCCAAGGTAGGGAGTTGTCAAGAAGAAGGCTACTGCATTGTGACCATACCACCATTGAACCAATGCATCTTGTACGCCCGCATACCAAGAATAACTTTTTAGGAATGATACGGGAAGTTCAAAAGAGTTGAAAATATGCAACATGGCAACCGTTACAAAAGTGGCTATGTAGAACCAAATGGCAACATATAAATGTTTTACTCTTCGTACAAGAATAGTAGCAAACATATTCCAACCCCACACTACCCAAATGCCGGCAATTAAAATATCAATCCACCATTCCAATTCGGCATATTCCTTACCTGTTGTAATTCCAAAAGGCAAAGTGGCAACAGCACAAACTATTATAAATTGCCAGCCATAAAAATGAAGGTAAGACATTTTGTCGCTCCACATTCGTGTTTTTAGTAAGCGTTGCAACGAATAATAATACCCGGTAAAAATACCATTCCCAACAAAAGCAAATATTACCGCATTTGTATGTAAAGGCCTTAACCGACCAAAAGATAGAAAACTGAATCCTAGGTAATCGTTAAAAAACTCAGGAAATGCCAATTGTAAAGCAATAATTAGCCCAACGAGCATGCCGGTTATTCCCCAAATAACGGTTGCATAAGCGAATAATTTGACAATTTTATTGTCGTAACTAAATTTTTCTGTTTCCATCTTCTGATTGTTTGTGGTCATTTAATTCTAAATCGTTATCATATAAAATGCGTATGGAAGGGGTCTTATCATCTTCAAATTGACCATTTTTTGCTGCCCAAAGGAAAGCAAGCAAGAAAAACAACGCTAAAACTAGACTGGCAATAAGCATGATGTAGATGATTCCCATGATGCAAAAGTGGTTAGATTCAAAAAAAAATGGAATGACCATTGGCACCTAAAAAGCTGATTTATATCATGTTTTTCGAAGTGTCGAGCTAAATTTGCTTTGATTTATATAAAAGTTATCCGTTTTTAAATAACATTGACGTATTTTTGTTTCGATGAAAATTGTCGGTTTTATCCTTTTCTTTGTTACTCTTTTTCCCATAGGAAATTCAGTATATTCTCAATTTAAAATTCAAGCTGAGCCCAATTTAGAACCTATCCATTTGGATGGTAAATTGCAGGAAAAAATTTGGCAAAAAGCTCAAGCAGTTACTGGATTCGTTCAAATAAAACCCACCCCAGGAAAACCGGCAGGAAAGAAAACGACCGTTCAAATTGCTTATGATGATCAAGCTATTTATTTTGCGGCGGTATGCTATGATCATCCGGATTCGATATCCAAAGTACTTTCCCTGAGGGATGATTTTGCGCCGACGCTTGATATTTTCTCTATTTTTTTGGATACTTATAATGATAATCAGAATGGATTTTATTTTGGAGTTACAAGTCGCGGGGTTCAAATAGATGCCAAAATTGCGGCCAACGATTACAACGACCAATTGAATTTAGTATGGAATTCAGTCATTCATATTTCTGATTCTGCTTGGATTGCCGAAATCCGAATACCTTATTCTGCGTTTCGATTTCCTAAAAAAGAGGTTCAATCTTGGGGGGTTAATTTTTCTAGGCAAATTGCTCGTTTACGAGAGGAATCTACTTGGTCTCCTGTGAATCCTGACTTAGAGAATTACCTATTAGAAAGCGGAGATATTACGGGTCTAAAAGGAATTGAACCTCCTTTGCGTTTAGCTTTGATGCCTTATTTATCCTCTTATTTAGATCGTGTGCCAAATGAAAATGGGGAGATAGGATGGAACAAATCAATGAATGGCGGGTTGGATATTAAATATGGATTAAATGAAGCGTTTACATTAGATGTGACGCTCGTTCCGGATTTTGGTCAGGTGGTTTTTGATCAGAAAATACTGAATCTAAGCCCTTTTGAAGTTCAATTCAATG
>CAZTFG010000022.1:0-7478 GCA_964612725.1 uncultured Lishizhenia sp. | reverse complement strand
TTTACGGAAGGAACCGAATTATTTAACAAGGCAGGTTTGTTCTATAGTCGCAGAATCGGAATCCAAGCGCCTTATGCTATTTCTCATGCCCGATTAAATGAAAATGAGGTCTTAGAAAACGAACCTTTGCCTTCGCAATTATATAATGCAAGTAAGGTTTCTGGTCGAATGAAAAATGGATTGGGAATTGGGTTTTTTAATGCGATAACTGCCGAACAGCAAGGAATAGCGTTGGATACTGTTTCTGATTTGAGTCGAGCTGTAATTGTTTCTCCTTTAACGAATTACAATGTTTTTGTATTGGATAAGAATTTAAAAAACAACAGCTCAATCACGTTTACCAATACAAATGTATGGCGTGCCGGAGATTTTTACGATGCCAACGTTTCCGGGTTGAATTTTGTATTTAATTCAAAAGACAATAATTATTTCCTTAATGGAAGTACTGCCTTATCCAGTAAATCAGGATCTACCTCAACTGAATTAGGTTATCGCTACAATTTGAATATCGGTAAGCAACGTGGCAAATGGGTGTATGGCATGGGATATTTGGAAGAATCTGATAACTATGATCCGAATGATTTGGGGTTCAATTACAACAATAATCGCAGAATTTTTGAATTGTCAGGTGGTTATCGAAATTTCAAACCCAAATGGGATTATTTAAATAAGATCTTTGTTGGCGCTTCGGCTAGCGTTGCTGGTTTATATTTGCCTAAACATTACACAGGTACCTATTTGAATACAAATTTCACTATGGTTTCCAAAGATTTTAATGCGGCCGGTATCCGATATGCTGGATCCGTAACGGAAAGTTATGATTTTTTTGAACCACGTAGTTGGGGCTCCTATTTTATCCGTCCTACGTGGAATTATGGCACAATGTGGATTTCAAGTAATTATCAGAAAAAAGTAGCGTTAGATGCGGGCGTAGGTTACACCTTAGTAGGTCGTGCCGATTGGTGGGAATGGGATTATCGAATCAATCCACGGTGGAGAATTTCAGATCATATATCGTTGATTTATAGTTGGGATCAAGAATTTCAATTGAATAGTCAAGGATATGCCATCCAATTTGGACAGCCGCTTCAGCAAGTATCCGGAATTTTGTTTGGTACGAGAGACCGCATTAATACCGTACAATCTATTTCTACCGATATTATTTTGACAAATCGCATGGGGATTACGTTTCGTTTGCGGCATTATCGATCCACATTGAAATACGATTCATATCAATTACTCAATGATCAAGGTCGTTTAGATCAATTGACTGACTTTACAGGATTGGATGCTTCAGGAAATTCGGCGTACAATATCAATTATAATGCTTTCACGATTGACATGCAGTACCGCTGGGTATTTTTACCAGGTAGTGAGTTGAATGTGGTTTGGAAAAATTCTATTTTCACCTCCGATAGTAGAGTGGGTGATTTGTATTGGTCAAATTTGAGGAGTACGCTCGAAAATGGACCTGTAAATAGTTTTTCTCTAAAAATGATTTATTGGTTGGATTATTCCACGTTGAAAAAGAAACTGAAACGCATGAAGGAAACAAATGCAAAGTTAAATTAAACGAGAGTGCTCTATTTGATAGGCTGACTTCCTGAAATAACGTGTAGAATTGTTTCATCCAACACATCAAGGTTAATTTCATTCAAGGACTTAAACGAAATGCAATAACCACTTATTTTTACCTTTCCCAACCGGCTTCCTACAGATTCTTTCAAGAAATTTTTATTTTCAATTCCCATTAGGTAGATGGAAATTCCTTTACTTGTTGAGCTTATGCCAATTTTATAAAAAGTCCTTGCTTTCCCATCTGCATAAGTGATAGTGTATTCTCCGTACCCAATATTTGGGTTGGTTACAATTTTATTCTCGTTGTTTTTTCCGTCCATAAACCATAATTTACAACCTGGAAAAAGGGTAAGTATACGTTTATGAAGTTCTTCCATTTCTGATTTTTTTGATTCTGGAAGAGTGGATAAATAGGAATGTATGTGGGTTATTTAGTCCATTTACTAAATTAGGGCAAAACTAAGAAATGATTAGCAGAAAGGAATGTGTTTTATTACCTCCGATTCAATAATTTCACCAAAACAGTGCTCAAAAATACAATTGTAATCGAACTTACGGGCATGAGAATAGCTGCGACAAATGGGGTTAAATAACCGCTTATCGCGAAACTTAATCCAATGCTGTTATAGGTGATTGAAAATGCCAAGCAAATTTTTAATATCAACCGCGCGTTCTTAGCTGCGCGTAAAAATGTAATAAGGTTAGAAAATTTATTGGCTTCTAAAATGGCTTCGGAGGACGGGGTGAATTGAGATAAATTTTCCGAAATAGCAACCCCAACATGTGCAGCCCCTAGTGCACCAGAATCATTGAGTCCATCCCCAACCATTAATACTTTTCGTCCTGTTTGATTGAGTTCCTGTATGTAATTAAATTTATCTCCCGGTGTTTGATTGAACTTGAATGCCGTGTTGGAAGGAAAAATTGTTTTTAATCGTTTCAGGTCTTTCATGTTGTCACCGGAAACAACATGGAGCTGATAGGAGTGAAGTGTTGGCAGAAGTTGCTCAATGCCTTCTCTGATTTCTTGATTGAAAAGAAAATGACCTTTTATCCTTCCATTTATACTCACCCAAACTTCTGTTTCTGTTGTTTGTTGGGTTGAGGTACCGCAAAAAGAAGCTTTTCCAATGCGGTATTCCTCGTTATGGTTTTTGCCAGTAATTCCTTCCCCTTTGATTTCCTCCCAAGCGCCAATCTCTTCTTTTTTGTCAAATCCTTCTTGCTGTAAATAATGGTTTAAAGCTCGTGATAAGGGGTGAGTGGAGGCATAGGTCAAAGAGGAAAGCGTGTTTTTTTCTTGTGCTGTTAACTCCTCTCCAACAAAGCTCACGTGCATCTGGTGTGAGGTGAGTGTACCTGTTTTATCAAACACAATATCAGTGATTTCATTCATTTTTTCAACGACAACTGTGTTTTTTAGATAAAAACCTCTTTTTCCCATCCATTGTAAGGTATTTCCCAATGTAAATGGGGAAGAAAGTGCCAGGGCACAGGGGCAGGCCACAATTAAAATGGAAACAACGATGTGAATCACGTTTGATGGGTTTACTAAGTACCATCCAATTGCACTTAGGCCCGAAATTACCAATACAGCGATTAAAAAATATACAGAAAGTTTGTCTTGAAGAGAAACATGTTTTTCTTCATTTTTTGTTTGCATAACGTCGTTCCAAAGTTGGGTTAAATGCGAACGATTACTTTCTTTTAATACCTTGCATTTTACTGGGTTTCCGATGATCTTACCACCTGCGTATACGAAATCATGACTGGTTTTTTTTACAGGTTCTGCTTCTCCTGTAACGAAGCTATAATCGATTCGAGCTTCGGATGAAATAATTTCAGCATCACATGGTATAATTTCCTCATTACGAACTAAAAACTCGTCACCCACTACCAATTTTTCAACTTCTACATAGCTCTCCTTATTATCCGAAATTTTACAAACAGCAATCGGTAAATACATGGCATTATCATGTTCGAACGACAAGGAGCGATAGGTGATGTGCTGAAACCATTTACCTATAAGTAGAAAGAAAATAAATCCGGCAAAGGAATCCATATATCCGGGACCATTTTCACGCAGAATACTCAACGTACTTTCATAATATAAAGCAATGATTCCAAGTGTTATAGGGACATCCAGATTTAAACTTTTATTCCGAAGGGCTTTATAGGCAGAAATGAAATAATCGCGTGCTGAAAATAGAAGTACTGGCAGCGAAATCAGCAAGGATAAATATGCCGTAAACGTTCTAAAGGGTGCATAGTTCTCGTCAATTCCGAGGTATTCCGGAAAACTCCATAACATGATGCTTCCAAAGGCAAAACCGGCAATACCGATTTTATATAGAAAGATACGATCGAGTTTTTTTTCCTGTTCTTTTCTATTTCCAAAATTGGGTGTATAACCAATTGTCTCCAGCAAGGTTGCTACATCAGAAAGTAGCATTTCCTGAGCCAAAATAATCGTTGCTTCTCGTTTGGGGAAATTAACTTGTGTATGCTTAATAAGCGGATTTATTTTGGAAAGATTCTCCAATAAATACACACAGGATGAACAATGAATTTGTGGTAAAAACAACGTGACCTTTACCATTTCTTTATCCTCAAATTCAACAAATTTTTTCCTAAAATTTTCAGTGTCTAAAAAACGATATTGTTCATTTGATTTTGATCCGGGACGATTTCCCGCTTTATTTTCAATGGAGTAAAATGAATCGAGATCACTCGATTGTAAAATAAGATAGACACTTTTGCAGCCGCTACAACAAAATGAGTGATTGTCAGTTGTAATTGGTTTACCAACAACCGGTTCTCCACAGTGATAGCAAGTTTCGCTCATATCGTTTTAGAAAATAAGGGTTTTTCAGATCGCCCTGCTTCGTGCAAGTATGAGTCGAAAGCCATGCATGCGTTTCGAACAAATGGTATTCCTTTTTCGGTTAATTGAAAACCGGAAGGCAAAGCTTGAATTAATTCATCCGAGACCATTTCATTCAATCGCGTTCGAATATCGCTCTTTAATTTCTCAGAAGCATTATCGCTCCAGTTCATTTCAAAATGACACATGAGCGAAAGAATGTATTTTCGAATTTCCACATCTTCCTCTGAAAGAATATGGCCGCGTAGGATGGGCAGTTTTCCTTCTTTGAGTTGATTTTGATACTCCTCCAACGATTTTTCATTTTGTGCAAAGCCAAACCAACTATCTGATATAGCGGACATTCCCAATCCAATTAATAAAGGAGTTTCCTGCGTGGTATATCCCATGAAATTACGATGAAGGGTTTTGTTTTTCATCGCGGTTGTCATGGAATCGTTGGGCAAGGCAAAATGATCCATTCCAATAGAAACGTAGCCTGCTTCAATCAGTTTCTCACTCGCCATCTCATACAGTTCGCGTTTTTCAGCATCTTGAGGTATATCGTTTTCATCGAACCCGCGTTGACCATTCCCTTTGATCCAAGGAACATGCGCATATCCATACAAGGCAATGCGTTCCGGAAGCAGTTCAATGGTTTTTTCAATAGTCTGAGTAAACCCTACTAGGCGTTGTTTCGGGAGTCCATAAACCAAGTCATGACTAATGGATGCGTAGCCAAGTTGTTGGGCGTATTGATGAATTTCTTTTACTTTTTCAAAGGGCTGAAATCGGTGTATCGCTTGCTGAACCTCAGGGTCATAATCTTGAATACCCATACTCAACCGCCTAAACCCAAATTGGTAAAGCGCCAAGGCATGCTCTGTTTTCATAAACATGGGATGCGCTTCAAAACTGAGTTCATGAAGCAAGGGGTCTACGGAGGTTGCATCAAAAATGGACTGCATCAATTCTACGAGATTTTCCGGTGAAAAGAAAGTGGGCGTGCCTCCTCCCAGGTGTACTTCTTTCAATTCAGGATTAAAACCAAGAAGCTGTTTGTATAAATTCCATTCTTGTTTAAGGCTTTCAATATATGGAATTTCGTGTTGGTGATTTTTAGTAATGCGTTTGTGGCAGCCGCAAAACGTGCAAAGTTGTTCACAAAAGGGTAGGTGAATGTAGAGACTCAACGTGTTAGAAGCAAATGTTACCTGATTTTGTTGAAGTGTGGCCTGCCATTCGGTTAGTTCCAAGGAGTCATTTTTCCAAAAAGGAACAGTAGGATAAGAAGTATATCTTGGGCCCGGAACGTTATATTTTCGAATCAACTGTTGAATATCATTCACGAAACAAAAGTAGGCTACCATGAATCACTAAAAAATGATTTTAGTCATAATTCGATTTTCGGTAAGCCGAAAGAACTTATTTCTGAGCGCGCGATTCCAGTAAATCGAGTCTACTGCGCAAAAGTTGCACCTCTTGAATTAGGCGATATACTTGGTTCGAAAGGCTATGGTTGGGTTGATAGCTATCGGATGGTTCGGATGCTAGTTGGTTGGTGTTTTCGGAATCAAAAAACCACTGGGGACTTTTCTTCAAAATCCCAGCAATTACAGTCAATCTGTTCACAGAAATTTCGGTAACACCACGTTCCAAATTAGAATATGCAGCCACGGTTAATCCAAGTTCATCAGCCATATTTTGTTGGCTCAAATTAAGTTTCAACCGTTCTAAACGAATTTTTTCAGCTACTGTTTCTTTCACGAAATAAAATTACTACGCTAAAACAGAGAATATATTAACTAATACTTTATAAATTTTAGATAGAATATAAAATATTTATATATTTGTTGTGTAATGAAGATTTTGTTGTGGTCTGTTTTATTGTTTTTGATGATTCAAAAATACAATTCACAAATATTGTATTCAAATGGTGCTTCCTTTTATATTTCAGATTTTACAATTTTCTGTGCTAAAGGAAGAGTTGAATTTAATACAGGGGAATTTAAACGAACCAAACCTGTTTCTTTTTTTATTTTGTCATAACTTAAACCATTGAAATGGTTTTGGTTTGTGTGTGTTTTATTCCATAGGTGAGGGTTTAAATCCTCACCTATGGGGTTCAATCGTGGGTAATTCACAATCGTTTCAATAATTATATCCCATACCACTCCATGTATTCGATATTTTATGATTCATGGCTGTTATTCGGGTATTGGCTTGAATTTATGATCCGAACATAACGCTATCCTGTAAATTGAACTATTTG
This sequence comes from uncultured Lishizhenia sp., assembly GCA_964612725.1. Taxonomy (GTDB): domain Bacteria; phylum Bacteroidota; class Bacteroidia; order Flavobacteriales_D; family Crocinitomicaceae; genus UBA952. Next base: position 765 of record CAZTFG010000022.1, on the reverse strand, counting down.
AACCAAAAAAGTGTTATTTCAGCTACAAATCGTACTTTTGTATAAATATCATTCAGTGGCGAAACGCAAAAAAACATCATCCGAAGACGAAGGCAGAAAAGGGAAATTATCCTCTTTTTTTGGTATTTATTCCTATTTAAAACCGTATTGGCTTCAATATTCATTTGGATGGATTTTTCTTGTTTTGTCAAGTGGAATTGGACTCATGTTTCCTTATTTGTTGGGGAAATTGTTGGGTACCACGGGAAATGGAACATCCTCCACTACTGAATCAATCAAATTGCTCAGCCTTGATAATATCAATTCGGTTGCTCTCTCCTTATTTGCCATTTTTGGCTTACAGGCGATTTTTTCATTTATCCGTGTGATAACTTTTACCAACGTAACGGAGAATGCCCTTCGGGATATACGAAATCAAGCCTTTGAACGCTTGGTGTTTATGCCAATGGACTTCTTTAATCGAAATAAAGTTGGTGAATTAACCAGTAGACTTTCCAATGATGTTTCACAGATTCAAGAAACCATGCGTACCACCGTTGCTGAGTTTTTTAGGCAAATTGTGATAGTGGCTGGTGGAACTACTTTTCTGTTTTTTATTTCTTGGAAATTAGCGATTATCATGTTTGTTACTGTTCCCATAATGGCTATCATTGCGGTAGTTTTTGGTCGGTTTATTCGTAAATTAAGCAAGCAAGCCCAAGATTTTACAGCAACATCCAATTCCATTGTAGAAGAAGCCCTGACAGGAATAGACAACGTAAAGGC
>CAZTFG010000021.1:0-30698 GCA_964612725.1 uncultured Lishizhenia sp. | reverse complement strand
CCCAACATCTTTACCTACTGTAGATATTGGAAACATTAAGGAAGATTTATATAGAAGAGATTTTACAATTAATTCTATGGCTGTAAAATTAAATTTTGGAGAATTTGGGAAATTAATTGATTACTATGGTGGTTATTCAGATTTGCAAGCTAAGAAAATTCGGATTTTACATAATCTTAGTTTTATAGAAGATCCTACTAGAATTATTAGAGCTATTCGTTTTGCTGTTAGATATGATTTTAATTTTGAGGATGAAACTTTTAGTTTTATGACTCAAGCTATTAATGATGGTTTTTTAAATAATTTGAGTTGGCAAAGATTTAAGAATGAACTTATAATAATGTTAAAAGAAAATGAAGGTAAATTATCATTGATTTATCTGGACAATGGAATTGGATTTGATGCTGCAAAAGGTAGTAGTTCTTTCGGTTCTGAATTATTATCTGTCCTACTGAAGAAAATTGGAAGTGACACAAAGATCACTGGTCAAAATGGATTTAATTTAACGTCAAAACTAAACATCCAATTTTATTCAAATGAAAATTATACTCATTGAAGATGATCCCTTAATTCAAATTGAATTGAGATTGTTGTTACTAGAACTTGGCCACGAAGTCGTGGGAGAATTTGATCGCTATGAGGAGGTTGAAAGTCATTTGGAAGAATTTGAATCGGTGGATTTAGCTTTTATTGACATTCAATTGGCAAGTTCATATGATGGAACAGATGTCGCAGAACTGATTCAAAATAGGTATAAGATGAATTTGGTCTTCTTAACCTCCAATGTGGATGATCGTATCTTATTCAAAAGTAATCAATTAAATATTTCGGCCTTTTTAGCTAAACCGTACCGTGTAGAAGATATTAAAATTTGTTTGTCACGATTGCCACTCGTTAATAAAAATCCCACTATTACCGAATTATTCTTAAAAGATGGTCATACTTTTTTTAAATTGGCGATTGACGATTTCCTGTGGGCCAAGGCTGAGGACAATTACATTACGATTAAGACTACAAAGGAAAAACGGCTTATCATGCTTCCGTTAAAGGAATTTATCTTGAAATTTTCAAACCCCAATGTATTTCGTGTGCACAGATCGTTTGTCATAAACATGTTGAAGATTGATCAAATTCAAAGTAATGAATTAAAAATCGGTCAAGAAATTATTCCAATTAGTGATACCTATAAAGTGCAACTCCTTCAATTACTAAATATTTCACCCCAATAAATACGTGTTTCGCCCAACAAGTTTTCTTGTTCACCCAATATTTTTATAAGCTTCAACTTTAGTGTGTATTCTTGCAAGAAAAACGTGCCATGAAAAAAGTTGATGTAATCCTTTTAAACCTGTTTTCTCTCATTGTATCTATAACTTTCGCCCAATGGACATCCGTTGGAGCACCAGATTTTACAAGTACAAATGCAGCTGAAATCACCCTGGTATTAAAACAAAATGGTAATCCTGTTGTAGCATATAGAAGTAATAGTAACGATTCGATTTATGCCATGGAATATGTTGCAAATAATTGGATTCAACTTGCCTCTACAGTTACTCCAACTGCAGCATATCAGCCCCAAATTACCTTGGATCAGAATGATATACCTCATGTTATTTATAGAAACATAAACGATAGTATTTTTATTAAAAAATGGAATGGTACCACATGGGAAAATTTTGGGAGTGCAACGGGCTATGTTAACAAAGGAAACAATGCTTTATTGAAATTTAACAGCTTAAATGAACCCTTTGTGGCATTTAGTAACTATTCCGTGTTTGGTGGTAAATGTTCAGTCATGAATCTAAATAGTGGAGTTTGGAATTATTACATCTCAACATTTGTGACTAATTTTCAAGCAGTTCAACTTGACTTCAATATTGCATCAGATAATACTGTTTACCTTATTGCCCAAAATTCAAATGGAGGCGTTGTATCTGTGTATAAATCTAATGGTTCTGTCTGGAGCTTAGTTGGGCCTACAGCAAATATTGCTAATGGCATTGCAAATTTCCCGAAAATTACAATTGATCAATTAAATACTCCATACATTTTTTATGGTGATAACTCAGTTAACGGCGCCGCAACTGTTCGTAAATGGAATGGGGTTGACTGGGAGTTAGTTGGTAATCAAGGATTCTCAGTAACTTCAATAGGTTTTTCTGATTTAAAGATTGTGAATGGAATCCCAACAGTGATTTTTCAAAATGGCAGTTCGCAAGTAATGCAATTTGAGAATGGTATTTGGTCCACCTTTGGTAACATTCTTGGTTTAGGAAACTCTCACGCTTTAGCAATTCGAAATGACAACACCGTTTTTGCCGCGTACAATAACGCATATAACGGATATAAATTAAATGTGAAAAAATTCTGTACGAGCGAAACTTCACAAGCTACCAACGCAATTTGTCAAGGACAAACCTATAGTTTTGGGAACCAAACACTGAATACTGCCGGATCATACAGCGAAGTGTTTAGTAATTCAGACGGCTGCGATAGCTTGGTTAATCTTTCCTTAACTATTTTACCAACTTATTCGTTGAATCAATCCATTACACTGTGCGATGGTGAAAGTTTACAAATTGGCAATTCCAATTATACTCAATCCGGAAACTACCAAACGATTTTAACATCACAAGGTGGTTGCGATAGCACAATTTACACGCAATTGACGATAGTAAGCCCCGTTTTAACCTCAGTACAACAAACAATTTGTGAGGGTGATTATTTCGTTTATAATGGCGATACATTAACCAGTGAAGCCGACTATGAATATATGTATCAAGCGCAAAATGGTTGTGATAGTACCCATATTGTTCAGCTCACAATTGAAAATGCATTAACCCCAATTATCGCTCAAGTTGATGGTATTTTATCAACCTCCACAGTAGGAGATAATTTTCAATGGATTGATTGTAATGGTAACTTACCAATTACCGGTGCCCTATCGAATGAATTTACTCCAATAAATGATGGCGATTATGCTGTTGAGGTTACGAGTAATCAATGTACTTGGCTGTCTGATTGCTACACTTTTAGTACCGTTTCACTACCTCAAAATAATGACGACGAAATCTATTTTGTTTATCCAAATCCAGCAAGTACTTTTCTGACATTAGACGCACCACAAGGGAAAAACATAACTTCTATATCTCTAATGGATCAGTTAGGTCGAGTTCTAGAAGTAATGAGCAATACAACTACGTTTGATTTATTAAATCTGGAAAGTGGGGTGTATTTTCTCACAATTCTTGAAGCAACAACAGAAGAAACCATACTTAAGTTTCAGGTTGTTAAGTGATTGGGGAGTTTGATGAAGTATTATTTACAACAAAAGACAAGGGTAAATGCACATGTATTTTTAATGAATCGGTATTTTGCAGACTTGCACTCTGCCATAGACTAATGGATAATATTATTAAGTTTCGTGCGAACTTCGAACAATTATTTTTTTCCTAAAAATTTAAAAGAGACTAGTTTTTTTCTACTCTTTAGCAGGTAGAAAGAATTAATTACAACAATAGCTGCGTTTGTTATAATGATAGGAATGGATTGAAGTAATAATCCATAGGCTATGAAAACCATGCAGCCTAGTGTATTTAACCAACGTAAACGAACCATGTTTTTCATTAAAAATGAAACTAAAACCAAAAGCGATGCTAGGTAACCAATATACTCGGTATTTACATTCATATTAAATAACTATTTCTGATTTTATTATTCGTATTTTATTTTCTAATTCACCATTCAAATAAATACCCGGGTGGTGACCTTTAAACCAAGTGATTTGACGTTTTGCGTAATTTCTAGAATGCTGTTTGATTAATTCTATTGCTTTTTCACGCGTTGTTTTTCCTTCTATAAAATCAAATAATTCCCGATAACCTACTGTTTGCAAGGATTTTAAATGGCGCAAGGAATAGACTCTCCTAGCCTCTACTTCTAATCCAGCCAATATCATTGCATCGACGCGTGAATTTATTTTATCATACAACTCCGCTCGTGGGATATCAAGGGTAAAATAATGTACGTTGTCAAATTTAGGTGGATGAATACCCATTCTTAACTCTGTCATGGTTTTACCAGACAATCGCATGGCTTCAATTGCTCTAATAACGCGCAAGGGATTTTGTTGGTCAATTTCATTAAAATAAACCTCATCCTTGGATTTTAACTCCGCCAATAGTACTTCTATACCATGAGTCCTCCATTCTTCCGTAATTTTTTCTTGCAATTCACGATCATGAGGAATATCATCTAAACCCTCACACAACGCTTGGATAAATAAGCCCGATCCACCAACGATAACAATGTATGGTTGATTGACTAATTGTGTATTTATAAGCTGTGAAGCTTCCTTAGCAAAGCTTGAAGCTGATACCTCATCATGCAATGAATGAGAATCAATAAAAAAATGGGGAACTCCATGCATTTCCTCCTGAGTAGGTTTTGCCGTTCCTATGGCAATCTCTTTATAAAACTGGCGCGAATCTGCCGAAATCACAACGGAATTTAGTTCCTTCGCAAGTGCTACAGCTAATCCTGTTTTTCCACTGGCTGTTGGACCTTGTATAACAATGAGTTTGGGTTGATTCATCATTTATTCAATTGTTCTTTCCATTTCATGTATTGAGCAAAGACCGTATTGGCGTAATCTGCTGCATGTCCGCGATATGCCCCACACTGAGCAGCTGCGTCTCTGTAATATGCCGGTTTGGATAAGTTACGCAACATTACTTCCACATTTCCAGACCAAACATATGGATTTAGTTCATTTTTACCGGCCAATTTCATAGCATCATCGATATGGCAATACCCCGCATTATAAGAAGCTAAAGCAAATTTTATTTGATCTTCTCGTTTTGGGACTTTTGCATATTTTTTTAAAAGTTCTTTCAGCATTTTCATACCACCTTCAATTTGTTGCTCGGCACTTGAATTTGGATGCACATCATACAACGGACCAGAAATTGGCATGAATTGCATCATTCCATAAGCTCCTCCCAATCCAACGGCATTTGGATTAAATTTACTTTCCTTGTGAGCAATCGCCGCTAACAATAGCCAATCTTCTCCGTGTTTTTTGGCGCTTGCTTTAAAATAGGCGTCATAAGGCGAAAGTTCACCTGGGGTTATGTCAGTTGATTCAACAGATGGGCTAGGTTCTACATTGAACGCTTCGGAACCAAAATATCGTGTGACCAACTCTTTATAACGTGCAGATTTCATATAATTCACCAACCACGCATCCAGTACTTTTTTTAATTGAGGACTAGTTTTACGTAAACCAAAAGCAATTGATTGTGTAAATGAAATGGGGGTAGAAACATCAATTTGCGGGTTTTCTTTTGCTGATAAACGAGCAATATTTTCTTCCGCTATCGTTAATGGAATCATTCCTGTGGAGACTGAGTTTATATAATCTTCTGTCACGGGGTCACCGGCTAATTCCTTACAATAAATAGTGTCTCCAATTTCTTCTTGTAAATTCACCAAACGATTATAATAAGCAGATTGTCGACGCGCATAAACAGTTCTGTTTTTTAAATGAACCGGATCGGTAATGAGCTGTTTTTGAATTTCCTCTTTTGTCATTTGTTCCCATCCATTGGGTTTTTGTTGAACCAATACTTGACGCGTTTTAAAATAAGGGATAGAAAATGAGTGAATACGCTGTCTTTCTCTTGTAATGGCGTAATTACAAGCAATAATATCCCCTTCACCATCGAGTAAATACCCATGGAATTTTTGCGCGTCAGAAACTACTTTCACCTGTAGCTTTAATCCAATATGCTTGGCAAAATCAGCTAAAACCTCGTACTCAAAACCCAATTCTTTTTCACGATAAATGAAGTATGAAGTAGAGCTGTTTTCAGTAAGCATAGTCAAAACACCTTTCTTTTTGAGCTGAATTAAATCAATCGGAACCGCCTTTTTTATTGGTGTAGGACCACCCGAACAAGCTAATAAAATCAGCATGAAAAAAAGACTTAGGTATCGAAATAGCTGTAGCATTGTAAAATCAAAATTCATTTACGTAAAAAAATAAAATAAGTTCTGAAAAACTTTTGTTTAGCTTTGTCTATCAATTGCTTCCATATGAAATCAATCTTTTTTTCCATCGCATTTTTCGCATCCTTTTTTTCTATTTCTCAAGGTCCAACCCTGACATGGAAAATTAGTGATGACACCATTTCTGTTCTTAAACCCTATTTCAATGATGAATTTCAGTCAGATAAACTAAACAAAGATAAATGGTTAGACATTTATCAATGGGGAGGTTTAGACTTCAAAACTCGGATGTTTTCTGCTCCTGAAATGACCTATGTTTCTAATGGTATTTTAACACTGGGGGCCGACACGACGTCAACCTGGTATTCGTTCCCGGATTGGATTTTAGATTCAGCAGAAATTAGAAAAAATAAGGTGGTTATCAAAGACAACAAAATGCAATTAGACTACCTAACCTCGGTGATTTTCAGCAAAGAAAAATTCAAATATGGCTATTTCGAATGTAAAGCAAAAGCTCCTTCCGGACAAGGCTTGTGGCCTGCATTCTGGTTGTATGGCGGGGAACCCAATGAAGAAATTGATTTCATGGAAATGAAAGGAGAAAAGCACAACCAAGTTCATGTTGATATACACTGTCCTAACAGATGCAATGACGTTAAAATGAAAGGTCTTCCAATTAAAAAGAGTTGGGGAGGATGGATGAAATTTAATCGAAAATTGGTAGATGAGTGGGTGATTTATTCTGGTTTGTGGGAGCCAGGAAGGGTTACATTTTATGTAAATGGAGAAACCATTGCAGAATACTTGGGCGATTTTAAAACATCTATGCACTTAATTACGAACCTTTCTTTTGCCGTTGATAATGGTCCTTTCAAACCAGGAATTAATAAAAAAACAGTGTTGCCTAACTCCTTCGAGGTGGATTATATTAGAGTATGGAAAAACCCCACTGATAGCATTTCGCTGAAAAGTAAACCGAATGTTTATTTTGGAACAGACAAAATTCGAGTATTTAATCCTGTGAAAAAAACAGCGATTAAAAATCGGAAAAATCACATGTTTCAACGCAAAGGATTAAAAAAAGAGGCTGGGTTTGTAACGGTAATGCCTTTAAATAACACTTCCATTCAGTTTTCTAAAAACGGAAAAAGACTCGGCGAAATTGGGATCGAAATTTTAGATCTTAAAGGCAATGTTCTTCTTACAAAGGAACTGATAAAAGACGCGGAAATAGTAGACTTAAATACCTTAAAAAGAGGAAATTATACAATCAAATTAACTCACAACAAGCAGGTTAGCAACGTTCCTTTTTCGTATTAACCCAATTCAACAAAGTTTTGAAGGATTCGCCTACCATGTTCAGTTAGAATCGACTCCGGATGAAACTGAACGCCATAGAGTCTTTTTTCCGGAATTTCGATAGACATTATCACGTTATTCTCATCCCAGGAAGTGATGTACTTAGCATTTTCGTTTTCTATTTGTACCTCCCAACTATGATATAAACCCACCGAAAAATGAGAAGGAATTTGATTGAATAAAACTTCATGATTATTGACTGAAAGTTTAACCGGTTTGCCGTGCAGGATTTTTTTCTTTGGACACAATTCACCTCCAAGATGTTCAACAATGCCTTGCATTCCTAAACAAATCCCTAAAATTGGAATTTTTCCTGAGTACGCATTAAGGATAGAAATCATTTTCTCGGTTTCTTTGGGTAATCCCGGACCAGGTGAAAGGACCACTTTATCATATTGAGAAATGGTAGTTACATCCAATACATTATCCCTAATTACATCCACTCGTTGACAAAGATGCTCAAGGTAATGAGCCAAATTATAGGTGAACGAATCATAAAAATCAACGAGTAAAATCTTCACAGTTAATAGGAAATGTGTTACTTTGTACAAAAATACAGCAATTTAATTTTGCAAGTAACGTTATCGAAGTTAGAATGAAAAAAATCATACAAATTCCGGGAGCACCCGCACCCATTGGGCCATACAGCCAAGCAATTTTAAGTAAGGACACGCTATATGTAAGTGGACAAATACCACTAAACCCTATGAATGGTGAATTGGTTATTGATTCCATTGAAAATGCAACGCACCGTGTACTTTCGAATATAAAATCGCTCGTTGAGGAAGCCGGTTTAACGATGAATCATATTGTAAAATGCAGTATTTTCTTAAAAAATATGGATGATTTTTCAGCGGTAAATGGAATTTATGCAACGTATTTTTCAGAAAATCCGCCGGCAAGAGAAACCGTTCAAGTGTCGAAGTTACCGCTCGATGTTCCCATTGAAATTTCCTGCATAGCCGTTGCCGACTAGTGAAAGAAACCTATAAACATACTCTTTCTATTGTCATTGTTAATTACAATGTTGAATTTTTCTTGGAGCAATGTTTGAATTCTGTTTACAAGGCACTTAATGAAATCAACGCAGAAGTTTTTGTGGTTGATAACAACTCGTTGGACAATTCCGTTGAAATGGTTCTAGAGAAATTTCCACAAGTAACATGTATTGCAAACAAAGTAAATGTCGGTTTTTCAAAAGCAAACAATCAGGCAATTGCACTTTCTGACTCCAAATATGTTTTATTATTAAACCCTGATACGGTAGTAGAGGAAGTTACTTTTACGAAGGTAATTGACTTTATGGAAAATCATCCGGATGCAGGTGGACTTGGAGTGAGAATGGTGGACGGTAAAGGACGTTTTTTGCCAGAATCAAAAAGAGGATTACCTACCCCACCAGTTGCTTTTTATAAAATTTTTGGACTATCACGTATTTTTAAAAAATCACCCAAATTCAATCAATATCATTTGGGTTATTTGGATGAACATAAAAATCATGAAATTGCCATTTTAAGTGGGGCATTTATGCTCATGCGCGCCAAGGCAATCGAACAGGTTGGAATGTTAGATGAAACTTTTTTCATGTATGGAGAAGACATTGATCTATCTTACAGGATACAGTTAGGAGGATGGAAAAACTATTATTGTTCGGATACAACCATCATTCACTACAAAGGTGAAAGCACAAAAAAAAGTTCGGTAAACTATGTGTTTGTTTTTTATCGTGCCATGGTCATTTTTGCTGAAAAACACTTTTCCAAGACCAATGCCAAATCGTTTTCTTTTTTAATCAATTTAGCCATTTATTTCCGTGCAGGATTATCCATATTTAAACGTGTTATCACTTCTGTTTTTCAACCTGTTGTAGATTTTACCTTGATTTTAGTGGGTCTATTTTTATTGACAAATCAATGGAAAATGGTAGATGTTCATTTTCCCAAAGAGGTAATCTGGACTTCCCTCCCACTATATACTCTGAGTTGGCTCTTTTTCTCCTGGATTTATGGATTATACGACAAAGAAAGAAAACTGATTGGTTTAGTAAAATCTATCTTGTTTGGTACCCTATTAATTTTAGTAATTTACGCCCTTTTACCAAAAGATTGGCAGTTTTCTCGTTTGTATATTTTAGTTGGTGCAAGCTGGACTTTTCTTTATCTTACGCTTTCTCGCATGTTTTTATCGTTAGTACGCGTGGGCAAACTTGGATTGATAAAAAGAGATAAGTCATTTGCCATTATTGGTGATCGTAAGGAATTTGAACGAGTGAAGGAAATATTAAACGTAAGTGGATTTGATAAAGTTAAAGTTCATCGCATTAGTCCTGATCAAACCCGTGAAGAAAACACCATTGGCACCATAGATCAATTGGATCAAATTGCTCATTTGGTTAAAATTGACGAATTCATTTTTTGTGCAAAAAATACGGAAGCAAAAAAAATCATCTATTGGATGTCTCGATTAACTTCAGCTAATTTTGAGTTTAAAATTGCTCAACCCGATGCCACTTTTCTCATTGGCAGCAATTCCATTGATAGCGCCGGAGATTTATACATCTTAAATTTAAACTCGATTTCCAAATCAGAAAACAAACGACTCAAACGCATTGTGGATGTCGTTTTTTCATTAGGTTTAATCTTCATCAGTCCGCTGTTGATTTGGTTTTATGATCGAAAATCTAAGTTCATTCGAAATTTGTTTGAAGTATTACTTTCCAAAAAATCACTGGTGGGGTATCAATTGGAACAAGCGGAAGAATCAGCACAATTTGTATTACCCAACTTAAAAAAAGGCATTTTACCGGTTCAAAATTGGTCTATCAGTCTAAAAACCATCCCGTCAGACAAACTGAATGTATTGTATGCAAGGGATTACTCACCAATCATAGATCTTAAAATTATTTTTCAAAATCTATTTAAATTAGATTTATAGCCTATTTTATTCCCCATTTCATTTTCTGCAGTCACTATAATTCATTATATTTGGCGCGTTAAATACGAACGTAGACAAAGCAAATATGGCAGAGATTGAAATCCGTCTTCCAAAAATGGGGGAAAGCGTAACTGAAGCAACGATAACAAATTGGATAAAAAACATTGGAGATTCTGTGGCAATGGATGAACCATTGGTTGAAGTTGCAACAGACAAAGTGGATAATGAATTACCGTCTGAAGCAGCCGGAATCTTAGTTAAAATATTTTTTGAAAAAGATCAAGTAGCTCAAGTAGGTGATGTTATCGCCATTATCTCAACGGAAGGTGGAGCAACTGTTTCTGCAGCGACTCCTCAAAAAACGGAAACTAAAATTGAAGCTCCAGTAGTTACAGCTGTTTCCAATAGCGTGACGAATTCCAATAATAACAATTCAGATAAATTCTATTCTCCACTTGTTAAAAGCATTGCTGCTAAAGAAAATATCGAACTTTCTGAATTAGATTCTCTTTCAGGAACTGGAAAAGATGGTCGCGTTACAAAAAATGATGTGATCACGTATCTTTCCACACGTGGGACAGCGGTAATAGAGAGTCCAAAAGCAGTTGAGGAAACAAAACCAGTAACAAGTGCCGCGCCTGTTGTGAATACAACAAGTGGATTCCTTTCAAACATCAAAGAACCAATTGTGGTGCCTAACCCAGGAGATGAAATTATTGAAATGGATCGCATGCGTAAGCTTATTGCCGATCACATGGTTATGTCTACACATGTGTCTCCCCATGTAACTTCATACGTAGAGGCAGATGTGACTTCTATCGTAAATTGGAGAAACAAAGTAAAAGATTCATTTAAAAAACGAGAAGGTCAAAACCTAACTTTTACTCCAATTTTCATTGAAGCGATTGTAAAAGCAATTAAAGATTTCCCAATGATCAATGTATCCGTAAGCGGAACAAACATTATCAAAAGAAAAGATATTAATATTGGAATGGCAACAGCACTTCCTAGTGGAAATTTAATTGTTCCAGTTATTAAAAATGCAGATCAATTGAACCTTGTTGGAATAACCAAACAAGTAAATGGATTAGCGAATAGTGCTCGTGACAACAAATTAAAACCTGAAGATATTCAAGGTGGAACTTACACGGTAACAAACGTTGGTACCTTTGGAAATGTAATGGGAACTCCTATTATTAACCAGCCACAAGTAGCCATTTTAGCATTAGGAGCCATCAGAAAAGTACCTGCGGTTATTGAAACTCCTGAAGGTGATTTTATCGGAATCCGACATAAAATGTTCCTTTCTCATTCGTATGATCATCGCGTGGTAGACGGAGCATTAGGCGGTCAATTTGTACGTCGTGTTGCAGATTATTTGGAACAATTTGATATTAATAAAGAAATCTAACTTATCTTTAGACCATGAAAATCAATCGTTTACTATTATTACTCGGTTTTGCTGTTAGTTTTTCAACTGCTAAAGCGCAAATGACCGTTGAAGAATTGAATGAAGCAATTCAAGAATCAAATGAACAGAAACTAGTAGTTCACTGTTCACGCATGCTACAAGAAAACTTCTTTTATTATGCGGATGTTGTTACGAATCGACTATTAGAAATCAATCCTGAAAGTGCTAATTACAACTACAGAAAAGGGTTCATTTTATTAGAAATGCATACTGAATTTGAGCGTGCAATCAAGTATTTAACAAAAGCTACTGAAAATACAATCAAAAATTATGATATGTATTCAGCAGGTGAAAAAGCAGCGCCAATTGATGCTTATTATCATCTTGGTCGCGCATTCCATTTGAATGAAGAATACGATAAAGCAATTGAACAATACAACTTATTCTTGTCCAAAACTGCGAAACAGTCTGAATTAATTTCTGCAGCTGAATTGCGTATTAAGCAGTGTAATGTAGCTAAAACACTAGTGGCTTCCCCAGGAAACATCAAAGTTAAAAACTTGGGAGATAAAGTAAATACAAGATACGGAGACTATTCTTCACAAATTTCCTTAGATGGTAAATCGTTGCATTTGACTTCAAGAAGAAAATGGGAGAACGGAGAATCTGAACCATTCAGAGATCCTATGTTTAACAATTACACAGAGGATATTTATGTAATGAAATTAGATGATGCTAAGCAATGGAGCAATCCAAAGAAATTAGACCTATCCAAACCTCAGTTAAATGAAGCAAGTGTATCTATTAGTTTAGATGAACGAAAAATTTACTTATATAAAGACAGTTCTGGTCTTGGTGATATTTTTATTACCGAATATTCAAGTAACGAATTCAACGCTGCAAAACCGTTAACTGTTGATGGTGTTAATTCTGGAGCTTGGGAACCTCATTTAATGGTTTCACCAGATGGAAAAATTATGTATTTCGTATCCGATCGCTCAGGTGGAAAAGGAAAAAGAGATATCTACTACATGGAAAAGAAAGGTGGATCTTGGTCTGCACCAATTAATTTCACAGCAATAAATACTGAAAATGATGAAGATTCTCCATTTGTGGGACTAGATAATAATGTTTTATATTACTCTAGTAACCACGAAAACAGTATGGGCGGATTTGACGTATTTATGGTTGTTAGAGATGCGCAAGGAAATTGGTCACCACCTGTCAATCTGGGTTATCCAATCAATTCTCCTGGTGATGATGTTTTCTTCACAACTACTGCAGATGGTAAACAATCCTATGTTTCTTCTCTTAGAAAAGGGGGATTGGGTGAAAAAGACATCTACGAAGTGATATTCCCGCAAGCAACAACAAAAAATGTAGCCTTTTTAAATGGGAAAATCATTCATGCTAACGGTAAAAAAATACCTGAATCTTCTTACATTACTTTGAGTTGTAAAAACTGTGACAATCAAACAGAAGAGGTATTACTTCCGCGCATTGAGGATGGTGGTTTCTTTAGTAAACTAGAAAAATGTAAGGAATATGTTCTTACTTATTACTACAAAGATAATTCACCAAGCCCGTACAAAGAAACGTTCAAAACGGATTGTGACTTAGCCTACCAAGAAGTAAATAAAACAGTACTTCTTATAGAAGAAAAAGAACGTATCACACGCATGTTTGATTACGATTTAGATGGTAAAGTTACTTCAAACAATTTGGCTGATAATAGCAAAAAACCACTGGAAAATGCTACCGTTGAAATCTATTCGCGTAAAGGAAATAAAGTGGAAACCTTAAAAACAGATGCTAGTGGTAATTTCATAAGCCAACTTACTGCCGGATTGAAATTCAAAGATAAGTTAGATTATTATGCCGTAATTTCTGCTGAATATCATACAACTGATACATTTGACATTCAACTTACTTTAAAAACTGATTCAGTAATTCACTTGGCGTTTGAAATTTCAACGAATAGAAATATTAACGAACTTTTAGCCTTGAATCCGATCTATTTTGATTTTGATAAATCGAATATTCGTCCTGATGCAGCTATTGAGTTGGACAAAGTGGTTGAATACTTGAATAAATATCCAGATGTTAAAATCGAACTAGGATCGCATACCGATTCTCGTGGAGCAGCTTCTTATAACCAATCCCTTTCAGAAAAACGCGCTGCTTCTAGTTCTAAATACTTGAAAAAACGAGTGGTGAATCCAAAACGTATTTCACACAAAGGATATGGAGAATCTAAAACAACGAACGGATGCAACGACAACGTTAATTGTACGGAGGAACAACACCAAATGAACAGAAGAACTGAATTTATTATTCAAAAATAATTTTAAAAAACACCAATGAAAGCCCGATGAAAATTGGGCTTTTTTTATCTCAATTCACTTCATGAAATTAAATCTGAATCGACCACTTTGTGTTTTCGACCTAGAAACAACCGGGACACAACTTACTAAAGATCGCATTGTACAAATAGCTATTGTACGTGTTAATATTGATGGCACAGAGCAACACTTTAACCGATTGGTAAATCCTGAAATGATCATACCCGATGAAATCGTGGCCATTCACGGGATTTCAAATGATCGCGTTCAAAATGAACCCACCATCAAAGATCTCGCTCAAGAAATCGCTGATTTTATTGGTGATGCTGATTTGGCAGGATACAATTCAAATAAGTTTGATATTCCCATGTTAGCGGAAGAAATGCTACGTGCTGGTTTTGATATGAATCTTTCAAATCGACATTTTATTGATGTTCAGAACATTTTCCATAAAATGGAACAACGCACATTGGCTGCAGCCTATCAATTTTACTGCAATCAAACCATGGACAATGCACATGATGCCTTATATGACACTCAAGTAACATGGGAAGTTTTTAAGGCGCAAATGGAAAAATATCCATCCCTAGCAGCAGAAGTATCTGAATTGGCTGAGTTTACACGAGTAGGAGATTTTAAGTTGCTAGATTTTGCCGGAAGATTAGCTATCGATTCGAAAGGAAATAGTATTTATAATTTTGGCAAACACAAAGGAAAAACAATTCGCCAAGTAATGAAAGAAGAACCTGGATACTATGGTTGGATGCTGGAGGCCGATTTTCCGCTTTATACCAAACAATGTTTGAAAAAAGAAATGGAGAAGATAAAAGCTGAAAATCAACAAGAAAAAGAAGGGAATTTTTCAGATAAAATAAATCAGTTAAAAAACAAATTTGGAGCAAAATGAAACTAATTTGCATCGGTAGAAACTATGCAGATCATGCTAAAGAAATGAAAGCAGACCTGCCCACAGAACCCCTATTTTTCATGAAGCCCGATACTGCCTTATTGAAAGATGCTACTGAATTTTATTTGCCTGAGTTAAACTCTGAAATTCATTTTGAATGCGAATTGGTAGTGAAAATCAACAAGGCAGGGAAACACATCGGGGTCGAATTTGCTCATAAATACTATTCTGAAATCACCTTAGGTCTTGACCTTACTGCGCGTGATTTACAAGCTAAATGTAAAGAAAAAGGCTTGCCTTGGGAAATTGCTAAAGCCTTTGATAATTCGGCTCCAATTTCTAATAAATGGATTAACGTTGCTGATATTTCACTTACTGATTTAAGCTTTCGTTTCTTTCAAAATGGAGAACTCAAACAACATGGTTTCACCAAGGATATGATCTTTTCCATTGATACCATTATCAGTTACGTTTCTCAATACATAACATTGAAAACAGGTGACCTGATTTTTACTGGAACACCGGCAGGAGTAGGTCCCATTCAAATTGGAGATAAATTAGAAGGATTTTTAGAAGAGAACAAACTATTTGAATTTACTGTTAAATAAACAATGGAAGCACA
Organism: uncultured Lishizhenia sp.; assembly: GCA_964612725.1. Classification (GTDB taxonomy): domain Bacteria; phylum Bacteroidota; class Bacteroidia; order Flavobacteriales_D; family Crocinitomicaceae; genus UBA952. The sequence continues at coordinate 15,114 of CAZTFG010000021.1, read as the reverse complement.
AAAAGAATGGTTTGCCGATTGGTTTGATACCCAATACTATCATATTTTATATAAAAATAGAGACGACGATGAAGCGCAGAAATTCATTCAGAATTTATGTTCTTTTTTGAAATTAAATCCCAATTCTTCTGTCTTAGATCTCGCTTGTGGTAAAGGGAGACATAGTATTACACTTAACGAATTAGGGCACAAAGTATTAGGAGTTGATTTATCTGAAAATAGCATTCAACATGCGAAAGAAATGGAGCGCAGAGGGTTGCATTTTGAGGTGCATGATATGCGTAAACTCATTCCAAACGTTTCTTTCGATGCGATTTTCAACTTATTTACCAGTTTCGGATATTTTGATTCTACCTGGGACAACAAACTCGTTATTCAAGCCGTTGGAAATATGTTGTACGCGAAAGGATTATTTGTTATTGACTTTATGAATGCTCAAAAAGTGATTACAAACCTGGTAGCTGAAGAGGAAAAAACGATTGATGGCATCCATTTTCAAATAAAAAGATTGGTGGAGGGTGATCACATTTACAAAAAAATAGTGGTGACAGACGGAACCAAAATCAGTAAATATATGGAACGCGTTCAAGCACTCAACTTATCGGATTTTGAACGCTTGTTGCAACCTGAATTTAGCCTTTTACATACCTTTGGCGACTTCGATTTAAACCCTTTCAACCCAGATAACTCAGATAGGTTAATTTTAATTGCAGAAAAAAATGCTTAACTCTTTCACTGTAATTTCAGGATTTTTAGGGGCGGTTATCCTTGGAGGCTTCACGGTGAGTTATCTTCAAGCAACCAATAAAACACAACTCATTAAATTATTATTGGCGTTTAGCGGTGGTTTTATGCTATCTATTGCTTTTACCCATTTTATTCCTGAACTCTATTCCCATCAGGCCAACACCATAGGGTATTTTATCCTACTTGGCTTTTTAATTCAGCTTATATTGGAGTTTTTTTCTGGAGGAATCGAACATGGACATGTGCACATTCACAAAGGAGAGAAGATGCCTTGGGCTTTATTTATCTCATTATCCGTTCACTCTATTATTGAAGGAATTCCCGTTGGAAATGCGTTAAGTGGTGTTGGACACATCGTTGACCATGGACATGGACATGACATCAATTCTTTGTTTTTTGGTATATTATTTCACCAAATACCTGTTGCCATTGCCTTAATGACCTTGTTGCTTAAAACAGATTCCACTCGATTAAAAGCATGGGTTATTTTATTGCTTTTTGGTTTAATGACTCCAATTGGTGTGATTGTTGGAATGACCGTTGAAGCAGAACATCTTGGACTTAATGAAGATATAATTCTTGCGGTTGTTGTTGGTATATTCTTGCACATTTCCACTACCATCATTTTTGAAACGAGTGAAAATCATAAATTCAACATGTTTAAACTTGTAAGTATCTTGATTGGTTGCACCTTAGCTTTTGGCATGAATTTACTCTGATACCTGTCCACCCCTAGGTGTTCAAAACAAGTAAAACTAATTCCAATGCTCCTAGATAAATTGGCTATTTTTATTCAATAAGCTACATTTAAACGCATGAAACGATTAACATCTATTTTTCCCTTTGCCTTACTTGCACTGATATTAATCATTCAGTTGAGTTTTATTGCGCAAACAAAAAATGATATCCCTTGGCTGTCAAATAGATATGTACACTTAAATAGCTTGCCGGTTTATCAACAAAAGATGGAAGCAGAGAAATTAATCACCGTGATTAAGAATCAACACAACACCTTGCCGTTTTCTAAATTGGATAACAAAATTGTGGTATTAACCATAGGAGAAAACTATACGGAATTCATCAAAACCATTCACCTTTTCGCTAATATCACTGAAATTCATGCTTCCTTTTCGAATAAACTAACCGAATCTCAAAAGAAAATCATTGAGCATGCGGATTATTTAATTGTATCTATCCATGTTAATGAAACACAGGCATTACCCACAGATGCCTTAGATGAATTTCATAATGTGCATTGCCACGGAAAAAAAACCGTAGTTTTCTTTACTCCTTTTGAATTTGCCAAAGAAGTAAAAATCCCACATCACGACGCATTGGTATTAGCCTACGAAAATCATCCATATATTCAAAATCGAACGGCACAATTGCTTTTTGGTGCAATTCCGGCAAGTGGTAAACTTCCAGAGGATTTTTCTGCTTTTCACCCAAAAGATTCAGGAATTGAACTAAAATGGGGAGGGCGATTAAAATTTACCGATCCGGAAGAAGTTGGCATAAACCCAGCGAAACTAGCTGAAATTGATAAAATTGCGCTGAATGGAATTGCACAAGGGGCTTATCCAGGTTGTGAAATTGTAGCAGCAGTAGATGGTAAAATTTTCTATCGCAAAAGCTTTGGTACCCATACATATAAAGACACCACCAAAGTAAACATAAACGATATTTATGACCTTGCATCCATCACGAAAATTGGAGCTTCTACTACTGGATTGATGTTTTTACAATCGCATGGGAAATTTGATGTGAGTAAAAAATTAGCTGATTATCTTCCTGAATATGTGCAGGGTACAAACATGGAACGTCTATTATTAAAGGATATGTTGACCCACCAAGCAGGTCTCAAAGCGTGGATTCCGTTCTACTTGCAAGTTTTAAAAGATAACGAACCCAACCCATCTCTTTTCAGTAAAACAGAAACAGGGAAGTTTAACCGTAAAGTGGCTGAAAATCTGTGGATGAATGAAGACTATGTTGACTCGATGTATAAACAGATTGCTGCCCAACCCCTTGGTCCTAAAGAATACAAATATTCCGATTTAGGCTATTACTTCATCATGAAATTAATTGAAAAACAAAGCAAACACAACCTGGATCATTTTCTTCGGACACAACTGTATGAGCCCATCGGGTTACGTTCCATGGGATTCAACCCATTAACTTGTTATAATGCCAACACCATAGCTCCAACTGAAAATGATACCAAATTCAGAAAACAATTAGTGAAAGGATATGTTCACGACCCTGGTGCCGCTATGTTGGGAGGAGTTTGTGGTCATGCGGGCCTCTTTGCCAATGCCACCGATTTAGCTTCGTTGATGCAGCTTTTTTTAAATAAAGGTTTTATGGGAAATGTCCAGTATTTAAAGCCGGAGGTGGTGGACATGTATACAACCAATCCATTTTCGTATAATCACCGCGGCATTGGGTTTGACAAACCGAAATTAGAAGGAGGAGGAACCTGCACCAAATTGGCATCTAAACGCAGTTTTGGTCACAGTGGCTTCACCGGAACACTTGCTTGGGCAGATCCTGAAAATCAGTTAAATTTTGTGTTTCTTTCCAATCGTGTGTGCCCAGATCAAGAAAACCGCAAAATCATTGACATGCATATTCGCACGGATATTCAACGCGTGTTGTATGAGGCTTTAGCCGATAGGAAAAAATAGATATTTATCGTTAGTTGGCTTTAATAATCTAGAAAATAACTGAGAGCTTGTAATTATAAAATTAAATTACTTGTTTGTGTATTTCTACAGCCCAAGGATGAACAATACGATAAGTCTTTTTGAGCTGGCCATTCCTTGATCGGAAGAGTAATAAAGGCTCTTTATTTTCCCGTGAGTTGTCATACACGTATAATCGATCAACAAAATTTGAGATTAGAGCACAATTAACAATTGATTTACTATATCTAGAAATAATTTTGGGTATTGGTACATCATGACCACCTTGAATAACTCTTCGTGCAATTCGTGAAGCATTTATTATTGGAGAGTCGGTGCAGACAAAGAAGACACGAATAAAATAACCCGATTTTTTTGCTTTATAAATAAAATCTATTTTCTCTGAACTAGATAAAACCGTTTCAAATATTATACTCTTTCGTTCTTCCAGTAAATTATAACGCTGATCTGTGGCATATTTTGCGGCTTTTCTAATAGCTTCAGGAGAATTCCAGTCTCCAAAAAGGTTATTAGCAATATCATCAGGATTGATATAAGTAGCGGAATCTAGCCACTCGTGTTTTAAAATTTTTCGTGTAATTGATGTTTTACCTGATCCATTAGGGCCACAAACAACAATAAGAGTTGGTTTTTTCACTTTTTGAACCTATACTCTTTTTGCATTTTCACTAATTGCAATTGAATAGCTTTTTCAATACTCAAAACAATTTGTTTTTGTTCCTCACGAGCATCTTCAGCCACTTCAAGCATAATTTGATGAAGACTCTTTAGAGAAGGATCCTTAGAGCTATCTGCAAGATTAATTTTCATTAAAACGAAGTTAGGTAAAAAACTTTAATAAACAAAGCTTATTTCGACAAGCTCGATAAGCCCGCCGAAGACTACTTCACCAAAGCCCGCAAAAACAAAATCTCATCTTCCAAATGCCGTATTCTGCTCTCATATTGCTCGATGAGTTTGTCAGAAATAGTTATGGTTTGGTTTAATCCAATATTTCCTTCTTGAGTTCCGTAATTATTAAATACATTTTGATGATCAAAACCCAGTGCTTGAACAGGATCCACTTCCAAAATAGCAGCAATTTCGTTTAATCGATTGATGGTGAGTTGTGTTTCTCCACTTTCAATTTTAGAATAGGCACGGGTGCTTAGCCCCAATTGTTGCGCCATATACTCTTGTGTGAAATTTTTTAGCTCACGCAGTTGTTTCAATTTTATTTCAGCTTGTTGAATCATTAAAAATGAATTAATAGTTCAAATATAGAATATTTAATTCAATATAAGAAGGATTTACACTATAAAAAAATGAGGTGAAACCTACCTTTGTAAAGCATAAGTATAATTGATGGAACACAAATTCAAAGCTAACGAACTTTTTGATCTTATTATAGATACAAATGCGGTATTTCCGTTGAATTTGGAGTTTGTTAAACGAAAAGATTTTCCAAAAATTGAAAATTCAGGAATTTACTTTCTAACCTACAAAGATGAATTGATTTATATTGGTTATGCTGATAAGCAAGACGCGTTGTTAAGAATGAAAATGCAGCTCGAAGGAGTTACTTTGAGGGGAACAAACGTTGCATTCACGAAAAATAGCGTTGACGCGGTTAGAAATTCCGATATTTTAAAGCATTTTTTCAATCCTTCTATCCTTAAAGAAAAAGGATATGAAACCACATCAAAACGCATTCTTTTTGCTGAACAACATTGGAAAGACTTTGCATTTCTAGATCAATACATCCTGAGCAACTTTGTTTTTCATTGGTTCTCTTTGGATTCCGATGTTGCAAAAAAATGCGATGAATTAAAACAACAATTACGACCTAGATGCAATAAAGAAGGTGTTTTGCCTTCTGAATATGAAAATTTACTAAAACCAATCAATTAAAAATTATGAGAAATCTATTTTTTATTATAACACTTTTGAGTTCAGTTTATTCATTTGGGCAATGCGATGAATATTATATCAATGAGCTTGTTTCCGGACCTGAAGATCGTTATTTTCCCACTGGAAGCGAAATACGATTTTGTCCAAAATTAAAAGGTGTTGCATTAAACGGATATGATTTTGATGTCTCACAATGGCAAGGAATTTCAACTCAATATTTAACACTTACAAAAAATGGAGGAATCGCTGGCTCTCTCACTTTATCGACTAGTGAACGTACACTTAAAGTAAATCTCAACGGTTCGCCGGGAGTACATGTTTATTCAATAAGTTTATCCGTAGATGAATATAATTCCTACGTGGGTGAATATAGAAGAAAGCAACAAGAAAAGGTACAAGAAGAAATTAACATTAAAAAAAGGATTGAAGAGTCAATTTCAAATGAAAGATATTTTGAAGCATTCAATTTATTAAAGAATTCTGGGTTAAGTGATTCTGTGCTTTCTAGAAAAGTTTATTCAAATTGGTCGCCAATTGAAGATAAACTTGATTATTTATATAAAGATTATCTAAATGATTTTGAAAAATTCAAGAAGGAAAGTTTGATGAAATTTAATGAAAACAGGGAGACTTTTTTGGCTGAGAATAAAAATATTTTGATTAAAACTAATTGTAGCATTAAAGGTATAGATTATTTGGAGCTAAAGGAAAATGACTACATAAAAAGTAACGAAAAATTTGCTTATTTAATAAAGAAAGATGATAAATATTTGATATACCCGCTAGGCTATGGGTTTAATAGATTTTTTTCTGAAAAATATGCTGATAAAATTGAGATTAAATATGGCGTAAATTCCAATGTCCTTAAACCAGCAATTTTAATATATTCAAATGGTCAATTAATAGATTCTTTGATCGTTGTTAATTCTCTTTCTAAAGATGTTGAAACAATCGAATATGATTATTCTGAAAAATTAAAAGAATCTTTTTTAAAATATGAGACTGAATATTACTCAAAATATTTTGAACAAAAATTTCCAAAATTAAAATTAAACTTGAACGATTCAGAAATCATTGAAGTAAACTTTAAATTGATTTCCAGACCAGAAGATGAAACTCAAAAAAATGAAACTGTAGATAAGTTTACGAATATTTTTATTACTGAAAAAATAAAATCATACCTACCAAAAAGACCTGAATTCTGTCCTTTATATTCTTTAAACAATCAAAAGATAATATTAAATCAAAAATTAGCTTTAAAACTTCAAAAGATATTTTTAGATTATAAATATGATACTATTGCGCTGATATATTCACGTATTTATGAAGAGTTTATTCAATTTCCGAAAAGAGCAATTGGCATTCCTAACTTTAATGAAGGAAATCGTGGTGGTTTTTATTTTTATCCACTTAAAAGGGGAAGCGGAGTTGAATTATACAACATCGAAGATGGTGACTTTCTAAAATTTAATTATACAAACGGTAATTATAAGGAAGTTAGCATTGACAAGATAATAAAATATTACACGCCAACAGAATTAAACTCTGAATTAAAATATTATGAAAACCATAAAAAGGAATTGGATAAATTTATGAAGAAAGATGCTATATACTACTATTATTCAAGCTTTTTTACTCCACCAAATGTAAATGGAGTAAAAGATCCAATTCCAAATGATGTTTTTATTTCTAATAAAGTTGTTATATGTACACTTCCTGTTTTCTACTATAAAACAGGGTGGGGTGAAAATCAACTTTCTATTCCTTATCCCAACGATTTAAAATATATTCCAGACTAAAGCTTATGAAAATATTGCTTTTGATATTATTTTGTTCAATTGAATCATTATTCCTTTCCCAATGTGATACATATTCATTCCAGTCTATCGAACTTGGGGAAGATTTTATAAATTTAGAAGCTTTTCAAAAACTTGAAATTTGCGAAGGAGAGGGAATAATCACGGCTGGTTCCGAAACATTTTACATTCAGAAGGCTTATGTGAATGAACACCAAGAATTTGTTTATGACATTCAAGAAGCACAGGGTTATTGGCCTACCATTGGTTTTGTGAAAATATCCAAAGACTTTTCACTAGCGCAAGTAAAATTTATGAGTTCTATGGTTACTTACAGAGTTACAACTCCTTAAATCTTTTTAAAAACCCCATGAAAATCTACATCATTACCGGAGCGCCCAACTCGCGTAAATCATCTGTAATCAGAGTTTTAACAGGAGTTCGGAACACCGCCACATTTGATCTTCAATTTCAGTTTGGTGTTGTAAATACTCACGTGATGGTTACTTCTTGTAATGAGATTCGCTATAAGCAATTTCCCAATGGCATTTCACCGGATCAACTTCTTCATATTATTCAAAATTTGCCACCATCCGTTGGAGCGGTAATGATTGCGTTGCGCTCTTCAAGACCAGTAAATGGAATCGGAGCAGAAGTCTATATTGATCGTCTAAACCAAGCCGGGCATCAAATTATGCCGGTTGTGATGTTTAATGATGCAGTGACTTTACCACCAAATGTGCAAGGGGTTGTTCTTCCCTCCAATAACTCAATTCCTTCGAACCTTACCTCCTCCGAAATCAGAAAAATGTGGGAGATTATATAAATATGAGTAGCATACTTCGATATACACAACGCTTGTTTCGATAAACATAGCAGCTTATCGAGCTTTACATACCGAGTCAATTGAGGAATGTCGAGATAAGCGCATTATCCCTCCAACTGCCCCAAACGCACAGCGAGATCCAACAAGCGATTGGAATATCCAGCTTCGTTGTCATACCAACCCACAATTTTTATCATGCTTCCAACAACACTCGTCAACCCGGCATCAAACAAACAACTTGCTGGGTGTCCAAGGATATCAACTGAAACAATGGGGTCTTCGGTGTAGGCTAAAATTCCTTTTAAATAGGTTTCTGATGCATGCTTCATAGCTGCATTGATTTGATCAATCGTGATTTTTTCGGGTGCCACTAAGGTAATTTCTGTTAAAGACCCATCCGCTACTGGTACACGCACACTTCCTCCTCCTGTTATTCCATGAAGTTCAGGGAAAATTTTGGTAATGGCTTTGGCTGCGCCAGTTGATGTAGGTACGATGGATTGAGCCGCCGCCCGTGCCCTACGCAAATCTTTGTGTGGCGCATCATGCAAACGCTGATCAGATGTATAACTATGCACCGTTGAAATATAACATCCTTCAATCGTACACAGGCTTTTCATTACCTGTACCATAGGCGCAGCATTGTTAGTTGTACACGAAGCATTTGAAATTATTTTCTCCTCGCCGGTGAGCAAATTATCGTTTATCCCCATCACAATGGTTGGGATTTCTACAGAGTTTGCCGGTGCTGAAATAATTACTTTTCTAGCTCCCCCTTTCAAATGACGTGAAGCATCTTCCGTGGATAAGAACCTACCCGTACTTTCAATCACAAAATCAACTTGATTATAAGTCCATGCAATTTGTTCAGGAGAAGCAGCAGAATAAAACTCAATTTTTTTTCCATTCTCAAAAACGAACGAATTTCCTTCTACCGTGAAAGTATGTTTTAAACCGCGATGAATACTATCGTATTTGAACAAATGGGCTAATGTATGTATATCAGCTAAATCATTCACCGCAACCACATCGATATCATTTCGATCGAGCGCCATTCGGGTAACATATCGGCCAATGCGACCAAATCCATTTATTCCAATTCGTATCATATACTTTTATTTATACTAACAACAAAATTACGGAGTATGTTTTAGGAAGAGATAGAAGAAAAGAAATTGATTTTATAAAATTTCATTCTCACTTACCGCAACAACGGCTTTCACCTCTGGTGCAGCTGCACGAATGGCATCTTCTAATCCTGCTTTGAGTGTCATTGCGCTCATAGAACAATCTTTACAAGCGCCAACCAAACGTACGCGAACGATGAATTCATCAGTAATTTCTACCAATTCCATATCTCCCCCATCCGCATGCAAAAATGGACGAAGTTGCTCAATGGCAAGATTTACTTTTTCCATCAACAAGGATTCAACAGAGATGCTCATACAGCGGTAGTTTCAGTTTTTTTAGATTGAATTTCCTTCAATTCTTTTACGAAGTTACGAACTAATTCATCAAAAGCGAGTGAGGTTGGTGTATTTTCCTGAAAAACGGCAGGTCTTCCCGCATCTCCTGCTTCCCGCACACTTTGTACGAGTGGAATTGCACCTAAAAACGGCACGTTCATTCCTTCTGCTAAGTTTTTTGCGCCATCACGACCAAAAATATAATATTTATTTTCTGGTAATTCTGCCGGAGTGAACCACGCCATGTTTTCTACAATGCCAATAACTGGAACCTTTAGTGTGTCCAACTTAAACATGTTCACGCCCCTACGTGCATCTGCCAGCGCAACCTCTTGGGGTGTACTTACGATTACTGCTCCATCCAAAGGCACAGTTTGCACCAAAGACAAATGAATATCACCCGTTCCTGGTGGCAAATCGATTAGCAAAAAGTCTAATTCTCCCCAATGAGCATCCGTGATCATTTGTGTCAAAGCCTTTGCTGCCATAGGCCCGCGCCATACAACTGCATTATCTTGGTCAGTAAAAAATCCGATGGACAGTAATTTTATTCCTTGAGTTTCAACCGGATTAATTTTTGATTCACCATCTATATCAATCATGGTTGGTCTTTCGCCCACCACGTCAAACATAGTAGGCATGGATGGTCCGTAGATATCCGCATCAATAATTCCAACAGAATATCCCGCTTTTAATAATCCGCCAGCCAAATTGGCCGTAAGGGTAGATTTACCTACTCCTCCTTTTCCGGAAGCCACCGCAATGATATTTTTTACCTCGGGCAATACCTTTCTTCGTGCTGCTTTTGCATCAGCGGGAATACCTTTTACTGTGCAATTTACTGTAACAGATTCACCAAAAAATCGGTTAAGGTTAAACTCCACCGCTTCTTGCATCCGTTTACGAGCATGTAAAGCGGGGTTAGAAACCAATACCGTAAGATTAATTTCACTTGGAGTAAAATCCAAGGATTCTATTAAATTGGAGGAAACAAGGTCTTTTTTTAAATCTGGTTCTGTTATGTTTCCTAATATTTCTAGTATGTTTTCGCGTGTTACTTCCATGTTATTTAATTGCTTTTATTGACCTTAACGATTTTTCTACAATATCTATTACTTTTTTTGAGTGTCCTCCTTCAGGACTTTTAAATTCGTAGTAAACACCTTGTATGTTTTTCTGTGCATAGGCGTGATAAGTAACTCCTCCAGTTTGCTTGCCCACTGTTTTCAATTTTCTTTCATAGATCAGTAATTCAGGTTCATCTACTAACAATTTCACAGAATAAATGGTTTGATTCTTATCTAAAATTTTGGCTTTGTGTGTCCTCACTAATTCCTTCACGTCTCCATAATCCTCTATTAAAATAGAAAAATTAGGTCCAATGCTTAATTCCCACAAAAAATCAGCTTCTTTGTGCTTAACCTCAGGTAAAAAACTGGTGCCAATTCCGAGGGTTTCATCCGGCAGCATAATCGCAGCAGGAATATCAAAAGGAGAGAGATTGAACTTAAAATACTGATAGTAATCAATGTTGGTGGAATTGGTATCAACTACAGAATTGTCTTTGCATCCCACTAATCCAAGGAGCAAAAACATCGAACAGGCTATCAGCGTCTTATACATGCCTAGCCTTTTCTTCTTAGTTCAAAATTCTGACCCAAATACACTTTTCGTACCTGTTCATCATTTGCTAAATCTTCGGCTGTTCCCGCCTTTAATATACTTCCTTCAAATAGTAAATAGGCGCGATCAGTTATGGATAAAGTTTCTTGTACATTGTGATCAGTAATTAAAATACCAATATTTCTATTGCGTAATTCTGCCACGATACTCTGAATATCCTCAACAGCGATGGGATCTACACCAGCAAACGGTTCGTCCAACAACACAAATTTAGGATCAGTAGCCAATGCACGTGCAATTTCAGTTCTTCGTTTTTCACCTCCTGATAAACGGTTTCCTAGATTCTTGCGCACATGAGTGAGGCTAAATTCTTCTAATAATTTCTCTAGTTTTTCTTGTCGCTGAGGTTTGGTTAAGGTTGTCATTTCCAAAATTGCCATGATATTATCCTCCACCGACAATTTTCTAAAAACGCTCACTTCTTGTGGCAAATAACCAATACCCAATTGTGCCCGTTTATACATAGGCATTTTGGTAATATCAATATCATCCAAGAATACTTTTCCTTCCTCTGGGGAAACTAGTCCAACAATCATATAAAAAGAAGTGGTTTTTCCAGCTCCATTTGGCCCGAGTAAGCCCACAATTTCACCTTGATTCACTTCAATACTCACGGTTTTCACCACTTGTCTTCCGCGGTACGTTTTCGATATTTCGGTTGTATGCAATTTCACTTCGGTAAAGATACAATGAGTTTATTAATGAAGGATTGAAATCGAAAAAAAAGAGGGGGTTATGAATGAGAAGCATATTCAAAAATGATAATTGACTGGTTATTGAAATATTATTGTACTTTTAACAAAAACTAAAAAACCATGAAAAGTCTACTTTTTTGTGTTCTACTTTTGATTCAAGTGTCGTGTCTATTCTCGCAAAATAGTCCGATTACCTTTGAGCCTAATGGGCTAGGCAATTCATGGACCTGGACTGTTTTTGAAAACGACCAACAGCCGCCACTTGAAATCGTTTCCAATCCCAATCCAATAGGACTTAACTCTTCAAATACCGTTGCTAAATTTACAGCCATGCAAAACGGAATGCCTTGGGCGGGATGTGAAACACAACATGGAAGTGACATTGGAACGTTTTCATTAAACTCAACGAATTGCGTTGTAAAAATCATGGTGTATAAACCTGTTATTAGCAATGTAGGCGTCAAATTTGCTACCAGTTCGGGGGCATCAACCGGGGAAATTTTGTTGGCAAATACCTTGATCAATCAATGGGAAGAATTAACATTTGACTTCTCGAATGTTGTTGGTTTACCTGCTACAACTAATGTAGATCAACTCATTATTTTTCCTGATTTTGCTGCCCGAAATTCTGATCATATTTGTTATTTCGATAACATAAAATTTCAACCCCAAGGCCCGCCTTTAGCAACCCCTTTAGTTGACGCACCAGACCCAACATTTCCAGCGCAGCAAGTAATTTCTATGTTCAGCAACCCCTACATCAATGTGCCAGTTAATACTTGGCAAGCACCTTGGTCACAAGGAACATTGACTGATATGCAAATCAATGGAAACGACACCAAATTGTATAGCAACTTAAATTTTGTGGGGATTGAAACTACAGGCGGCAATATCCTTAATATTTCAGCAATGTCTCATCTCTATTTCAATGCTTGGACAGCAAACTTGACAAGTCTGAAAATAAAATTGGTAGATTTTGGTCCTGATTTACTTTATTCCGGCGGCGATGATAGCGAACATGAAATAACCTTAACTCCTACCTTAGAAAACTGGAACACGTTTGACATACCCTTAATCGATTTTGTGTCGCTCAATTCAACACAGCACATTGCACAATTATTAGTTGCTTCAGAGCCAGTTGGAGAAGGAGTAGTGTACATAGATAATGTACTTTTTCATACCAATAATGCTGGTATTATCAATCAAGAAGAATCTTCCTTTTTGCTTTTTCCAAATCCAAGTCAAAATTGTTTTGAGTTCAAAGGTTCAGAAAAACCCACACAACTACAATTGTTTGATCAATTTGGTAGATTATTACAATCAATAGCACCACAAGGAAACAAATGTACAATTTGTCTCTCCGATGAAGAAAATGGAATATATACCCTGATAATTGAAAATGAAAAAGGATTTATAGAACGTAAAACACTCATAAAAAATTAATTGTTTTACATCTAAATCCCTATTTTTGTTTAGATGCAAAAAATCTTAATTCTAATTCTGCTAAATTTTGTGCAGCTGGCCAATTTCCAAGCACAAGCTACCTTTTCAGAAATTCACAAAGAAAATTATTACTCCTTTTTACTTTCCATTCCTCCCGATTCAGTCGATAGTCAAGGTCCATCACCACTTTTAGTTTTTTTGCATGGAAGAAGCTTATCCGGGTCGGATTTGAACATGGTTAAAAAATATGGCGTTTTGCACGAAATGGAAAAAAAAGGTCGTTTTGTACCGGGCTATGTAATTGGTCCTCAAGTGAAAAAGGGGGAAAGCTGGAATCCAGACAAAATCTTGCAATTAGTTGATTACATGATTCGAAATTACAACATAGATTCTTCTCGTGTCTACATAGCGGGAATGAGTTTAGGAGGGTATGGAACCTTGCATTTCACAGGGAAATACCCCAACAAAGTGGCTGCTGCGGTTGCCCTGTGTGGTGGTGGTGATGTGCGCGATGGATGTCGGTTAGCAGAAGTTCCTTTGTGGATTGAACACGGTGATCAAGATGAAGCAGTTCCCGTGAACGAATCTATCCAAGTTGCTAATGCAATAAAAGCATGCAATGGAGGAAAAAAATTAAAATTTATTGTTGATAAAGGTGCAAATCATGGAGCATTGGAGCAAATCTTTCGAACCGATGAATTTTACCAATGGCTTTTTTCATTTAGAAAAGAAAGTAATTAAATAGATTCATTCTAAATAAGAACCAAATTCAATCTGCATTGTTCTATGATTTAACTTTGCGTCTCTAACATCAAACGTTGAATTTATAATAGGAATATGAGTAAATCAGTTTTATTAAAATCATCCATTGCCAAAAAATACTGGATGGCATTAACCGGATTGTTTTTGTGTACCTTTTTGGTAGGTCACTTAGCGGGTAATTTACAACTTGTTTTAAAAACGGGCGAAGAAGGAAAAAGAGCCTTCAATGAATATGCTTATTTCATGGCACACAACCCAGCGATTAAGTTATTGTCTTATGTAACGTATATTTCGATTCTTTTTCACGCAGTGGACGGAATCATGTTAGCGTTTCAAAACAAAAAAGCAAGACCCGTTGGTTATGCATACAGTAAGCCTGGCGCCAACAGTTCAATGGCATCTAGAAATATGGCAGTGTTAGGAACATTGATTTTGGTGTTTTTAGCTACACACATGGCGAATTTCTGGTGGAAAGCAAAAGTATCAAGTGAAAAATTCCCTTTACACACATACACAGTGTATCCTCCAATGGCAGAACGTCCAACTGAAATGTACTATACAGTAAAAGGAGATGCTATTCCAAAAGAAGGAGTAATCGTAAAAGAAGGAACTAAGTTGTTTATTGATTCCAAAATGTTTGAACAGCAATTGGCAGTTATGAAACAAATGAATCCTGGGCAACAATTACCTGACATGAGTCAAATGAGCAAAAACCCTGAATTAGGAGAAGGATATAAAGATTTACATTCGTTGGTATTTGCGTTTTTTGGACACGACAAAACAAAACAAGGGTTCCCTAAAAATGACATGGCGTTGGCGGGATTAATTTTCTACGTCATCAGTATGTTGGTTCTAGGATTCCATTTATGGCACGGATTCTCCTCTGCGTTTCAGTCGTTGGGAGTTAATCATCCTACCTATACGCCTTGGATCAAAAAATTAGGGTACGGCTTTGCTATTTTAGTTCCCGGACTATTTGCGCTTATTCCGATTGTTATTTTCATTACTAAATAGATTAAAATTCGAATTGATATGTCAATTTTAGATTCTAAAATCCCAGCTGGTCATATTTCAGAAAAATGGACCGATCATAAAAATCAC